>JBFGEI010000009.1:0-26558 GCA_041580155.1 Limimaricola sp.
AGGTGATGCGCCAAGCCGATTGACGGACCGGTCAGCCGTCGCCGTGCCGACGCCAGTCGGCCGCGCCGCGGTCCAGCGGGTGCTTGCCGCGTTTCGGGCCGAACAGCCTGGCCACCAGCATCGCGGCGATGCCGCAGATCGCCACGGTGACGAGCGCTGCGATCAGCCCGGTCGGGTCGGTTTCGAAGGCCGCGCCGATCAGCGGCCAGACCGGGTCTGCCAAGCCGGGATAGGCGGTGGCGTCCAGCGCGGCCGCCGCGCCGACCGCCGCGACGACGCCGATGCAGCACAGGCCAAATCTCCTGATTGCCAAGGCGAGCGATCCATTCATGCGAGGCCTCCTTCTTTCAGCTCCCGGCGCTTTCTGCGGCCGGCTTAACCATGTTTACGGATCGCGGCGGTATTGCGACCGGGTCGGGACATTCCCTGGGGCGGTGGTGCGGCGCGATCCGGTCGCGGAAACTGCCCGCGCGGCCGCGCGATCCGTCTTGCCGCGGCCGGGGATTCCTTCGACACTCGGCCCATCGACACGACCCCGGTTGGAGGTTTCCCCGTGAAAGACCCTTACGCCGTGCTGGGCGTCTCGAAGACCGCGACACCCGAACAGATCAAGAAGGCCTATCGCGATATCGCGAAGACCAGCCATCCCGATCTGCACCCCGACGACACCAAGGCCGAGCTGCGCTTCAAGGCGGCGGCGGCGGCCTATGATCTGCTGCGCGATCCCGACACCCGGGCCCGGTTCGACCGGGGCGAAATCGACGCCGACGGCGTCGAGCGGCGCCAACGCAGCTTCTACCGCGACTACGCCGAGGCGCCCGACAACCCGTATCGCACCGGGCCGCGTTTCGACCGGTCGGCGGCGTCGGATTTCTTTGCCGACTTCCTGCGGCAGCAGACCCGGTCGCGCCATGGACCCGGGGCGCAGGGCTTTGCCGCGCCGGGCGCGGATCTGCGCTTCGCGCTCGAGGTGCCGTTTCTCGACGCGGTCAACGGCGGGTCGGCGAAGATCGTCATGCCCGACGGTGGCAAGCTCGAGATGAAGATCCCGCGCGGCACCGAGGACGGCCAGACGGTGCGGCTGCGCGGCAAGGGCGAGGCCGGGATCGGCGGCGGGCCGGCCGGCGATGCGCTGGTGACCATCGCGGTGCGGCCGCATCCGCAGTTCCGCCGCGACGGCAACGACATCCACCTGACGCTGCCGATCACGCTTTACGAGGCGGTGCTTGGCGCCAAGGTCGAGGTGCCGACGATCGACGGCAAGGTCAGCGTCACCGTGCCCAAGGGCGCCAGCGGCGGCCAGGTGCTGCGGCTGCGCGGCCGTGGCGTGGAGCCGCAAAGCGGGCCGCGCGGCGACCAGCTGGTGGTACTGCGGCTGGTGTCGCCGCCGAAGATCGATCCCCAGTTGGCCGCGCTGATGGAGACCTGGCGCCATGATCACGGCTACGACCCGCGCAAGGAGGCGCCGTCGTGACCGACCGGTATTCCGAGGACGAGGCGCTGGCCGCGGTGGCGCGGCTGACGCGGGCGCGGCTGAGCAGCTTCGTCGGCGCCCGGATCGTGACGCCGCTGCACGGCCCGGCCGGTCCGCAATTCCGCCGAATCGACCTGGCTCGGATGGAGTTGCTGTGCGAGCTGTCGGACGAGTTCGACCTCGAGGTCGACGCGCTCGGCATCGTGATCTCGCTGCTCGATCAGCTGCACAGCGTGCGCGGCGAGTTGCGCGCGGTGCTCGAGGCGGTCGAGGCAGAGCCGAGCGAGACCCGGCTCCGGATCGGCGAGCGGGCGCTGCGGGGGCGGCAGCTGCCTTAGCGCGACGCCGGCTGGTCGCGACCGGCGCGAACGGCCCCCGACGTGGCGCCGGGGGCCGTTCGGTCACGGGTCAGCGGCGCCAGCGCTCGGGCGCGTCCCAGACCGGGCGCTGCGCCTCGCGCAGCGCATCGTCGCGGGTCAGGCCGATGTCGCGCAGGATGTGGTCGTCGAGTTCGGCCAGATGAGCGCGCTGACGGCGCAGACTGCGCCAGTTGCCGAGCGTTAGCAGCAGCCGGGCAAGCCGGTCGCGGAGGCCCGGACGGCGGGCGCGATGTCGATCGTGATGGGCGGGGTAGGGCAGGTGACCTTGCATGGCGCTATCCTGGATGATGGCCCGGATCGCCTTCCTGATATGAGGCTGCGGGCGGTTGACGCTTGCATCATGCCAGTTTCGGGCGCATCATGATAACGAATGATTATGCGGTGGGTCATCACGGATCTTGATATGGCACGAAACCTCGATATGACTGCCCTGCGCGCCTTCGTCACCGTGGTCGAGACCGGCGGCGTGACCCGGGCGGCGGGGTTTCTCAACCTCACCCAATCGGCGGTTTCGATGCAGTTGAAGCGGCTCGAGGACGGGCTTGGGCTGGCGCTGCTGGACCGCAGCGGCCGCGGTGTGACGCTGACCGGGCCGGGCGAACAGTTGCTTGGCTACGCGCGGCGGATGATCGCGCTGAACGACGAGGCGCAGACCCGGCTGGCGTCGAACGGCTACGAGGGCGAGGTGACGCTCGGGGTGCCGCACGACGTGATCTACCCGGCGATTCCGACGGTGTTGAAGCGCTTCGCCGCCGACTGGCCGAAGGTGAAGGTGCAGCTGGTCACCTGCTTCACGGTGCAGCTCAAGGAGCAGTTCGCGCGCGGCGAGCTCGACGTGATCCTGACCACCGAGGACAGCGTCGGCGAGGGCGGCGAGACCCTTGCCACCCGGCCGCTGGTCTGGGTCGGGGCACCGGGCGGCCGCGCCTGGCAGCAGCGACCGCTGCGGCTGGCCTTCGAGACCGCCTGCATGTTCCGCGGCAGCGTGCAGCGTCAGCTCGACATGGCCGGAATCCCTTGGGAGAGCGCCGTCGAGCGCGGCTCGAGCCGGACCATCGAAGCCACGGTCAGCGCCGATCTCGCGGTGCATGCGATGATCGGCGGCACCGAACCGCCGCAGTTCGAACGGATCGCGCATGGCAGCGCGCTGCCCGACCTGCAGACCATCAGGGTCAACCTCTATCACAGCGACCTGGGCGAGGGTCCCCTGGTGCGGGCGCTGGTCGCGGAAATCCGCGCCGCCTACCTGACCGAATCGCTGCGCGCCGTCGCCTGACCCCGGCCCGGCCAGCTGATTTCGGAACCCGAAGCCGGGTTCGGTCGCTGTGCCGGGACCACGAGCAGACAGGAGAGGCGAATGAGCAAGGCCTTCACCAAGGAAGACGACGGCCCGGAAAACGATCGGCTGGCCGATCTGCCGCAAAGCGCCGGACCGAACTACGTGACCCCGGCGGGGCTGGCGGCGCTGCACGACAGGCTGGCCGAGCGGCGGGCCGAACTGGCGGCGTTGCGGGCGCGGGGCGACGATCTCGGCGCCCGGTTCCCGATCTCGGTCGCCGAGCGCGACATCCGGTTTCTCGAAGAGCGGATCAACCGGGCGCTGCCGGTAGACGGCTCGGAGCTGGCGCCGGACACCGTGGCCTTCGGCGCCGAGATCGAGGTCGAGGACGACGCCGGGCGGCGGCGCGCCTACCGGATCGTCGGCGAGGACGAGGCCGATCCGTCGCGGGGGCTGATCGCGCCGGCGTCGCCGCTGGCGGCGGCGCTGCTGGGCGCCAAGGTCGGCGACCTGGTCGAATGGCCGAAGCCGAGCGGGCCGGTCGACCTGCGGATCGTCGCGGTCAGCTTTTCCTGACGCGGTCGCGCGGGGTCATTTCAGATCCTTGACCGACCGGGTGACCGCGGCGCTCATCGCGTCGTAAAGCCGTGCATAGCTGCCGATCCTGTCGCGGATGCCGGTTTCGTCGCCGGGAATCTGCTCCAGCGTGTCGGCGATCTCGCAGCGCGCGCGATCCAGCCCCGCCGCCACGGTGTTGAGCATGTTCTCGTAGGGGTTTTCGGCCAGCCGGAAGAAGTCCTGCCGCTGGCCCGGCTTGCCGACCCGCTTGATCAGCCCGCGGTCTTCGAGGGTGCGGGTGGCCGAGCTGATGCTGCCGCGGCTGACCTGCAACCGCTCGGCGAGATCGCCGAACGCGACGATGTCGCCGTCGAACACCAGCAGCCCGAACACCCGGCCGGCGATCCGCGGCAGGCCTTCGTTCTGCGCGATCAGCCCGACCTTCTCGATGAAGTCGGTGCGCAGGGCGTCAAGGTCGGCGGCTGTGGTCATGGGTCGGTCTCCTTGCCGGTGCCAGTCTAGAAAACGCCGAAGCGCCGGTCCAGTTCGTTCAGAACGTCTCGATCACGTGCGGTTCGCGCCCCGTCGTCCTGACCGATCCGCGACGTTCAGTCACGTCTGAATAAAGTGATTGACCGTCGCGCCCCGCCTTGGCATAGCACCGGGCGACAGTCCAGAGCCCGGAGACCGACCAGATGAACCGACTCGATCGCGTGACCATGGCCGGGCGGATTCCGGCGCTGTTGCTGACGCTGCTGGCGGGGGTCGTTCCGGCCGCGTCGCTGCAGGCCTCGCCGGCATCGGCGCAGGCGCTCGAGACGGTGCAGCTGCCGGCCGTCACCGTGGTGACGGCGCAGCGCCAGGAGGTGATCCAGCGGATTCCGGTCGCCGGCACGCTGGTGCCGCGCAACGAGGCGCTGGTCTACCCCGAGGTCAGCGGCGCGACGATCGACAAGCTGATGGTCGATGTCGGCGACAGCGTCGCCAAGGGGGACGTGCTGGCGGTGATCAACGACCGCAGCCTGCGCGCCCAGCTGGCCCAGGCCGAGGCCGAATACGCCAGGGCCGAGGCCGGGATCCGCCAGGCCCGCAGCCAGATTTCCTCGGCCGAGGCGTCGTCGACCCAGGCGCAATCGACCCTGGAGCGGACCCAGCAGCTGCGCGACAGCGGCACCGCGACCCAGGCCAGCCTCGATTCCGCGGTGGCCGCCGGGCAGACCGCCACGGCCACGCTGGATTCGGCGCGCGACGGTCTGGCGGTGGCCGAGGCGCAGCTGCAGCAGGCCCGGGCCGGGCGCGACATCGCCCAGCTCAACGTGTCGCACGCCACGATCACCGCCCCGGTCGACGGGCTGGTGTCGGCGCGCAACGGTCAGATCGGCGCCATCGCGGCCTCGGGCGGCGAGCCGATCTTCCGGATCATCGAATCCGGGCTGATCGAGGTCGAGGCCGAGGTGGTCGAAACCTCGCTCGGGCAGATCATGCGCGGCGACCCGGTGCAGCTCGAAATCGCCAGCCTCGGCCGGATCGAGGGCGAGGTGCGGCGGATTTCGCCGACCGTCGATCCGCTGAACCGGCTTGGCACGGTTCGGATCGCGCTCGATCCGGTGCCCGGTCTGCGCACCGGCCTGTTCGCCGGCGGCTGGATCATCGCCGACCGCCACGACGGCGTCACCGTGCCGTCGACCGCGGTGCTGACCGATGGCGACGGCAGCTACGTGCTGCGGGTCGAGGACGGGGTGCTGGAACGGCGCGCGGTCACCGCCGGGCTGATCTGGCAGGACGCCCGCGAGATCCTGAAAGGCATCGAGGCCGGCGACACGGTCGTCGCCCGCGCCGGCGCCTTCTTCGGCGATGGCGACAGCATCGACCCGGTGCCGGCCGAACCCGATGCCACGTCCGCCGCAGACCCCGCGGCGCAGACCACCGCCAAGGCCGAGGCCGCCGCCACCGAGGTGTCGCAATGAACATGTCGACCTGGGCGATCCGCAACCCGGTGCCGCCGCTGGCGCTGTTTCTCGTGCTCTGCATCGTCGGCATGGTCAGCTTCTTCCGGCTGCCAGTGACGCAATTCCCGAACATCGACATCCCGATCGTGACGATCTCGGTCAGCCAGCCCGGCGCCGCGCCCTCCGAGATCACCAGCCAGATCGTCCGGCCGCTCGAGGGCGCGGTGTCCGACATCACCGGGGTGCGCCACGTCAGCGCCACCGCCAGCGACGGCTCGGCCGGGCTGACCATCGAATTCGAAATCTCGACCAACACCGACCGGGCGCTGAACGACGTCAAGGACGCGGTCGCCAGCGTGCGCAGCGACCTGCCCGACGGCGCCACCGAACCGACGATCCAGCGGCTCGACGTGACCGGGCAGGCGATCCTGACCTACGCGGTTTCGGACCCGACCAAGTCGATCGAAGAGCTGTCGTATTTCGTCGACGAGGTGGTGGCCCGCGATCTGCAGACCGGCGCCGGCATCGGCAAGGTCACCCGGATCGGCGGCGCCGAGCGCGAGATCCGCGTCGATCTCGACCCCGACCGGCTGCTGGCGCTGCGGCTGACCGCGGCCGACGTCAACAGCCAGCTGGCGCAGGTCAACGTCGACCTGGGCGGCGGCTCGGGGGATCTTGCCGGGCAGGAATACAGCATCCGCGCGCTGGGGAGCGCCGACAGCATCGCCGATCTCGGCGCGACGCCGATCCGGATCGGCTCGGGCGGCACGGTGCGGCTCGACCAGATCGCCAGCATCTCGGACGGCTCGGTCGATCCGTCGTCCTTCGCGCTGCTCGACGGGCAGCCGGTCGTCGCCTTCGGCGTGTTCCGCGCCACCGGCGAAAGCGATCTCGCCGCCGCCGAAAGCGCCAAGGAGCATCTCGCAGAGCTGGCCGAGGCCTATCCCAGTACCAGCTTCAGCCTGGTCGACGACGCGACGATCTACACCGAGGGCAACTACCACAGCGCGATGGAAACGCTCTACGAAGGCGCGGCGCTGGCGATCATCGTGGTGTTCCTGTTCCTGAAGAACTGGCGCGCCACGGTGATCACCGCGGTGGCGCTGCCGCTGTCGATCATCCCGACCTTCATCGTGATGGAGATGCTGGGCTTTTCGCTCAACACCGTCAGCCTGCTCGGCATCACCCTGGTGACCGGCATCCTGGTCGACGACGCGATCGTCGAGATCGAGAACATCGTGCGCCACATCCAGATGGGCAAACCGGCCTACGAGGCCTCGGAAGAGGCGTCGTCGGAGATCGGCATGACGGTGATCGCGATCAGCTTCACCATCGTCGCGGTGTTCGCCCCGGTCAGCTTCATGTCGGGCATCGCCGGCCAGTATTTCAAGCAGTTCGGCCTGACCGTCGCGGTCGCGGTGCTGTTCTCGCTGCTGGTGGCGCGGCTGATCACCCCGATGATGGCGGCGTATTTCCTGCGCGGCGGCCTCGCGCCCGAAGCCGAGCGCGACGGGCCGGTGATGCGGGTCTACATGTCGATCCTCGGCTGGACCCTGCGCAACCGCACCGTGACGCTGATCATGGGTGTCGGGATCTTTGTCGGCTCGATCTACTCGGCGACGCTGCTGCCGACCGAATTCGTGCCGCCCTCGGACACCGGCCGCACCGCGGTCAGCGTCGAGCTGCCGCCCGGCTCGACGCTTGCCGAAACCCGCGCGGCGACCCAGTGGATCACCGCCATCCTGCAGCAGATCCCCGAGGTCGAGAACGTCTTCGTCGACGGCTCGGGCAGCGACACAAAGGCGAACCTGGTGGTGAACTACGGTCAGAAGGGCGACCGCGAGCGGTCGTCCTTCGAGATCAGCGACGAGATCGCGGCGTTGCTGGCGCCGGTGCCCGACGTGCGGCTGTTCGTGCTGAACGAAAACAACGCCCGCGACCTGGCGATCAGCGTGCTGGGCGACAGCGAAGAGGCCGCCAGCGCGGCGGCGCGGCAGCTGGCGCAGGAGATGAACCGGCTGCCCGAGATCGAGAACGCCTCGACCTCGTCGGCGCTGGTGCGGCCCGAGATCCAGATCACCCCGAAGCCCGAGCTGGCCGCCGAGATGGGGGTGACCGCCGCGGCGCTGGCCAACACGATCCGGATCGCGACGCTGGGCGACAGCGGCGCCAGCGTGCCCAAGTTCAACTCGGGCGAGCGGCAGATCCCGATCAACGTGCGGCTGTCCGAGGACGTGCGCAACGACCTGAGTCAACTCGCCGGGCAGCGGGTGCCGTCGACCACCGGCAGCCCGGTGCCGCTTGGCGCGGTGGCCGAGGTGGCGCTGTCGACCGGCCCGAGCACGATCGAGCGCTACGACCGGCAATACCGCACCTCGGTCGATGCCGACCTCGAAGGCGACGCCCTGCTTGGTCCGGCGACCGCCGCGATGAACGCGCTGCCGCTGGCGCAGAACATGCCCGAGGGCACCTCGGTGCAGGCCGCGGGCGACGCCGAGGTGATGGGCGAGGTGTTCACCAGCTTCGCGCTGGCGATGGGGGCAGGGGTGCTGCTGGTCTACGTGGTGCTGGTGCTGCTGTTCTCCAGCTTCATCACCCCGATCACCATCCTGCTGTCGCTGCCGCTGGCGATCGGTGGCGCGATCTTCGCGCTGTATCTCTACGGCTCGGGCATCGGCCTGTCGGTTGTGATCGGCTTCCTGATGCTGATGGGCATCGTCACCAAGAACGCGATCATGCTGGTCGAATTCGCGCTCGAGGCGATGGGCCGCGGCGTCGACATCGCGAGCGCGATGCGCGACGCCGGCCACAAGCGGGCGCGGCCGATCGTGATGACCACGATCGCGATGGCCGCCGGCATGGTGCCGAGCGCGCTGGCGCTGGGACCGGGCGGCGAATTCCGCGCGCCGATGGCGGTCGCGGTGATCGGCGGGCTGCTGCTGTCGACGCTGCTGTCGCTGCTGTTCGTGCCGTCGCTGTTCAGCGTGATCAACGGCGCCAAGATGCGGGCGCGGCGGGCGCTGTTCACCGTGCTCGGCGCGAACCGGCCGCAGCCGGAATGACCCGACGCGCGGCCGCCCATGCGTGGCCGCGCGATCAGTCGGCGGCGAAGCAGTAGAACAGCCCGTCGCCGCCGGTGCCGCGCAGCGCCTCGAGGCCGCAGCCGCGCGACGGGTGCGACGCGTTCCACGACAGCGACGGCGGCGTGTCGTCCAGCCCCATCCGGTCGTGGTGCCCGACCATCGCCGCGCCGTCGCCGCTGCTGGTCCAATCCTCGCAGGTCTGCTCGGCCGCGGTGCCGTCCGGCAGCGATCCGGTCAGGATGTCGTGCCGGTTCGGCTCGTCGCCGCGGCCGTTGACCATGGCGCCGGTCTCGTCCAGCGCGGTCTCTTTGGAAATGTTGTTGGCGTCGCCGTGCAGCGTCTCGAGATCGGCGGCGATCTCGGTGCCGGCGGCGTTGACCCAGGGGCCGGTGCCGATCCGGTCGCGGGCGTTCTCGGTGCTGGTCGACAGGTAGGCGCGCCAGGTCCGGCCGCTGCTGCCCGCCGCTTCGGCAAGGCCGCTGCAATAGGCGTCGGCCCCTTCGAGCCCCCCGAGGTCGGCGCCGGCGCCCGGGTTCACGCTGGTCACGAAAAAGCTCATGTCGCTGTCCTGCGCCGTCGCGGCGGTTGCCCAGCCGACAAGCGCACAGGCCGAAAGGCCGATGATCGTCTTCATGTCTCGCCCCTTTTCCCACGGGATGCATGCGGCGCAGCTTAGCACGGCATGGCCCGGACCCGGGGCGATTTCGGGCCGCGCGGCGCCGCCTCGTGCTTCTACGAGGCACGAAGGGGCCGCGCGACCCGCGATGGTTTCGGTCAGGCGTCGGCGATGCCGGTCTGCGCCACCCAGGCCGCGGTGCGGTCGAGTATCCGGCCCATCCGCTGCACGATCTCGTCGATGTCGGAGTCGGTGACGATCATCGGCGGGCACAGCGCCAGCGTGTCGCCGACGTTGCGGCAGATCATCCCTTCCTCGTGGCCGATCTCGAATGCCGCCAGGCCGACCTTGCCGATTGGATCGAACGGCCGCCTGGTCGCTTTGTCGGCGACCAGCTCCAGCCCGGCGATCAGCCCGGCGCCGCGCACCTCTCCGACCAGCGGATGATCGGCGAACGGCGCCAGCGCCTGCTGCAGCCGCGCCCCCATCCGCGCCGCATTGCCCATCAGGTCGCGGTCTTCGATGACCTGCAGGTTGGCCAGGCCGACCGCGGTCGCGACCGGGTGGCCCGACCCGGTGAAGCCATGGCCGAAGGTGCCGATCTTGTGGCTGTTGTCGGCGATCGCGTCGAAGATCGTTTCCGAGAACACGATCGCCGCCAGCGGCATGTAGGACGAGGTCAGCTGCTTCGACAGTACCATGATGTCGGGGGTGAAGCCGTAATGCACCGCGCCGAAGCTCGATCCGAGCCGGCCGAAACCGTTGATCACCTCGTCCGAGATCATCAGGATGTCGTACTTGCGGCACAGCGCCTCGATCCCCGGCCAGTAGCCCTCGGGCGGCGGCATCACCCCGCCGGCGGCCATCAGCGGTTCGCCAATGAAGCCGGCGATGGTGTCGGGGCCTTCGGCCAGGATGCGCTGCTCGGCCTCGTCGAGCAGCCTTGCGGTGAACTCGGACTCGGATTCGCCGGGCAGTCCGAAGCGGTAGTGATGCGGGCAGGTCAGATGGCTGACCGGGATCGCCGGCAGGTCGAAGTCGCGGTGATTGCCGGGCAGGCCGGTCAGCGATCCCGAGGCCACGGTGATGCCGTGATAGCCCTTGTTCCGAGCCAGGAACTTCTTCTTTTCAGGACGTCCCAGCGCGTTGTTCATGTACCAGATCATCTTGACCACGGTATCGTTCGCCTCTGAGCCCGAGTTGGTGAAGAACACCCGGGTCAGGTTGTCCGGCGTCATCTCGACCAGCTTTTCGGCCAGCCGGATCGATGGTTCATGCGCCTTGTGGGCGAAGCTGTGGTAATAGGGCAGCGCCTGCATCTGCTTGTGCGCCGCCTCGACCAGCCGCGGTTCGCTGAAGCCGACCGCGACCGACCAGAGCCCGGCCATGGCCTCGATGTACTGCTTGCCGGACTCGTCGTAGACATGGATGCCCTCGCCGCGCGCGATCACCAGCGGACCCTTCTCCAGATGCCGACGCGCATCGGTGAAGGGATGCAGCGAGGTCGCCATGTCGGCTTGGGCGAGCGAGTTCGACAGAATGTTCATCACCGGGCTCCGAGGTTCAATGGATCGCGCCGTCGGCACCGCGGCCGAGGCTGCCGCCGAGAAAGGCGGCGAGGTTGTCCGTCAGGTCGGCCGAAAGATAGCCGCCCTCCTGGATCAGCACTGTCGGCAAGCCGGCCGCGGCAATCAAGCCACCGGCGTCGCGGAATCCTTCGGTGCTGACCGCCAGCCCGCGCAGCGGGTCGTTCTCATGCGCATCGAGCCCGAGCGACACCACCAGCGCCCCCGGGGCAAACTCGGCAATCCGGTCGAGACCGCGGCGTATCGCGTCGATCCAGACCGCGTCGCCGCTGTCGCGCGCCAGCGGGATGTTGAGGTTGAAGCCGTCGCCCGGGCCGCGGCCGGTCTCATGCGCGTAGCCAAGGTAGAACGGGTAATAGTTCGATGTCTCGGCGTGGATCGAGACGGTCAGCACGTCGGCGCGGTCGTAGAAGATGCCCTGGGTGCCGTTGCCGTGGTGCACGTCGATATCGAGGATCGCGACCCGGTCGTGGTGCCGGCGCAGCCGTGCCGCGGCGATCGCGGCGTTGTTCATCAGGCAATGCCCCGCGGCGCTGTCGGCATCGCTGTGATGCCCCGGAGGCCGGCACAGCGCGTAGGCCAGCGGCGTCCCGGCGGCGATCGCCTCGGCGGCGGCCACGGCGCAGTCGGCGGCGCGGCGGGTCGCGACCCAGCTATGCGGCCCCATCGGGCAGGAGGTGTCGGCCATGTGCCAGCCGGCCCGGCCGACGATCGACGCCGGGTAGGTCGCAAGATCCTTCAGCGGGTGGGTGTTGGCGACCACCTCGGGCCCGGCGCCGGGCAGGGCCTGCCATTCATCCCATGCGGTTTCGAGAAAGCGCACGAATTCAGGGGTGTGCACCGTGATAAGGTCGGCGTCGTCGCACCGGGGCGGCGCCTCGGGAGCCAGGCCGAGCCGGTCCAGCGCCGCCAGCATCCGGGTGCCGCGCTCGGCACGTTCGGCGTTCTGCTGCACCCGGCCGTGGGTCAGCCGGAACTCCGGGTCATGGGCCGCGGTCTCGGGGGCGTAGAAGCATTTCATCACGGGTCCGGGTCCTTCGGCTTGCGGTGGCCGACGCGGCCCCCTTGGCGGCCGCGATCGCCGCGAGGCTAGGATCGGTTCGGGGGATTGTCGACGGCCAAGTTGCGGAGCGCTGGCCCGCGGCCGCCGGCATTGCTTGCCGACCCGGCCGAGGCTGTATTACCCACGGCGGCAGCCCCGGCTGTCGCCGACCCCGCAGGAGTGCCGCGCATGACCCCCAGCCCTGATCGCCGCCGCCGATGACCGCTGCCACACCCGGAGCCGCGGCGCTGCGCTGGCGCGCGCTTTCGCTGATCTGCCTTGGCGTGGTCGGCGCGATGACCAGCTGGTTCTCGGCCACCGCGATCCTGCCCGAGCTGGTGCGCGACTGGGGCCTCGGCGCCTCGGCCGCCGCCTGGCTGACCAACGCGGTGCAGTTGGGCTTCGTCGCGGGCGCGGTCGCGGCCAGCCTTGTCAACCTGCCCGACATCGTGCCGTTGCCGCGGCTGATGGCCGGGGCGGCGGTGTTGGCGGCCTTGGCCAACGCGGTCCTGCTGCTCGAGCCGGGCGCCGGCGCGGCGATCGCGGCGCGCTTCGTCACCGGCGTGGCGCTCGCCGGGGTCTACCCGCCGGCGATCAAGCTGATGGCGACCTGGTTCGTCTCGGGGCGCGGGCTGGCGCTCGGGTTCCTGATCGGCGCGCTGACCCTCGGGTCGTCGATGCCGCACCTGATCCGGGCGCTGGCCGCCGGCTTCGACTGGCGCGTCGTGGTCACCGGCACCAGCATCGCGACGCTGGGGTCGGCGCTGGTGTTCGGGCTGACGCTGGCCGAGGGCCCGCACGGCTTCGGCCGCGCCACCTTCGATCCGCGGCAGAGCCTGAGGGTGATGTCGGACAAGGCGCTGATGCTGGTGAACCTGGGCTACTTCGGCCACATGTGGGAGCTGTATGCGATGTGGGCGTGGTTTCTCGCCTTCGCCAGCGCCGCCGAGGCCGGCATCGCGCCGTTCCCGTTCGGCGGCGCCTCGATGCTGACCTTCGTGGTGGTCGCCTCGGGGGTGGTCGGCTGCATCCTGGGCGGCGTGCTGTCCGACCGGATCGGCCGTTGCGCCACCACTGCGCTGATGATGGCGCTGTCGGGCGCCGCGGCGCTGGCGATCGGCTTTGCCTTCGACGGGCCGGGCTGGGTGTTGGCGGCGGTGGCGATCCTCTGGGGCATCACCGTGGTCGGCGACAGCGCGCAGTTCTCGGCGGCGGCGACCGAGCTGGCCGACAGCCGCTTCGTCGGCACCGCGGTGACGCTGCAGCTTGGCATCGGCTTTGCGCTGACCGTGCTGGCGATCTGGGCGCTGCCGCATGTCGCGGAGTGGATCGGCGGCTGGCGCTGGACCTTCCTGGTGCTGGTGCCGGGGCCGATGATCGGCGTGGCCGCGATGCTAGCGCTGCGACGCCGGCCGGAAGCGGTCAGAATGGCGAACGGCGCGCGCTGATTTCGACAGTTACATAATTACAGTTATCGGAAGTAATCCGCGATCCGTCTCAATGCCAGTCGACCTGCGCCGCGAAGACGTAGCCCGCGCCGTAGACCGTGCGGATCAGCTTGGGGCTGCGCGGGTCCTCGCCCAATTTCTTGCGCAGCCGCGACACCCGAACGTCGACGCTGCGGTCGAACTGGCCGCCGGCGTCGTCGAACATCTGTTCGACCAGCCAGTCGCGGCTGACCACCCGGCCGCGGGTGCGCAGGAACAGCGCCAGCAGGTCGGCATCGGCGCGCGACAGCGTAATCGCGGCGCCTTCGGGGTCGGTCAGCTCGAGCCGGGTGGCGTCGAAGCCCCAACCGGCGAACCGGGCGCGGCGCGGCGCTTCGGTCTCTGGCGTCAGGCTTGGCGCCGCGCGCGCCATGCGGCGCAGCACGCTCCGGATCCGCGCCACCAGCTCGACCGGGTCGGCCGGCTTGGCAAGATAGTCGTCGGCGCCCTGCGACAGCCCTTCGATCCGGTCGCCAAGACTGCTGCGGCCGCTGACCACCACGGTGGGCACGCCGCGCGCCGCGAGGCCATCGCGCAGAAACTCGAGCCCGTCGCCGTCCGGCAGGCCGAGGTCGAGCACGCAGAGATCGGGCGCCGCGACTTCCAGCGCCGCGCGCACCGCCCGGATCGACCGGAACGGCCGCGCGATCATCCCGGCGCGCTCGATCTCGCGCTGGAACAGCGCCGCGAGATCGCGGTCGTCCTCGAGGATGAAGATGGTCTCGCTCATGCCGGCTCTCCGGTCCGGATCGCCTCGGCGATGGTTTCGGCGTCGACCGGCTTGCGCAGCAGCCGCACGCTGTCGCGCAGCCGGGCCTCGATCCGGTTGCGGCCGTAACCGGTGATCAACACCACCGGCAGCCCCGCATCGCGACTGCGGACACGGCGGGCCAGCTCGATCCCGTCGATCCCCGGCATCGAGATATCCGACACCAGCGCGCCGATCCCCGGAACCGCTTCGATCAGGCTTAGCGCCTCGGCCCCGTCGCCGGCCTCGAGCACCTGCGCGCCGATCGCCACGAGATTGCGGCTGAGCGTGGCGCGCACGTCGGCATCGTCGTCGACCAGCAGCACCAGCCGACCGTCGAGCCGTGACGGCGCCGGTGCCGCCATCGGCGGGATCGGCCGCGCCGCGGCGCCGTCCGGCGCGCGCGGCAGGGTCAGCACGAAGCGGGTGCCGCGGCCCGGCGCGCTGTCGACCTCGATACGGCCGCCGGAATCCGCCACGAAGTTCTGCACCATGGTCAGGCCAAGCCCGGTCCCGCCGCGCCCGGCCTTGGTCGAATAGAACGGCTCGAAGATCCGCGACCTGGTGTCGGGGTCCATGCCGCTGCCGTCGTCCTCGACCCGGATCTCGATGTCGCCGCTGGCGGTGGCGGCGCTGGTCAGCCGGATCGTGCCCTGCCCGGCGCAGGCATCGGCGGCGTTGATCACAAGGTTGATCAGGCTGGTCTCGAGCAGCGCCGGATCGGCATGGGCGGCTTCGGTATCGCCGGGCTCCACCACCAGCGCAATGCCGTCGCCGAGGCTCGGCCGGACCAG
The DNA here is from genome assembly GCA_041580155.1 of Limimaricola sp. Classification (GTDB taxonomy): domain Bacteria; phylum Pseudomonadota; class Alphaproteobacteria; order Rhodobacterales; family Rhodobacteraceae; genus Limimaricola. The sequence continues at coordinate 14,997 of JBFGEI010000009.1, forward strand.
CTCGGCGGCGCCGTGCAGCGTTTCGGCGACCGGAACCGCGACCGGCGATAGCGGCTGGCGCCGGGCCACCGCCAGCAGCCGCCGCATCAGCTCGGCGCCGCGGCGGCCGGCGCGGATCGCCGGGTCGAGCATCTCGGCGGCCAGCGCCTCGTCGCCGATCCGGTCGCGCATCGGCGCGAGATTGCCGAGGATGATGGTCAGCAGGTTGTTGAAATCATGCGCGATCCCCGATGACAGCTGGCCCAGCATCTCCATCTTCTGCGCCTGCATCAGCGCCGCCGCCGCCGCCTTTTCGCGGGTCACGTTGACGGTCAGAAGGTAGAAGCCCAGCACCGTGCCGTCATGCGCCCGGTCCGGCCGCAGCAGGGTGCGGGTCTCGAGCCTGCGCCCGTCAGGAAAGGTGATCGGGATGTCGAAGGCCAGCGCCTCGCCTTGCGCGCCGCGGTCGAAATAGGTGCCGACGCGCGACATGGTGTCGGGCGTCAGCACCTCGGCGTCGCGGCGCCCGACAACCTGCGCCGGGTCAAGCCCGTAGGCCTGCGCGAAGCGCCGGTTGGCAAAGCGGAACACCGCGTCGCGGTCGAGATAGGCGATGCCCGCCGGCACCTCGTTGGCGATCACCCGCACCCGTTCGTCCGAGCGCCGCAGCTGTTCGGTGCGGCGCAGGATCCGGCGTTCCAGTTCGAGCTCGCGGCGGCGCTGCACGGTGATGTCGGTGTAGAGCGTGGCGAAGCCGCCGCCGGGCAGCGGCCAGCCCGAGACCTGCAGCACCACGCCGTCGGGCCGGACCCGTTCGAGGCTGTGCGCCTCGAACCGGCGCGCCGCGGCGACCCGCTCGGCCACCAGCACATCGAGATCGCCGGCGCCGTATTCGCCGCGCTCGGCGTTCCAGCGCACCAGGTCCTCGAACCGGGCGCCGGGACGGCCGAACCGCTCTGGCATCTGCATCAGCTCGAGAAACCGGTCGTTGGCGAAGATCAGCGCCAGGTCGCTGTCGAACAGGGTGATCGCCTGGTCGATCCGGTTCAGCCCGGTCATCAGCGTCCCGAGAATGTCGGCCTGCACGCATCGCTCCCCTCGTTTCCCCGGTCCTCCCCGACCGGTTGCCGGGCGCAGACTGGCCGCTCGTCACAATTCCTGCAACCGGCAACATTCTCGCAACAATCGCCCGCCAGTTTCGGCCCCGAGGTCAAGGGAGGTCCGCAGACAGGCATGGCGAAGTTCTACGACGCGCTCGAGACGCGGGATCAGCAACAGCGGGAGACGGCGCAGTTCGCGGCGCTGCGCGAGGTGCTTGGACGGGCCAAGGCGGAAGCGCCCTACTGGCGCGAGGCGTTGGCCGCGCATGATTGCGATGCCGTGATCGACCGCGCCGCGCTGGCCAGCCTGCCGGTGCTGCGCAAGTCCGACCTGCCCGAGCGGCAGGAGCAGGCCCCGCCGTTCGGCGGCCTCGCGACGCGGCCGCTGGACGGCTTTCGCAGGGTCTACCTGTCGCCCGGCCCGATCGCCGAACCCGAGACCGACGCGCCGCATTGGCACTTCGAACGGGCGCTGCACGCCGCCGGGATCGGCGCGGGCGACGTGGTGGCGAACTGCTTCTCCTACCACATGACGCCGGCCGGGATCATGTTCGACCACGCCTGTGCCGGGGTCGGCGCGACGGTGTTTCCCGCCGGGATCGGCAACACCGACCAGCAGGTCGAGGCGATCGAACGGCTTGGCCTCACCGCCTATATCGGCACTCCTGATTTCCTGCGCACGATCCTCGAGAAGGCCGATGCCAAGGGCGTCGACGCCAGCGGGTTGACCAAGGCGTTGGTGACCGGCGGACCGCTGTTCCCGGCGCTGCGCGACTGGTACGCCGCGCGCGGCATCGAGGTGCGCCAGTGCTACGGCACCGCCGAGCTTGGCCTGATCGCCTACGAGACCACCCCGGGCGAAGGGCTGGTGACCTCGGAGCAGGCGATCGTCGAGATCGTCCGCCCCGGCACCGGCGACCCGGTGGCCGAGGGCGAGGTCGGCGAGGTCGTCGTCACCAACCCCAACCCGGCCTACCCGCTGATCCGGCTGGCGACCGGCGACCTGTCGGCGATGCTGCCGGGCCAAAGCCCCTGCGGCCGCACCGCGCCGCGGCTGCGCGGCTGGATGGGACGCGCCGACCAGACCACCAAGGTGCGCGGCATGTTCGTGCATCCGGCGCAGGTGGCGCGGACCGTCAAGCCCTACCCCGAGATCGGCCGCGCCCGGCTGGTGGTGCGCGAGACCGAGGGCCGGGATTCGCTGACGCTCGAGGTGGAAAGCGCCCAGCAGGGCGACGGGCTGGCGCAGCGTCTCGGCGACGCGCTTCGGGCGGAATGCCGGCTGCGCGGCGAGGTGGTGTTTCTTGCGCCGGGCAGCCTGCCGAACGACGGCAAGGTGATCGACGATCAGCGCGACATCGCGGTCTGACCGCGGGGCGCGCGACATGCAATGACGGGGCACGCAGGCTGGGGAGAGCAGGCGCGCCCCCGCCAAGGGAGGAGATCGAATGGACCGAGTGAGCCAGGCAGGCGGATGCCCCGGGAGGGTCGCGTGAACGACCCGGTGCTGCAGTGCGAGAACATCAGCCGCTTCTTCGGCGGCATTCATGCGCTGAAGGGAATCTCGGCCGAGATCCGGCAGGGCGAGATCTTCGGCCTTGTCGGTCCGAACGGCTCGGGCAAGACCACGCTGGTGAACTGCATCACCGGCTTCTACGCGCCGCAGCAGGGCCGGATCCTGTTCGAGGGCCGCCAGATCAACGGCATGCGGCCGCATCGCATCGCCGCCAGCGGCATCGCCCGGACCTTCCAGAACGTGGCGCTGTTCAAGGGCATGAGCGTGCTCGAGAACATCCTGATGGGCCGGCACATCTTCATGAACCCGAACCCGCTCGCGGCGCTGTTCTACCCGTTCTGGGCCGCGAAAGACGAGATCGCGCACCGCCGCAAGGTCGAGCAGATCATCGACCTGCTGCAGCTCGAGAGCGTGCGCGACGAGCATGTCGAGGTGATCCCGCTGGGTCTGCAGAAACGCGTCGAGCTGGCCCGCGCGCTCTGCGCCGAGCCGCGGATGCTGGTGCTCGACGAGCCGATGGCCGGGATGAACCAGGAAGAGAAGGAATACATGGTCCGCTTCATCCTCGACGCGCAGGAGGAGCTGAACCTCAGCGTGCTGATCATCGAACACCACCTCGACGTCGTGACCTCGATCTGCGACCGGGTTCTGGTGCTCAACGACGGCAACAAGATCGCCGAGGGGCCGGCCCGCGAGGCGATGTCGCACCCCGAGGTCGTCGCCGCCTACATCGGGGGCCAGGCCCATGCAGCATGATCCGCAAGCCGCCCGCGATCCGCGGATCCTGCATCCCGACTGGGATCCCGCCGACACGCTGATAGCACTTCTGGCGCGCAACGCCCGGACCCATCCCGACGGCATCGCGATGCGCGAACGCGACCACGGCATCTGGCAGCAGACGACATGGGCCGGCTATCTCGACGCTGTGCTGGCGCTCGCCGCCGGCTTCGAGGCGGCGGGCATCGGCGCGGGCGACATCGTGCTGGTGACCGGCGACAACCGGGCCCGGCTCTATGCCGCGACGCTGGCGCTGATCGCGCTGCGCGCGGTGCCGGCCCCGGCCTATTCCGACGCCCGCCCCGAAGAGCTTCTGGACCAGATGATCCGCGAGGGCATCCGGTCTGCCGTGGTCGAGGACCAGGAGCAGGTCGACAAGCTGGAAAGCCTGCGCGACCGGCATCCCGATCTGGCGCGGATCTTCTACGACGACCCGCGCGGCCTTGGCGCCAAGGCCCCGGCCGGCGCCGGCGCGCTGGCCGAGATCGCCGAGGCCGGCCAGGCCCGGCTCGCCGCCGAGCCCGGGCTGCGCGACGACCTGATCGGCCGCGCCACGGTGTTCGACATCGCGGTGCTGCTGCATTCCTCGGGCACCACCGGCGCGCCCAAGGGCATCCCGCTGCGCCACGGCCACGTGCTGTCGGGCGTGCGCAACGCCGCTGCCGCCGGGTATTTCCGCGAGGGCGAAGAGCACATGGCCTACCTGCCGATGGCCTGGGTCGGCGATTTCAGCTTCTCGATCGCCGCGGCGATCGAGCTGCGCTTCACCGTCAACGTTCCCGAGAACCAGGAGACGGCGCTGCACGACCTGCGCGAGATCGCTCCGACGGTGTACTTCGCCTCGCCGCGCGCCTGGTCGGCGATGCTGACCCGGGTGCAGGTCGGCATCGCCGAGACCTCGGGGCTGAAGCGCAAGCTTTACGACCACTTCATGCCCTTCGCGATCGACCTCGAACGCGCCCGTCTGGCGGGGCGCAAGCCGTCGCTGCCGCAGCGGATCTGGCGCGGTGTCGGCGACGCGGTGATCTACGGCCCGCTGCGCGACCAGCTTGGCCTGCGCCGGGTGGCGCGGCCCTACACCGCCGGCGAAGCGATCGGCGAGGAGGTGTTCCTGTATTTCCGCGCGCTCGGGCTGAACCTACGGCAGTTCTACGGCCAGACCGAGAACTGCGCGCTGGCCGTGGCGCAATCGAGCGACGACATCAGCCTGACCACGGTTGGGCGTCCCTTCCCCGGGGTCGAGGTGCGGATCGATGAGGCCGGTGAAATCCTGCTGAAGGGCGGCAACATCTTCGACGGCTATTTCGACAACGAAAAGGCCACCGCCGAAAGCCTGCGCGACGGTTGGCTGTGCACCGGCGACGCCGGCCAGTGGAGCGCCGACGGCCAGCTGGTGGTGCTGGGCCGGCTTTCCGAGGTGATGCACAAGGCCGACGGCACGCGCTTCATCCCGACCTATCTCGAGAACCGGCTGAAGTTCGCGTCGGCGATCCGCGATGTCTGCGTGATCGGCAAGGACCGCGATTTCCTCTCGGCGATCGTCTGCATCGACTTCTCGGCGGTCGGCCAATGGGCGCAGGAGCGCGGGCTGTCCTACACCTCCTACGCCGAGCTGTCGCAGCGGCCCGAGGTCGTCGAGCTGGTGCGCGGCGAGATCGCCCGGCTGAACGACGCGGTGCCGGCGGAACTGTCGATCCGGCGCTTCGTCAACCTGCACAAGGAATTCGACCCCGACGACGGCGAGGTGACCCGGACCCGCAAGCTCAAGCGCGGGGTGATCGACGCGCGCTACGGCCAGATCATCGAGGCGGTGCACGAAGGCCGCGACGAGATCGAATACGAGGCGCGCATCACCTACGAGAGCGGCGAGACCGGGGTGCTGACCCGGACGCTGAAGATCGGCGACCTGGCAGGGAGGCAGCACTGACATGGCCTATTTCATAGAACTTCTGGTCAATGGCGCGCTGGTCGGGCTGATGTATGCGCTGGCCGCACTCGGTTTCGTGCTGATCTACAAGTCCGCCGGCGTGCCGAACCTGGCGCAGGGCGCGCTGGTGATGATGGCGGCGTTCCTGGTGTGGTTTCTCGACTCGATCGGCCTGCCGATCTGGATCGCGATCGTGGTCGGCGCGGCGCTGATGTTCGGCTTCGGCCTGCTGGTCGAACGGCTGCTGCTGCGCCGCATGGTCGGCCAGCCGGTGATCATGGTGGTGATGCTGACGCTCGGCATGGAGATCCTGCTGCGCGGGCTGATCCCCGGCGTGTTCGGCGCCTCGCCGAAATCGATCGATCTCGGCATCGGCCTAGCGCCGGTGATCGTCGCCGACGTGTTCATGAACCGCGCCTACCTGATCGGCGGTCTGGTCGCGGTGGCGCTGATCGCAGCCTCGATGCTGTTCTTCCGCACCCGGCTCGGCACCAAGCTGCGCGCGGTCTCGGACGACCACGTCGCAAGCTGGGCGGTCGGGCTGTCGGTCGAACGGGCGATCGGCCTGTCCTGGGGAATCGCCGGCATCGCCGCGGTCGGCGCCGGGGTGCTGTGGGGATCGGTGCAGGGCGTCGACTGGACCCTGTCGACGCTGCTGTTCCCGGCGATCGCGGTGGTGATCCTCGGCGGCATCGACTCGATCAAGGGGGTGCTGGTGGGCGGCCTCGCCGTGGGCATCCTCGGCAGCGTCATCCCCGGCTATCTCGACGCCTATGCGGGGGGCAGCACCCGCGACGTGGTCACCTCCGTGATCATCCTGCTGACCATCCTGGTGCGACCGCACGGGATCTTCGGCCGCGAAGACATCGAGAGGATCTGAGCCATGTTCTACCGTCTTTCCGGCGTGCGCCACACCAGCTACCCGGCGGCACGCCAGCTTTGGCCGATCATGGCCGATCGCTGGCAGATCGGGGTGCTGGCGCTGCTGGCGCTGGCCGCACCGCTGCTGATCTCCGACCTCTATCTCGGCAGCTACGCCCTGCCCTGGCTGATCTGGACCGCGGCGGCGCTGTCGCTGTCGCTGCTGATGGGTCTTGGCGGGCAGCTGCATTTCGGCTTCGCCGCGGTGATGGCGATCGGCGCCTACAGCTCGATCCACCTGGCGCGCGCCGGGGTGCCGTTCGAGCTGGCGCTGCTGGGCGGCGGGCTTTCGGCGGCGGTGATCGGCACCGCCTTCGGCGCCGCGGCGCTTCGGGTGAAGGGCCTCTACCTGGTGATGGCGACGCTCGCCATGCAGTACCTGGTGGATTGGGTGATCTCGAACGTGCCGGCGATCTCGGGCGGCGCGCAGGCGACGCTGCGCACGCCGGACGTCGCCTTCCTGTGGATCCCGATCGACAGCCTCGACGCGCGCTACTACCTGGCGCTGCTCTGGACCGTGGTGATGACGCTGTTCTTCCTGAACGTGAAGCGCACCAGCTTCGGCCGGGCGTTGGCGGCGATCCGCGACAAGGACTTCGCCGCCGCGGTGATCGGCGTCGACCCGTTCCGCACCAAGCTGATGGCCTTCCTGACCGCCTCCTTCGCCGGCGGCGTGACGGGCGCGATGCTGGCGTTTTGCTACTACGGAGCGGTGACGCCCGAGCAGTTCGGCTTCAACGTCTCGATCCAGCTGGTCGCGATGGTGCTGGTCGGCGGCCTGGGCAGCGTCATCGGCGGTTACCTCGGCGCGGGCTTCGTGCTGCTGGTGCCGATCGTGCTGACCAACCTGATCGCCGGTCTTGGCGCGGCGGGCTGGTTCTCGATCTCGCAGAACCTGACGGCGCATCTGCCGCTGATCTTCTACGGCGGCATGATCATCGGCTTTTTGCTGTTCGAGCCGCTGGGCCTCGCCAAGATCTACGACAACATTCGCAAATACTTCCTGGTCTGGCCGTTTCGGCATTCCGGAAGCTGAAGGCCCGAAAGGGCCGTTGAGGGAGGAGGAACCCCATGACGATACTGAAGCGGATCGGGCAGCCCGCGGCGCTGGCGCTTGGCCTCGTTGGCGCCGCCGGCGGTGCCGCGGCGCAGGACAAGGAGCCGATCAAGTTCGGTCTCCTGCAGGACTTCACCGCGGTCTACACCTTCGTGACCGGTGAATATAACCAGGGCCAGCAGGACTACCTGACGCTGGTGAACCAGGAAGGCGGCGTCGACGGCCACATGTTCGAGGCCATCGTCCGCGATACCGGCAACGAGCCGCAGCGCGGCATCGAGGCCTACAACCGGTCGCGCGAAGAGGGCGCGATCCTGTTCGACTTCCTCTCGACCCCGGTGTCGCGCGGCCTGGTCGACCAGGTGATCAAGGACGAGGTGGTGCTGATCACCCCGCTGCACGGCCGCGGCGACGCGGCGGCGGGCGAAACCTTCCCCTACGTGTTCCCGACGATGGCGACCTACTGGTCGCAGGCGGCGATCCTTGCGGATTACATCAAGTCGGCCGAGGGCATCGAGGGCAAGAAGGTCGCCGTGGTGCATATCGACAGCCCGTTCGGCCGCGAGCCGATGCCGGTGCTCGAGAAGATCTCCGAGGCCGAGGGCTTCGAGATCCGGGCCTTCCCCTACGCCAGCCCCGGCAACGAACAGTCCGCGACCTGGTCCGAGGTGCGCCGCTACCAGCCCGAGGTGGTTTTCATCTGGGGCGCCGGCGGCGGCCAGTCGGTCTCGGTCCAGCAGGCGATCCGCAACGGCATCGACCCGGCGATCATCCATTCCGTGGTCTGGATGGCCGAGACCGACGCCAACAACGTCGGCGCCGATGCGATGGTCGGCATGAAGCGGTTCGAAGCGACCGCCACCGGCACCGACACCCCGATCCTGGAGCGGATCGTCGAGAAGGTGATCGAGCCGGGTCTCGGGGCCGGCGACAGCAGCCATGTCGGGTCGAGCTACTACAACATCGGCGTCGCCACGATGACCGTCGCGGTCGAGGCCGCACGTCTGGCGCTTGAGCGCGAGGGCGCGCCGCTGACCGGGCCGAAGCTGAAGGCCGGCTTCGAGATGATCGAGGGCTTCGACGCCGAAGGGCTGATGCCGCCGATCACCATCACCGCAGCCGACCACCAGGGCGGCGGCTATGGCCGGGTTTCGCAGTGGACCGGATCGGCCTGGGAGCCGGTGAGCGACTGGGCCACCGCCTACGAGGACATCGTCCACGAGGAGATCGAGACCAGCGCCGCGGCCTACGTCGGAGGCAACTGAGTATGCGCGGACTCGCCCTTTCGAATGTCGAGGTCGTCTACGACAAGGTGTTTCTCGCCATCAAGGGCGTGTCGATGGAGATCAAGGAGGGCGAGATGGTCGCCCTCCTCGGCTCCAACGGCGCCGGCAAGAGCACCACGCTGAAGGCGATCAGCGGGCTTCTCGGACCCGAGCGGGGCGACATCACCCGCGGCGAGATCCGCTTCGGCGACACCGATCTGCGCAGCCTGGGCGCGCCGGCCCGGGTCGATCAGGGGCTGGTCCACGTGCTCGAGGGACGCCGGGTCTTCGGTCACCTCACGCCCGACGAGAACCTGGTCGCGGCCTATCGCGGCAGAAAGGCCACCCGGTCGTTCGAGGATCTGCGCGACGAGGTCTACCGCTACTTTCCGCGGCTGAAGGAGCGCGCCCGCTCCAAGGCCGGCTACCTGTCGGGCGGCGAGCAGCAGATGCTGGCGATCGGCCGGGCGCTGGTGACCGAGCCCAAGCTGATCATGCTCGACGAGCCCAGCCTCGGGCTGGCGCCGGTGCTGGTCGCCGAGATCTTCGCGATCATCAGCGAGATTAACAAGAAGCACGGTCTGACCGTGCTGCTGGTCGAGCAGAACGCGGCGGCGACGCTGGAGATCGTCAACCGCGCCTATCTGATCGAGAACGGCCAGATCGTGATGTCCGGCGAAGCCGCGACGCTGAAGGCCAACCCGGACGTGCAGGAGTTCTATCTCGGCAGCGGCGGCAAGGTCGATTACCACGCCATCAAGCACTATCGCCGACGCAAGCGCTGGCTGGCCTGACACAAGCCACGGGTCCGGCATTGCCTGCCGGACCCGCCACCCGTCATTGCCCGATCCGCAATTAGCCGCCGATCAGCCTTCTTGTTTCACCGGCATGGCGATCGGCTTGGCCAGATCCGGTTGACCGCGCCCGGTCTTCCACAGCGAGAACGCCACGCCCGCGCCGAGGATCGCGAAGGTGATGCCGAGCGACCAGGCCGGCGGGAACTTCTCCCAGCCGAGCGCCTCGGCGACGAACACCTTGGAGCCGATGAACACCAAGAGCAGCGACAGCGCGTATTTCAGGTAGGCGAAGCGGTGCAGCACCGCCGCCAGCGCGAAGTAGAGCGCCCGCAACCCGAGGATCGCGAAGATGTTCGAGGTGTAGACGATGTAGGGATCGGTGGTGATGGTGAACACCGCCGGCACCGAGTCCACCGCGAACACCAGGTCGGCGACCTCGATCAGCATCAGCGCCAGAAGCAACGGCGTGATGTAGCGCTTGAGCTTGCCGGTCGCCGGATCGGTGCGGGTCACGGTGAAGGCGTGGCCGTGCAGCTCGTCGGTCACCGGCAGACGCCGCTTCAGGAACTTCAGCAGCCGGTTGTCCGAGATGTCGTGATCGGCTTCCGACACGAACAGCATCTTGATGCCGGTCACGATCAGGAAGGCGGCGAAGATATACAGCACCCAGTGGTATTCGGCGACGATGGTCGCGCCGAGGCCGATCATCAGGCCGCGCAGCGCGATCACGCCCAGGATGCCCCAGAACAGCACCCGGTGCTGGTACTGCCGCGGGATCGCGAAGAAGCCGAAGATCAGCGCGATGACGAAGATGTTGTCCATCGCCAGGGTCTTTTCGACCACGAAGGCGGTGAGATACTGCGCCGTCGCCTCGCCGCCCATCTGCCACCAGATGAAACCGGCGAAGGACAGGCCCAGGGTGATGTACATGGCCGAAAGCTTCAGGCTTTCGGAAACGCCGATCTCGTGATCGTCGCTGTGCAGCACGCCCAGGTCGAAGATCAGCAGAGCGGCGACCAGCGCCAGGAAGACAAGCCACATCCAGAGCGGCTTGCCGAGAAACAGAATAAGCAGGATTTCCACGATGACCTCTTGTGCATGACCGCACCCGAGGTCGGGGTGTCTGGACCCCATGACCATCGGGCACACCCGATGCGGTCCGACATCACGTGGAAGATCCAGCGTCAGAGGGGCCCGGCCCGCAGATGGTAGATCGGTCGGGCCAGACCCGGCTACAAGGGAGCCTCGGAAATAATTCCGCCGCCCGACGGCGGCGGTCGCCGGCCCCGTCTGATTCGATGATTGCCGTGGTCGTTGGCGGCGGCGTTCAGGCCCTGCGGCGGCTCAGCAGCCTCCAGCTGCGCAGGTCGATCAGCAACTTGATCATCACCGCGACAACCAGCGCGCAGAGCGCCGCTTTCGACCACGCACCCATCGTTCCCTCGATCAGCAGCGCGTGCGCGACGCTGCCCAGCAGGACCGTGACCACCAGCGCCGTATGACCCTGGCGCCACCGCCTCGGGCGCAGCCGCCGCTTGACCGCGGCCAGCAGCGCGGCGGCGAAGACCGCCCACATGGCGATGACGCCCCAGGCCGAGAACGGCGTCGGCGACCGGAACAGCAGCGCGTCGACCACGTCGGGCGGGCTGGTCAGCCACAGCCCCGCGACATGCACGATCACCGTCGCGACGAGCGTCCCGCCGACCCAGCGATGCAGCCGCCGTCCGCGGCGCGGCGGCAGACCGGGAAGATACCCGCCCACCAGCAGCGGCTGCAGCAGGATCAGCGCCATCGCGACCACCCCCGCCAGCCCGGCCACGATGTAGACCGGATCGCGCCAGGCAAGCAGAGGGCTTGTCGCGGCGACCGCGTCCGGCACCGCGATCGCCGTGACAAGCCCGCTCCTGACCAGGGCCGCGCGAAGCGTCGGCAATGCGATCAGACCGGCTGCAGAACGAAGTGCGCGCCGAGGCTGGTGTGGCGCGCGCTTGGCATCACCGGGCGCAGGAACACGGTTTCGAAGGCGTCGTCGTCATAGGCGAGATGGCCGTGCGGCTGGCCGAAGGCGGGCACGATCTGCGGCATTTCCAAGCGGAATTCACCGCGCGCATCGGTCAGCGTGGCGCCGTGGCTGTGCGGATCGCGCTCGTGCCCCTCGGTGGTGTGGGCCCAGATCTGAATTCGCACCCCTGCGAGCGGCGCACCGTCACCAGCGCGGCGCAC
>JBFGEI010000010.1:0-26511 GCA_041580155.1 Limimaricola sp.
GCGCGCTGGTCGGCGAAGAATCCGCCCGAGCCGCGCTCCCACAGCGACGCCGCCTCGGCGCGCTCGTAGACCCGCGGCAGTTCCGGCGGCGGCATCGGCACCGACACCAGCGACGCCTCGGGCATGGTCGCCGGGTTCAGCGCCATGTCCGACAGCTGCGGGTCGCGGTTGAACTGCGAGCGGACCCCGCAGCCCGACAGGGCGGCCGCGGTCAGCGCGAGAATGGCCAGGCTCCGGCCGGTGGATTTGGCGCTGCGAGTCACCGGTAGACCTCCACGATACCTTCGGACGCGGCGATGCCGGCGAGCGAGGTGTTGCTTGCAAGATTGACGATCCGCACTTCCTGGCCCCTGTGGGCGTCGCCCAGGGCGCGGCCGGGCGCGGTCAGCTTCAGCGGACCGTCGGCGTAGTGGATCGTGATGAGATCGCCGCGGTCGATGACCAGCGGCTGCATGATCGATTGTACCATCACCGGCCGGCCCTCGGCCAGCATCCGGCGCACCTGCATGCCGACAAGCTCGTCGCGCTGGGTGACGGTGAAGGCGCCAAGCCGGCCCTGCGGCAGCCGCACCACGCTCAGGTCGTTATCGGCCACGATATCGCCCGGCATCAGCCGACGGGTCGGGATCGGCACCTGCAGCATCACCGTGGCAAGGCCGCGCACCCGGTGGACGGCACCGTCGGCGCCGACCGCGTTGGCGATGAACTGGCCGGTCGCCGGGTCCATCCAGTAGGCCGAGAGCATCACCGCGTCCTCGACGCCGGCGGTGCTCAGCATGATGTCGAATTCCGCCGCCTCGGGCAGCGTCGCGCCAAGCGTGCCGCGGGCCTGCTCTTCGATCAGCACCGACAGCGATTCGGCCCGGGCCGCCGGCGCCAGCGCCAGCGCGACCAGGAGGGCGGGGATCAACCGGCGCATCTTACTTGATCTGGTTCGCGGTGGACATCATCTGGTCGGCGGTCTCGATCGCCTTGGAGTTCATCTCGTAGGCGCGCTGCGCCGAGATCAGATCGGTGATCTGCTGGATGATGTTGACGTTCGAATTCTCGAGATAGCCCTGGCGAATGATGCCGACGCCCGGGTCGCCCGGGTTCGCCGGCAGCGCCTCGCCCGAGGCGGTGCTGGCGGCCAGCAGGTTGTTGCCCAGCGGCTTCAGCCCGGCGTCGTTGGTGAAGGTCGCCATGGTCAGACGGCCGATCTCGACCGGCTGCGGGTCGTTGCCGATATAGGCGGTGACCGTGCCCTGTTCGCTGATCGACACGTTGGTGGTGTTGTCGGGCACGTTGATGCCCGGATCGATCTCGTAGCCCTGCAGCGTCACCATCTGGCCCTCGGCCGAGAGCTGGAACGATCCGTCGCGGGTGTAGGCGCGGCTGCCGTCGGGCAGGGTGACGGTGAAGTAGCCCTTGCCGTCGATCGCGGTGTCGAACTGGTTCTCGGTGGCCAGCAGGCCGCCTTGGGTGTTCAGCCGCACCGTGCCGGCGGTCTGCACGCCCAGGCCGACATCGATGCCGGTCGGCCGCGCCGTGCCTTCTTCCGAGGTCAGCGCGCCCTCGCGGGTCATGGTCTCGTAGATCAGGTCCTGGAACGCCGCGCGGCTTGACTTGAAGCCGGTGGTGTTGGCGTTGGCGATGTTGTTCGAGATGACATCGACGTTGGTCTGCTGCGCCAGCATGCCGGTCGCGGCGATTCCGAGGGCTTTCATGGTCAGGCTCCTGTCGGGTCCGGGTATGGGGTCAGGTCGGGCGGCCGATCCGGCGCAGCATGTCGCGGCGCAGGTCGTCTTCGCTGCTCATCAGCTGAACCGCGCGGTCATAGGCTTTCTGGATCGACATCAGCCGGGTCATCTCGACCACCGGCTGCACGTTGCTGCCCTCGATCGCGCCCTGGACCAGCTCGGTCGCGGTGTCGGGGATCGGCGCCTGCGTCGGCACGCCCTGCGGCGGCACCAGAAGACCGCCGCCGATCCGCTCGTAGGCCTGCAGGTCGGGCAGGGTGACCACGCCGAGCTTGGCCATCGGCCCGTTGGCCGGCGACGAGATCGTGCCATCGCGCGAGATCGACACCGCGGCGCCGACGTCGGGCGGCAGCGCGATCGGCGCGCCGCCGACATCGAGCACCTGCGCGCCGTTGAGCGTCACCAGGTTGCCCTGCTGGTCGATGTTGAAGCGGCCGTCGCGGCCGTAGGCGGTCTGGCCGTCGGTGGTGCGGTAGGCGAACCAGCCCTCGCCCTGCAGTGCCACGTCGAGCGGGTTGCCGGTGTCGGACACCGCGCCCTGGCGGGTGTCGAGATACGAGCCGCTGTCGGTCAGGAAGGCGGTCTCGCGGCGCTCGGTGCCGATGCCCTCGCGCTGCAGGTAGGATTCGAACGCGACGCGTTCGCCCTTGAAGCCCGCGGTGTTGGCGTTGGCGATGTTGTTGGTGGTGACGTCAAGCTCGTTGCGCAGGGCGGTGGCTTGCGACAGCGCGACATAGGTGGAGGTTTCCATCGGCTCGCCGTCTCCCTGAAGCTGCAAGTCGGACATATAATCGGGTCCGAGGCGACACTGTTATTGCGTATATATCGGATCTGAACAAGGATAGCGCAAGACAATTCATGAGATCGCTTCCGGTTTGCAAAATTATCTATGCATATGTGTCGTCGCCGCGGCGACGCTCGCGGCGTTGCCCGGCCAGGGCCAGGGCCGCGCTGACCGGGTGGACCCGGTGATGCCGGCCGCGCTCGATCTGGCGCGTTTCGACGCGGCACGGTTCATCGAGGATCGCGCCACGCTGCTGGCGGCGATGGCCGCGGCGCGGGGCGATGGCGGCGCCAAGGCCGCGCCGGGGCCGGACGCGGTCGCGGCGCTGCTCGACCTGGCAGAGCTGTCGCTGGCGCATGGCATGGTGCCCGAGGGCAGGTCGTTCCTCGCCGGTCTGCCGGACGAGCTGTCGCCCGAGATGACCGATCGGCGCGACGCGCTGGCGCTCGGGCTCTGGGCGCTCGACCACGAGACCACGCCGCCCGGCGACGCGGCGGCGCGGCTGCTTGGGCCCGACGCCGCCGGCTGGCCGGACCAGCCGTTGTTCCTGGCCGAGGCGGCGATCAGATCCGGCGATCTTGCCGGCGCCGCACCGTATCTGCCGGGCGCGCTGGCCCGGCTCGGCGGGTTGTCAAAGCCGGTCGAGGCGTTGTTGCTGCCGGGGCTGCTCGAAGCCGCGGTGGTTGCTGCCGACTGGGGGTTGGCGCGCAGCTTCGCGCAGCGCTTCGCCGACCACCCGGGGATGACCGACGGCAGCGCCTACCACTTCTTGCTGGGCCGGACCGCGGAATCCGGCGGCGACCTGGTCGCGGCGTTCGACAGCTACGCCACCGCCTCGCGCGGCGCCGATCTCTGGGCGCACCGGGCCCGGCTGGCGCTGATCGACCTTGGCCGCGAAACCGGCACCCTGCCGCTCGAGGACGCGCGGATCCTGCTGGAGCAGAGCTTGGCGCTGTGGCGCGGCGGCGACGAGGCGCTGGCGGTGTTGCAGCGGCTGGCGATCGTCGAGACCACGCTGGGCGACGATGTCGCGGCACTCGAGACGCTGGCCTCGATCCAGCAGCGCCATCCCGAGACCAGCGCCGCGGCCAGCGCGCGGCAGCAGTCGCGCGGGCTGATCGAGTCGCTCTACGAGCGCGGCCTGTCCGGCGAGATGCCGCTGGCCGGGTTTCTCGAGGCGCATCGTCGGGTCGCGCTGAACTTCGCGTTCCAGCCGGGGCTTTCCGAGCTGGCCGAGCGTTTGGCCGATCATCTGTTGCAGGCCGGCGCCAGCGGTGCCGCGGCGCGCGAATACGGCGCGGTGCATGACACGCTTGCCGCGGCGCGGGACCTCGAACTGGCCGAGGTTGCCGAAGGCGATCTCGACCGGCTGCGGTTGAAGCAGGCCGAAGCCCTGCTGCGCGGCGGGCAATATGCCGAGGCCACGACGATCCTGGCGCAGGGTCTCGAAGGCGACGACGCTGCGGCGCGCGACCGGCTCAACCTGCTGCGGGCGCTGCTGTTCAGCGCCACCGAGGCGCCGATCGCAGTGCTGGAGACCGCGATGCAGGCGCCGTCCGAGGCCTATCTGCGGATCCGCGCCGAAGCGCATTTCGCGCAAGGCGACTGGGCCGAGGCGCAGCGGGCCTATGACGGGTTGTGGCAGCAGCTGGGGCAGGCGCTGCCGCCGGCCGACGCGATCAACCTGCTGCTGTCGGCGCATCGCGGTGGCGACAGCGCGACCACGCTGAAGCTGGCGCAGGCCTTCCCCGACCTGGCCCAGAGCCCCTATTGGGCCGAGATCGCCGAGGCGCTGGCCCAGGCCGCGCCCGAGATGTTCCCACTGCGCGAATCCACTGCCCGGCAACGGGTCGGCACCGCCGAGGACGCGCTGCGCAGGCTCGAGGCGCTGGCGCTGCAGCAGGCCGGCACCACCGATCCACAGTCCGTCCCCGAAAAGTGAACAATTCCTTAAATTTGCCCAAATCATCGCCGCATAACGCAACGCACAGCGGCCGCATTCAGTCAGAAGGACGACACCGATGAGTATTTCGAACGCCATGCAGACCGGGGTCAGCGGCCTGCGCGCCAACTCGACCGCGGTCGGCCGAATCTCCGACAACATCGCCAACGCCAACACCGACGGCTATCGCCGCAGCTTTGCCCAGATGGTCACCACCACCACCACCGGCTTCGGTGGCGGCGTCGCCCCGGCCGGCGTGCGCGCGGCGCAGGGGTCGGACATCTCGCTGAACGGCGCGGTGCGCCAGACCGGCCGCGCCTTCGACATGGCGATCGGCGGCTCGGGCTTCTTCGTGGTCACCAAGAACCCCTTCGAGACCAACGAATCGAACTTCATGCTGACCCGCGCCGGGTCCTTCACCCCCGACGAGGACGGCAACCTGCGCAACGCCGCCGGGCTCTACCTCGCCGGCTTCGAATACAATGACGACGGCGGCGTCGGCCTTGTCGACCGCAACCGGTTCAGCGGGCTGACCACGGTCAACGTGTCGTCGCCGACGATGACCGGCACCCCGACCTCGAACATGCTGCTGAGCGGCAACATCCCGGCGCAGGAATCCGGCGTCGCGGCCCCGGGCGAGGCCTTCGTGTCCTCGGCCGAATTCTTCTCGCCGCTGGGCGTAGCGGACCGGCTGCAGTTCTCCTGGCAGCCGACCACCACCTCGAGCCGCTGGGAGCTGGGCATCAACGCCTCGGACGGCACGCCCTACGGGTCGGTCACCGTCGACTTCCACGACAGCGGCGCGATGGCCGGGGCGCCGCGCGCCTATTCCAACTTCGTGTCCTCGGCGCCGCCGCCGTCGAACCTGGCGTTCGACACCGCGACCGGAAAGGCGACCGTCACCGTCAACAACGGCGCCACGCCGCAGGTCGTCGAGGTGTCGATCGGCACCCCCGGCATGTTCGACGGCATGACCCAGTTCTCCGGCGACTACACGCCGCTCAAGATCACCGCCGACGGATCGACCGCCGGCACCCTGATGCGGACCGAGATCGACGAGCATGGCGACGTCTACGGCGTGTTCGACAACGGCAGCCGCAAGGCGCTCTACAACATCCCGCTGGCCGAGGTGGTGAACCCGGACGGGCTGCTCGCCACCGATGGCAACAGCTACTACATCTCGCGCGATTCCGGCGGCTTCCAGCTGTCGACCGCGACCAGCGGCACCGCCGGGTCGATCAGCGCCGGCGCGCTTGAAAGCTCGAACGTCGAAGTGGCGCAGGAGCTGACCGATCTGATCCAGACCCAGCGCGCCTATTCGACCAACGCCAAGATCGTCACCACGGTCGACGAGATGCTCGACGAAACCACCCGACTGAAGCGCTGATAGCGCAGCGGCGCGCCTGAAGAATTCGGGCGCGCCTTCATCAGGAGAGACACAACATGGCGATCACTTCCGCCTTCCTGAATGCCCGAAGCGGTCTGTCCGCGGCCGAGAAATGGTCGGAGATCACATCGGGCAACATCGCGAACGCCAACCGCGCCGGCTATGTCCGCCGCGAACTGGCGCTGACCAGCGGCCCCGCGGGCGGGGTCGAGGTCAACGGCATCCGCCGCGAGGTCGACGCCTCGCTCGACCGGGCGCACCGGCTCGAGATCGGCCGCATGGCCAAGCAGGGCGCGATGGCCGACGGGCTGTCGACCTACACCGCGCTGCTCGGCCAGCCCGGCGATGCGCAGGCGCTGACCAACCGTGTGAGCGCCTTGCAGACCAGCTTCGACACGCTGTCGAACGCCCCCGGTGACCCGGCGGTGCAACGCGCCACGCTGCGCGCCGCCGAAGCCTTGACCCAGACCCTCAACGCCGCCTCGGCCGGGCTCGAACGGGCCGGGATGACCGCGCGCGACGGCATCGCGACCGACGTGGCGCTGGTCAACACCACGCTGCGCAGCGTCGCCGAGCTGAACAAGCAGCTGCAACTCGAGACCAACCCGACGCTGCGCCGCGCCAGCCTCGAGGACGAGATGAGCCAGAAGCTCGATGCCCTGTCCGAGCTGATCGACTTCAAGGTGCAGCGCGACAGCCAGTACGGGCTGACGATCACCAGCAGCGGCGGCACGCCGCTGGTCGAGGGGGCCGAAGTCCACCAGCTGGCCTTCGATCGCAACGCCGGTCGGCTGACCGCCGGCAACATCGACATCACCCCCGGCGTCGCCGGGGTCCGCGGCTTTTCCGAGGGCCGGCTGGCCGGGCGGATCACGCTGCTGAACGAGACCCTGCCGCGGATGCAGCTGCAGCTCGACTCGGTGGCCAGGACGCTGGTCGACGGCTTCGCCGCGGCCGACGCCTCGGTCGCCGCGGGCGCGCCGAGCCTGTTCACCGACGCCGGCGCCGCGCTGGCGCCGGGCGCCACCACCGGCCTGTCGGGCCGGATCGCGGTCAACGCGGCGATGGATCCGGACCGGGGCGGGGCGCTGTGGCGGCTGCGCGAAGGCGCCGGCGCCGCGGCCGAGGGGCCGCAGGGCGACAGCACCCAGGTCGAGGCCTTCATCGGCGCGCTGTCGGCCGAGGTGAGCTTTCCGACCGCCGCCGGGCTGGGCGACACCGCCAATCTCGCCGATTTCACCGCGGCGCTGATGTCGGACCAGAACTACGCCAAGAACGGCGCCGAGGATCGGCTGTCGGCGCTGCGCGCCGGTGCCGGCGCGATCGAGGGCGCGCGGTTCGGCGTGCAGGGCGTCAACATCGACGACGAGCTGCAGCAGCTGATGGCGATCGAGCAGGCCTACACCGCCAACGCCACGGTGATGCGGACGCTGAGCGAGATGATGGATTCGCTGCTGGCCGCGGTTCGCTAAGGGAGAGATGAGATGATCGGAACGATACGCACCACCTCGACCCTGCAGGGGCTGATGACCGACCGGCGCCAGGCCGCGGATCTCAGCCAGAAGCTGTCGCAAGCCGGGCAGGAGGCCGCGACCGGCCTCAAGTCCGACGTCTACCGGTCGCTCGGGCTGCGCTCGGGCGAAACGCTGGCGCTGCGGGCGCGGATGGACCGCACCGACGCCTTCCTGGTGTCGAACGAACAGCTCGGCGACAAGCTGGCGCTGACCGCCAAGGTGATGGGCAACCTGCGCGACGTGGCGCAGGGATTTCTCGACAACGCGATCACCAGCCGCGACCAGTCGAACCTGAGCACCTCGGTGCTGCAGGCCAACGCCAAGGCGGCGCTGGACCAGATCACGGCGCAGATCAACACCAGCTTCGGCGGTGCGCCGCTGTTCAGCGGCACCATCTCGAGCCCGGCGGCGCTGCAGCCGTTCGACAAGGTGAACCCGCGCAGCGGGCTGTCGCCGCGCGACGTGCTGGGGCAGGTGGTCGGCGCCGGGCTGACCGACGCCGCCGACGCCAACGGCAAGCTCGACCAGCTTGCCGCGATCTTCGCCAGCGACGCCACGGCGCCGGCGGCGCAGCGCTTCGAGAGCACCTTCTACAACGGCACGCCGCGGCTTGCCGCCGACGGCAGCGCCGCGGCCCGGGTCAGCGCCCGGATCGACGAGAACCTAACGCTCGACCACGGGGTCCAGGCCAACGATCCGGCATTCTCTGAAATGATCCGCGGCCTGACCATGATGGCCAGCCTCGACGCCAGCAAGATCGCCGATCCCGACGCCTACAAGGCCTGGGTCGGCAGCGCGCTCGACGGGATCGGCAAGGGCATCGGCAGCATGCTCGAGGCCGAGGCCAGGATCGGCGGCCAGCAGCAGCAGGTCGAGCAGACGCTGGGTTCGCAGCGGGCGCGCAGCGACCTGTTCCGCAACCAGGTCCTGGCGCTCGAGGGCGTCGATGCCTACGAGGCGGCGACCCGGGTCACCCAGCTGCAGACCCAGCTCGAGGCGACCTACGCGGTCACCTCTCGGCTGTCGAAACTGTCGTTCCTGAACTTCATGTGACGCGGTTGGCGCCGGGGCCTCAGGCCTCGGCGTCGCTGGTCATCCGTGCCGCGCCAAGCGCGATCTTCTTGGGATCGGACGGCGCGAACTTGTAGCCGCGGCCGTGCACCGTCTCGATGTAGCGGTGGCCGGATTCGGCGGCGGCATCGATCTTCTTGCGGATCTTGCAGATGTAGACGTCGATCACCTTTTCGAACGGCTGGGCGTCCGATGCGCCGTAGACCGCGTCGTAGATCGCCGCCTTCGACACCACCTTGCGGGCGTTCAGCGCCAGCTGCTGGAAGATCGCGTGCTCGCGGCGCGACAGCGCCACCCGGACCCCCGAGACTTCGGGGTCGCGGCCGTCGAAGAACGCCGTGACCTCGCCGACCCGGACGCTGTCGGCGGCATGGCCGCGGCTGCGCCGGACGATCGAGTTGATCCGCGAGCGCAGCTCGACCGCCTTCAGCGGCATCACCAGGTCGTCGTCGGCCCCGGCATCGAGCGCCCGCGCGGTGCTGCGGGCGTTGCGGAAATCGCGCAGCACCAGCACCGGGTTGCGGCAGCCGGCGGCGCGCAGCGACGCGATATGCGCCAGCGTGTTCGGCGCCTCGGACAGCAGGAAGGCGCGGACCTCGTCGCCGTCGCGCGCCGGCAGCCCAAGCTCGCCGCGGAAGAAATCGTCCTCGATCTGCACCACCGCGATCCGACCTGCCGCCAGTTCTTCGGTGACGCTCTTTCGGCGATTGATCCGCGGTTCGTAGAAGTAGATTTGCATCGTGCTCCTGCCTGTCCGATCAAGGACTGGTTGCCGCATGAAGAGAACTTATTGATAAGTCGAGTATCCATGCTCGGTCAACTCTGGGGTGACGCGATTCATGTATAGTCAAAACTATACTTGAAGATTTTGGCATTTTTGCATTAATATCGGCCGCAGACGGGCATCGCGCCCGGGCATCCCCGGGGGACTGACCGCATGAAATCGACCTGCCGTTTCATCGTGCCGCTGCTGGCGCTGGTCGCCGCGACCCTGCCGCTGCTGACGCCGGCGCCGGCCGGCGCCGAGGTCCGGATCAAGGACATCACCACCTTCGAGGGGGTGCGGGAAAACCAGCTGGTCGGCTACGGCTTGGTGGTCGGTCTCAACGGCACCGGCGACCGGCTGCGCAACAGCCCGTTCACCGAGCGCTCGATCGAGGGCATGCTGGAGCGGCTCGGAGTCGGCAACCTGACCGACGAACAGATGCGCACCGAAAACACCGCCGCGGTGATGGTGACCGCGATGCTGCCGCCCTTCGCGCGCCGCGGCTCGACCATCGACGTGGTGGTCTCTTCGCTGGGCGACGCCGCCTCGCTGCGCGGTGGCACGCTGATCGTGACGCCGCTGGCCGGCGCCGACGGCGAGATCTACGCCGTGGCCCAGGGGCCGATCGCGGTCGCCGGCTACGCGGCGCAGGGCGCCAACGCCAGCATCGTCGAAGGCGTGCCGACGGTGGCGCGGATCGAGAACGGCGCCACGGTCGAGAACGAGATCGACTTCAAGCTGAACGATCTGGACAGCGTGCGGATCGCGTTGCGGACCCCTGATTTCACCACCGCCGCGCGGATCGAGCGGGCGATCAACGCCTCGCTCGGCGGCGGCAGCGCCACGGCGATCGATTCGGGCACCGTCGAGGTGCGGGCGCTCGACAAGATGGACGTCCCCGGCATGCTGGCCGAGATCGAGGGTCTGCTGGTGCAGCCCGACACCGTCGCCAAGGTGGTGATCGACGCCCGGTCGGGCACCATCGTGATCGGCGCCGACGTGCGAATCGCCCAGGTCGCGGTCAGCCAGGGCGGTCTGACGGTGATCGTGCGCGAGAAGATCGAGGTCAGCCAGCCCGAGCCGATCTCGATCGGCACGACGGTCGTGGTGCCGCAGACCGAGGTCACCGTCGAAGAGCGCGAGGCGCAGTTCTCGATTCTCGAGGGCGACGTCAGCCTGCAGCGGCTGGTCGACGGGCTGAACGCAATCGGGGTCAGCGCGACCCAGACCATTTCGATCCTGCAGGCGATCAAGGCCGCCGGCGCGCTGCACGCGGATCTGGAGATCATCTGATGGACATCTCGCCCCCGAAGCCGACGCTGCTGACGCCGCGGCCGCAAGCCGAACTGAAACAGCCCGACGCCGGCAAGGACACCGCCAAGGAATTCGAGGCGGTGTTCCTGACCCAGGCGGTCGAGGAAATGATGAAGACCATCGACCTCGGCAGCTTCGGCGGCGGTCATGCCGAAGAAACCTGGCGCAGCTTCCTGGCCCGGGCCTTCGCCGACCAGATCGCCGGGCAGGGCGGCACCGGGATTTCCCAGAGCGTCGAATCGACAATTGCCGCCTACCGCGGCGCCAGCAAGACGGGGACCGGCGCATGACCGACACCAAAGACCAGGAGTTCGAGGCCGCCATCGCCGCGCTGTCGCGGCTGCTGACCGACGAGATCGCCGCCATCGACAAGGGCGAGATGTCCAAGGTCACCGCGCTGTTCGAGCGCAAGTCGGCGCTGCTGACCCAGCTCGAGGAGGCCGCGCCGGCGATGCAGGACAAGCTGACCGCCGAGGACGATTCGGGCGCGGCGCTGCGCCTGAGGATCGACCATCTGCGCGATCTGGTGGGGCAGGATCTGGCGCGTCTGACCCGGATGACCGAGGCGACGGGCGAGATCGCCGCCGAAATTTCCCGGATTCGCGACCGCCACGGGCTGACCGGTCTCTATGGCGCAAAGGGCAAGGCGCGGGCCGCCTCGAATTTACCTTCACATCGCTTCGACAAGACCGTTTGATGCCTTATCCTTGCCCCAATTCCTTGGTCAAACATGGTTATTCCCGGTGAAACACCGGATTTCGTCAGAAAGACGATGACCGCCAAAGAACATGGAACAGGAATAAAACAATGACCTCGATCAACACCAACTCCTCCGCAATGAACGCTCTGGCCACCCTGCGGAACACCAATGCGAACCTGAACACCACGCAGGACCGCATCAGCTCCGGCCTGAAGATCTCGTCGGGCAAGGACAACGCCGCCTACTTCTCGATCTCCGAGACGATGAAGGGCGACAGCGGCATGACCAAGGCGATCAACGAAGGCCTGACCCTGACCAAGAACGTGGTTTCGACCGGTCGCCTCGGCGCCGAGTCGGTCGCCGACCTGGCCAAGCAGTTCGTCGAGCGGGTTGCTTTTGCTCAAGGTGAAGGCGTCGACAAGGCCGAGGTCCAGAAGGAACTCGTCGCTCTGGCCGATCGCATGGATGCGACCATCCAGCAGTCGACCTTCAACGGTTCGAGCATGTTCTCGGCGGTTGCCACCGACGAGATCACCGCGGTGACCGGCATCAGCCGCAGCGGCGCCGGTGCCTTCCAGGCCCCGACCACCATGTCCTTCGGCAAGGTCGACCTGCAGGCTGTTGCAACCGCGCTGCGCGCCATCGACGTCTCGGCGGCCGAAGATCTCGGTGCTGATGGCCTTCGTGGCACCGCTGACGACGTCGACACCATGGCAATGCGCCTGACTGCCGCCGAAGCGCAGATGGGCAACGCGATCGACGCCGCCACCAGCCTCGGCGTCGCCGAAAAGACCATCGAGACGCAGCAGGACTTCCTGACCGCGCTGACCGACAAGCTCGACAGCGGCATCGGTTCGATGGTTGACGCCGACATGGAAGAGGAAGCCGCCCGTCTGCAGGCCCTGCAGGTCCAGCAGCAGCTCTCGACCCAGGCTCTGTCGATCGCCAACCAGGCGCCGCAGAACATCCTGAGCCTGTTCCGGTAACCGGACGAGTATCGGACCCCGATCGCCAGCCGGTCGGGGTCCGATGACCTATCAGGGGCCGGCCTTTCCGGACACCTCCAAGGCATTCACGACCGGCTGACGCGTCTGCGCGATCCACCGATCCTGTGTTGACGCGCGCGGCCAGAGCCACCTCCCCACCCAGAAGAGTGGGGCCCAGCGAAAGCAGAACGCATGAGCATCGCCGCCTACAAATCCACCATCCGCAGCAGCGAATCCCCGCGCCAGATCGAACGCCGCATCCTGTCGCGGCTGACCGGTCAGCTCGAGGCCCGCGCCGCCGATTACGACACCGCCGAAGGCAGCCACGAGCGGATCGAGATCCTGTCATCGGGCCTGCGCCGCGACCTCACCGAAAACCAGAGATTCTGGGGCGAGCTGCGGCACGACCTGTCGCAGCCCGGCAACGCGCTTCCGGCCGAGCTGCGCGCCGGGCTGCTGTCGATCGCGATCTTCGTCGAACGCCAGACCAACGCCGTCATCGGCGGTGCGCCCGGTGTCTCGGCCCTGGTCGGGATCAACCGGTCGATCGTCGCCGGCATGGCCGGCCAGGCGCCGGCAGCGGGGGCTTGAACCATGGCACTCAAACTTACCCTGAAGCCCGATGAGCGGATCATCGTCAACGGTTGTGCGATGCGCAACTCGGGACGCCGCCACGTGCTGACTATCGAAAGCCACGCCGACGTGATCCGCGGCCACGACCTGCTCGACGACGACGTGGTCGCGACGCCGGTCACCAAGGTCTACTTCCTGATCCAGACCGCGCTGATCCGCGCCGACGTACGCGACGACCTGGTGCCGCTGATCCAGGACCAGCTGGCGACGCTGGCCACGGTGTTCGGTGCGCCGAACCTCGGCCATGTGTTCGAGGCGGCGAACTTCGTCAGCATCGGCGACTACTACAAGGCGCTGCGGGCGTTGCGCCCGGTGATGGTGCACGAACGCGAGGTGCTGGACCGCACCGCCGCCCGGACCGCGCTGGCGCTCAACACCCCGCGGCCGGCGCCGCAGATGGCGCAGGCCGCGAGATGATCTCGCTGGGCGGGCTGAGCACACGGATCGGGCTGAACCTGGTCGACGCCACGCGCGACCGGCAGATCGAGCTGGTGCGCAGCTCCGCCCAGCACGCGCGCGCCATCGACGGCTTCCGCGAGAAAATCGGCGCGATCGAGACCGTCGACCAGCTGATGGAGGACCGCGAACTCTACGTCTTCGTGATGAAGGCCTTCGATCTCGAGGATCAGATCTTCGGCAAGGCGCTGATCAAGAAGATGCTGAAGAGCGACATCGACGACCCGAAGGGGCTGGTGAACCGGCTGACCGACCCGCGGTTCCGCGAGATGCACGACGTGCTGCAGTTCGGTCCCGGCGGCGTCGGCAACAACAAGACGCTGCTGACCAAGTGGCAGAACGGCATGGTCGAGCGCTACGTCGAGCGCCAGTTCATCAACAACCAGGCCGAGCAGAACGAGGCGATCGGCACGGTGCTCGAGTTCCGCGGCAAGGTCGGCGAGGTCGCGAACTGGTTCGACGTTCTCAAGGACAAGGGCATGGCCAGCTTCATGCGCACCGCGCTTGGCCTGCCCAAGGAAATGGTCCGTCTCGACATCGATCGGCAGGCGGCGCTGTTCGCCTCGAAGCTCGACATCGAGGACCTGCAGGACCCGGCAGTCGTCGAGAAGCTGGAACGCAAGTTCGTGGCGATCACCGACGCGCTCGACACCTCGCGGAGCGCGAGCAACGCCGCGGTGCAGCTGATGAGCGCCGCGGTATCGGGCGGGCAGTTCGTGCCGATCACCCTCGACATCTCGGCGATCACCAGCCTGTCGGGCCGGGGCTACCGCTGACGACACGACCCGCCCGGCACGCCGGGCGGGTCTCGTCGGTCAGTCGAACATCTCTTCATCCTCGTCGTCGGCGCTCGGCAGCTTGATCACCTCTTCGGCGGCCAGCTGGCGGGTGTAGTCGACCACGGCGGTCTGCGCCGCGCGGGCTTCCTTGCCGCGCACCGGACCCATGGTGTTCATCTCGTCGAGCAGCATGTCGCGCGCCCGGGTCGACAGCGCGTTCAGAAAATGCGCCCGCAACTCCTTGCTCGCGGCGCGCAGCGCCAGCGGCAGGGTGTTGCCCTGCAGCCCGCGCATCACCCGCGCCAGGCTCTGCACGTCGAGCTTGATCAGGTCGTCGAAGGTGAACATCTTCTGCTTGATGCCGGTGAAGGTCTCCGGCATCCGCTCTTCGAGCGTCGTGTTGATGGTCTCGAAGATGTCGGGATCGAGCTTGTTGAACAGGTCGGCCATGCGCTGCTGCATCTCTGTTGCGGTAGGCTGGTTCGACGCGGCGAGTATGTCGGTCTGCAGCGTTTCCTCGATCTGCTCCATCATCTGCGGCGGCACCGCTTCCATCCGGATCATTCGCTCGACCACGTCCTGCATCCGCTCTGGCCCGAGCAGCGGCAGCACCTTGGCGGCGACGTCGGTGTCGATGTTCGACAGGATCGCCGCGGCGGTCTGCTCGTGCTCGCCCTTGAGATAGCTGGCGATCACCGTCTCGTTCATCGCGCTGAACCGCGACCACAGGTCGCGCTCCTTCATCGGGCCGCGGATGTCCTTCAGGATCGAATCGACCTGCTCGGAGGGCAGGAAGCTGCGCAGCATGCTTTCGGCGACGCCGATCGACCCGACCACGCCGCCGCCGTGGCTGACGCTTTCCGAGAATTCGGCCATCACCTGTTCGACCACCCGTGCCGGCACCACGCCAAGCCCGGACACCGCCTTGGTGATCTTCTGAATGTCGTTGTCGTCGAGCTTCTTCATCAGCGCCGAGCCGCGCTTTTCGCCCAGGCACAGGAACAGGATCGCCGCCTTTTCCGGGCCTCGCAGCCGCCGACCCGCATGGATCGTCGGCGCCGGGGCCGTCTCCTGTCTGATCGTGGTGGTCATGGCTGCCAGTCCTTGCATCGGATCCAGAAGGGAGGGGAGAGTGCTGCGCGCCGTCGTCATCCGCCGCCCACCAGCGGCAGGTAGCTTTCCATCAGGCTGCCGGCGAGCATGTACCAGCCGTCGATCAGCACGAAGAAGATCACCTTGAACGGCAGCGAGATCAACACCGGCGGCAGCATCATCA
Source organism: Limimaricola sp. (assembly GCA_041580155.1). Taxonomy (GTDB): domain Bacteria; phylum Pseudomonadota; class Alphaproteobacteria; order Rhodobacterales; family Rhodobacteraceae; genus Limimaricola. The sequence goes on from JBFGEI010000010.1 coordinate 15,348, forward strand.
TGCCGGCGCTCATCAGCACCGAGGCGACGATCAGGTCGATCGCCACGAAGGGCAGGTAGATCAGGAAGCCGATCGAAAAGGCGCGGCGCAACTCCGAGATCATGAAGGCCGGAACCAGCGACCGCCAGTCGGCCTCCTCGACGCTCTGCGGTTCGGGCGCGGGTTCGGTGTTCTCGCTGCGCGCCGCGATGTCGCGGAACAGCGTCAGATCCTTGGGCCTCGTGTTGGCGAACATGAAGGCCTTGAACGGATCACCGACCCGCTGCAGTGCCTGTTCTTCGGTGATCGAGTTGTCGAGCAGCGGCCGCAGCCCGCTTTCCCAGGCATCCTCGAACACCGGCTGCATCACGAAGAAGGTCATGAACAGCGCCATGCTCGACAGCACCATGTTCGGCGGCGTCTGGTTCAGACCCAGCGCCGAGCGCAGGATCGAGAACACGATCACGAAGCGGGTGAAGCAGGTCATGATCATCAGCAGGCCCGGCGCGATCGACAGCACCGTCATCAGCGCGACCAGCTGCAGGATCCGGCCGCTGAGCGTGGCCCTCTCGTCGGTGCCGGGGGCGGCGTCCGAGAACACGCCGGACAGGTCGCCCAGCAGGCCGCCATCCTGCGCCGCCGCCGGCCAGGCGACAAGCAGCAGCGCCGCGGCCAGCGGCACGGCGGCAAGATACCAGGCCGTCCGCCGGGTCGGGGCGCCGAAAGGCAGCAGGGCGGTCATCGGTGTCAGCTGCCCGACACGTAGTCTTTGACGATCTCGGTGAGCGACACGCCGATCCGGTTGCCGGCCAGCTTGACCAGGTCGCCGCGCGCCACCAGCCGGTCGTTGATCACCACCTCGACCGGTTCGCCGATCTTCTTGTCGAGCTCGATCACCGAGCCGCGGCTGAATTCGAGCAGCTTGGAAATCGGCATCCGGCTGTGGCCGAGGATGATCTGCACGTTCAGCCCGACGTTGAGCATCGCCTCGATGTTGCGGCCGCCGGGCTGGCCGGCCGGCGCGGCGGTGCCGAACAGCGCCGCTTCGGCGGCGTCGGTGGCATCCGTGGCGTCGTCGATCTCGGGGAACTCGGCATTACCCGGTTCGGCGTCATGGTTCAGCTGGTCGGGGGCATGGGGGTCGGTCAATGGCGTGACTCCGGCTGTGGGGTGGTCCGGTCGGTGCCGGCGGCGCGCAGCGCGCCAAGCAGGCGATCGCAGATCGCCTGGAAGCTGTATTCGAGAGAGCCGCTGTCCCAGTCGACCCGGGCGTCGCCGGGCTGCAGGCCGGGATCCTCGACCAGGTCGACCCGGCCGGTCAGGCCGAGATCGCGGATCGTGGCCTCGAGTTCGTGGCGCAGCAGATCCGCCGCCTCGGCCGACAGCGCGACCCGCAGCCGGACGCTGCCAAGCCCCATCGACAAGCCGCGGCGCACCTGCGCCAGCGCCCGGCGATGCGCCCGTTCACGCAGCAGCTCGGGGAACACCTGGGCACCGACCGAGCCCGCGAAATCCAGCACCTGCGCCTCGAGAGCGGCGCGGTGGCTGTCGCCGGCGGCCCGCAGCTCGGACAGCTCGGCGGTCAGCGTCTCGAAGGCCTTCGCGCGGCGTTGTTCCAGCCCGGCCTCGGCCTCGGCCAGCGCCTCGGCGCGGCCGGCGGCGTGGCCCTCGGCGAAGGCTTCGGCGCGGGCGATCTCGACCGCCGCGGCGATGGCGTCGGCCAGGTCGACCTCGGTGTAGCGCGCATCACGCTGCGAATGATGCTGCTCGCGCGCCAGCTCCTGGTCGAAATCGCGGTCGAAGATGAAACTCATCTCAAGCCTCCTCGGCCAGCCAGCCGTGCAGCACGCGCAGCGCTTCGCCGGCCTCGCTCTCGGCCAGTTCGCCGATGTCCTCGATCCGGTTGCGGCGCACGCCGCCCTGCACCGAGGTCAGGGTGACCAGATCTTCGGGCTGCAGGTCAAGCTGGCCCATGATCTCGCCGTGCTGCGACAGGCTGTCGGGCAGCGCCAGCGCACCGGCCTTGCGTTGGTCGGGCAGCGCCGCGCCGTCCGGGGCCGCGCTGGCCAGCATCTGGCGTTGCGCGGCGGGGGCCGACGAGGTCAGCGCGCCACGCTCCGGTCCCATCTCGGCCGACAGCATCGCGGCGTCGCCGCCGGCCAGCGCCGGCATCGCGTCCATCGGCGCGAAGCGGCGCAGCACCGGGGTGACCCCGAAGAACAGCACCGCCGCCACCACCGCCAGCGCGAAGACGCCGCGCAGGATCGACATGAAATTGGCCGCGACCACCTGGCCGACCGACGGGCCGACCGGGGCGCCAACATCCATCGAGTAATCCATGAAGCGCAGGCTGTCGATCGACACCGCGTCGCCGCGTTCGGCGTCGTAGCCGATCGCCGACTGCACCAGCTGCGCCAGCCGGTCGAGCTCTTCGGCGCCGCGCTCCTCGTAGCTGACCGTGCCGTCGTCGGCGACGTTGTAGATGCCGTTGACCAGCACCGCGACCGACACCTTCTGGATCGCGCCGGGCTCGCGCACAGTCTCGCTCTGGGTCGAGCCGATCTCGTAGTTGACGATCTCGTCGGTCCGGGTGCTGGTGTTCGCCGACACCGGGCCGGCGGCCGGGTCGCCGGCCAGCGCCGGGGGCAGGTTGCCGGCGACGCCGACCTCGCCGGAGGCGGTTTCCTTGTCGCTCTGGTCCTCGTCGCGGGTCTCGCTCGAGCGCACCACCTGCTGGGTCGGGTCGAAGCTCTGGTTGCGGATCACCTCGCGCTCGGTGCTCAGGTCGACGTTGACCTGGACCCGGGCGTTGCCGGCACCGACGCGGGCGGTGAGAATCTCGGTGATGTTGCGGCCGAGCCGCTCCTCGATCGAGGCGCCGGCGGCCTGCAGCGTCACCTCGCCGTCGACCTCTTCGGACAGGATGGTCTCGCCGCTGGCCGACAGCACCGTGACCCGGTTCGGCGACAGGTTCGGCACCGCCGAGGCGACCAGCGCCCGGATCGCCAGACCCTGACGGCGGCTGATCTGCTGGGTGGCGCGGCCGCGCACGATCACCGAGGCGCTGGGGTCGGGCCGGCTGCGCGAGAACGCCTCGCGGTCGGGCATCACCAGGTGGACCCGCGCCGCGTCGATGCCCTCGATGGTCTGGATCGACCGGGCCAGCTCGCCTTCCAGCGCGCGCAGCCGGCTGACCTGCTGCATGAAGGTGTTCATTCCAAGGCCGCTGGACTGGTCGAACAGCTCCCAGCCGGGGCTGCCTTCGTCGGGCAGGCCCTTTTCGGCCAGCGACATCCGCGCCCGGGGCACGTCGCCCGACGGCACGCTGACGATGGCGCCGCCGCCCGAGAGTTCGACCTGGAAGCCGTCCTGTTCGAGCGCCGAGACCACCCGGCTGGCGGCGCCGAGCGACAGGTCGCTGTAAAGCGGCGCGAAGCTTGGGGCCATCACGGTGTTGAGGCCGAAGAACAGCGCCAGCACGATCCCGATGCCGGTCGCGGCCAGCGCGATCAGTCGGGTCCGGCCAAGGGCCAGCAGATTGTCGATGATGGGCTTCACTTGCGCCTCGGCTCTCGCTTCGATCTGTTGTAAAACTATCCTTACTAATGCCTCAATATCAAGTATAGTTTGCGATACCTTCTTGCTTGTTCGGCCAAACGGCAACATCTTGTTCATGAAGTCCAACGCCTTTCCGGGGTCCCATGTCGAAGTCCGCCAAGAAAACCGAACCCGCTTCCGCAGCCGCCACCGAGGCGGCCGGGACGGCTGCCGGCGAGCAGGCGGCCAAGCCGAAGAAGAAGCGGCTGCCGCTGATCCTCGGGCTGTTGCTGGTGTCGCTGCTGTCGCTGGCCGGCGGGCTGGCCGCCGCGGTCGGACCGACGCAGATGATCGCGATGCTGACCGGTGGCGATTCCGCCGAGACCGAAGCGCCGGCCGAAGGCGAAGAGCACGCGGACAAGGATGAGGGTCACGGCGAAGCCCCGGATGCCAAGGCCGGCGAGCATGGCGAGGCCGCGGCCGACGCCGGTCCGCAGCTGCTGCCGTTCGACGAGATGATCGTCAACATCACCGCGATCTCGGCCACCGGCCGGGTCACCAGCCGGTTTCTCAAGATCAACCTCGCGCTGATCTACGACTCGGGCGTCGCCGGGGCCGGGCAGGTCGCCGAGCGGCAGATCTACATGCGCGACTCGTTCCAGGATTACCTGCGGCAGCTGACCGATCGCGACCTGCAGGGCACGCTCGGGCTGGTCACCATCAAGGCCGAGCTGCTGCGCCGGGCCCGTGCCATCAGCGGCAGCGACGCGCCGCAGGAAATGCTGGTCTCCGACCTGGTGGTGCAGTGATGGGAGCGGCCCAGATGACCAGGCAGTCGCAGATCGCCGGTGACGCGCATGACGACACCATCGAGGATGAGATCATCCGGGTCGCCTCGGAGAGCTACGAACGGCTGCCGACGCTCGAGGTGATCTTCGACCGCTTCGCGCTGTCGCTGGCGACGGCGCTGAAGAAATACACCTCGGCGATGACCGAGGTCGATCTGGTCTCGGTCGACTACATGCCGTGCGGCGCCGCGCTCGAAAGCCTGGCCTCGCCGTCGCTGCTGGCGATCACCGGCGCCACGCCCTGGGACGGGCAGCTGGCGCTGGCCGTCGATCCCGAGCTGCTGTTCACCACGCTGGAGATCATGCTCGGCGGCCGGTCGGCGCCGGTCAAGCAATGGACCCCGCGCAGCTTCACCGCGATCGAGAAGCGGCTCGGGCAGCGGCTGTGCGAGGCGGTGCTGAAGGATCTGAGCGAGGCCTTCGCGCCATTCGACAAGGTCGAGTTCGCGGTCGCCAACCTCGAGAGCATCCCGGCCAACGCGGTGCTCGCGCCGGCGCTTAGCGCCTGCGTCAGGATCGTGATGAACGTCCGTTTCGAAGGCCGTGGCGGGGCGCTGAGCTTCGTCATTCCGAACGCGACGATCGAAAAGACCCGGCCGCTGCTGGCGCGCAGCTTTCTCGGCGGCCAGATCGGCGGCGACAGCAGCTGGCGCAACCAGCTTACCAAGTCGATCCGCGGCACCGATGTCGCGGTGATCGCGGTGCTGCACGAACTCAAGGCGAACCTGCGCGACGTGCTCGACTGGGCGCCGGGGCAGGTGCTCGATCTGGGCATCGACATGACCCACGAGGTCACCGTGTCGTGCAGCGGCAAGAAGATGTTCCGCGCCGCCATGGGACGCCGCAAGAACGGCTCCGTGGCGCTGCGCGTGACCGAAGAACTCAGCAAGATGGAAGAGGGACGCAAAAATGGCATTCTTGATTGATACGCTGATCCTGCTGCTGCTGGCCGGGACTCTCGGCTACGCGTTTCTGGTCGACCGCCGGGTGCGGATGCTGATGGACCACCTGCGCGACCTGCAACCGGTGGTCGGCGAGCTGTCGGCCGCGGTCGACAAGTCCGAGGACAGCGTCCGCAACCTGTCGACCGTCGCCCAGTCGATCGTCGAGAGCCCGGCGCAGATGCGCTCGATCGCCGGCTCGAACCGCTTCGTGCCGGGCTCGGGCGACGTGTCGTTCCGCAGCGTCCGCCAGGCCCGCGCCGCACGGCAGCAGCCGGCCGGCGTCACCCGCGTCGTCGGCAAGTCCGACCTGGTCCGCGGCTTCTTCGACACCGTCCGGAGCCGCGAGGCGTGAGCGGTCTGCGTCCGCCCCGTCCGCTGCGGCTGGTGATCGGCGGGCTGGCGCTTGCCGGCGTCGCCAAGGCCGGTCTGTCCTTCGCCGCCTTCACCAACCCGGCCGGCGCCGATCTGGCGCTGCCGGACAAGTTCTTCATCTCGGCGGCGCAGGCCGCGACCGACCCGGTCGCGACCCCCGAGGACGCCGCCCCGGTGCCGGTCGCGGTCGAACCGCTGGCCTGCGAAATGCCCGAGGACATCCTCGCCGCGATCAACCAGGAGCGCGGTCTGCTCGAGGAGCAGAAGGCGGCGATGGCGCAGCGCGCCTCGGAAATCGCGCTGGCCGAGGAAAGCCTGGCGGTCGAGACCACCCGGCTGTCCGAGCTGAAGCAGGAACTCGAGGCGCTGCTGGCCAAGGTCGAGCAGGCCAACAACGCCGACATCGACCGGCTGGTGGCGCTGTACACCAACATGAAGCCGCGCGACGCCGCGGTGATCATGAACGATCTCGACATCGCGGTGGCGGTGACGGTGCTGGGCGCGATGCCCGAACGCAACGCCGCGCCGATCATGGCGTCGCTGAACACCGTCCGGGCGCAGGCGATCTCGATGATCATCCTGGAACGCTCGAAGCTGCCGGGCGACCAGCGGCTCGACGGGATCAAGCTGCAATAGGCCAGCCCGACCTGCGCGACGTCAGTCCTCGTCGTCGCGCAGGCTCGAACCGGCGGGGGCCTTGCGCGCGATGTTGCGGCGCAGGTCCATGATGTAGCCGATGATCTCGGCCACCGCCTGCCAGTGCTCCACCGGAACCTGCTGATCGACCTCGACCACGGCGTGCAGCGCCCGCGCCAGCGGCCGGTTCTCGACCACCGCGATCTCGTTCTCGCGCGCCAGCTTGCGGATCTGCGCCGCGACCAGGTCGGTGCCCTTGGCGACGCAGATCGGCGCCATGTCGACCCCGGGCTGGTATTTCAGCGCCACCGCGTAATGCGTCGGGTTGGTCAGCACCAGCGTCGCGGTCGGAACCGCCGTGGCGATCCGCTGCCGCGCCCGCTGCCGGCGCAGCGCGCCGCGCTTGGCCTTGATCTGCGGATCGCCCTCGGAATCCTTGTGCTCGTCGCGCACCTCCTTGAGGCTCATCCGCTGCTTGCGATTGTAGTCCATCCGCTTCCAGAAGATGTCGATCAACGCCACCACCACCAGAAAGGCGGTGGCGATCACCAGCATCCGGATCGTCGCGCCCTGCACATGCCCCAGCAGGTTTTCCGGGATGAAGCCCGGCGCGGCCCAGATTTCTTCGACCGAGTCGCGCGCCACGATGGTGGCGATGGTGCCGACCACCAGCACCTTGGCGACGTTCTTGGCGAACTCGACCAACGCGTCGGCCGAGAACATCTTCTTCAGCCCGCCCAGCGGCGACAGCTTCGACAGCTTGGGCTTGATCCGTTCCAGCGCCACCACGGTCTGGCCCTGGATCAGCACGCCGAACAGCGCCGCCAGCACCATCACCAGCACCAGGGGCGCCATGGTCCGCGCCAGGTCCAGCGCCAGGTCCTGGGTCAGCTGGCTCACGTCGCGCAGACCGGCGGTGTCGCTGCCGATCTCTATCTTGCCGGCCGAATCCAGCAGCCCGCGCAGCACCCCGGCAAGGTCCGGCAGCAGCTGCGGCGCCAGGTAGAGGCTGATCACCAGCAACGCGAACACGCTCATCATGTTGCCGGTCTCGCGCGAGCTTGGGACGTCGCCCTTTTCGCGCGCCTTGCGCAGCTTGCGCTCCGTCGGCTCCTCGGTCTTGCTGCTCTTGTCTTCTTCCGACATCGACGGCTCCTAGAAGGCCAGCGTGGAAAGCCAGGCGGCCATGCTGCCGAGGAATCCCTCGAGCATCGCCGGCGCCGCCATCAGCAGCACGAACAGTCCGGCGGCGATCAACACCGGGGCGGCGACGAAGAACACCGGCAGTGACGGCATCATCCGGTTCGCCAGCCCCATGCCGAGGTTCAGCACCAGACCCATGACGTAGAACGGCGCCGCCAGCGCGACCCCGATGTAGAAGCTCTTGCCGACCGCCATCACGGTCTGCTCGGCCAGGTCGCCGGGCATGATCCGGCCCAGCGGGAACACCTCGTAGGTCATCAGCAGCGCCTCGATGATCAGGTGGTGCATGTCGCTGGCGAAGATCAGCGCGACGCCGGCCATCAGCAGCGCGCTGGCCACCATGGTGGCGCCCTGGAACGACCCGGTGTCCGGCGCGAAGGCGTTGGCGAGACCGGCGACCAGCCCGACCTGGTAGCCGGCGAACTGCAGCGCGCTCATCAGGATCCGGGCGGTGGTGCCGACCCAGATCCCCAGGGTGATCTCGATCGCGAACAGCGGCACCAGCGTCAGCGGCCCGTCGAGCGTGATCGGGTCGACCGGGGTCGAGGGCGCCAGGGCAAAGCTCAGCGCCATCGCGAACAGGATCCGGTGCCGCATCGGGATCGACGCCTCGCCGAAGCCCGGCATCATCACCAGCGCGCTGCCAAGCCGGGCGAAGACCAGCGCGAAGACCGTGACCTGCGAGGTGAGGAAGACCGAAAGATCCACCCCGGGCCTAGCCGCCGATCGTCGAGACGGTGCGCAGCGACGCCTTGCGGTGGATCTCGTTGTGCGAGATCACCTGGGTCATCGGGCTGACCCTCTCGAGCATCGCCCGCACGAAGCTGCGGACCTCGGGGCTGACCATCAGCGCCGGCCATTCGTCCTTCTGCGCGAACTTCTGGATTTCCTTGCGCGCCTCGAGCACGAATTCCTGCACCCGCTGCGGCGACATCAGGAAGTTGCGGTCGTCGCCGTTGACCCGCACCGCGCCGTTGAATTCGGTCTCCCAGGCCGAGGACATGGTGATCACCGACACGAAGCCGGTGGCATCGGCCAGCGCGTTGCAGATCTGGTTCGCCAGCCGGCGCCGCACGTGTTCGGTGATCGTGGTGACGTTGGACGAGGTGCGGCTGGCCTCGGCGATCGCCTCGACGATCAGCGGCAGGTTGCGGATCGACACGCGTTCGGTCAGCAGCACCTGCAGCACGTGCTGCAGCAGGATCACCGGCGAATTGGTCGAGATGTCGGTGACCAGCTTCTGGTAATCGCGGTCCAGCCCCGAGATCAGCGCCTGCACCGCGCCATAGGTCAGCAGCTCGGGCATGTGCTGCTTGATCACCTCGGTGATATGGGTGGTGATCACGCTTTCGGGGTCGACCACGGTGCAGCCGGCCCGCTCGGCCTCGGCGGCGCGGACCGCGTCGACCCACAGCGCGTCGAGCCCGAAGGTCGGGTCCTTGGTGCGTTCGCCGGGCAGATACACCGGGCTTTCGTCGGGGTTGATCACCATCATGCCGGTCGGCCGGATGTCGCCCTTGGCCGCCTGCACGCCCTGCACCAGGATCGCGTAGCTGTTGGTCGCAAGGCCCGGGTCGTCCTTGATCCGCACCGAGGGCAGCACGAAGCCGTATTCGCGGGCGAACAGGTGCCGCAGGCTCTTGATCTTGCCGGGCAGCGCCGCCTCGGGGCTGCTGATCAGCGGCACCAGCCCGCCGCCCAGCTCGAGCCGCAGGTCGTCGAGTTTCAGGGTTTCCTTGATGTCGTCCTCGGGCGGCGCCGCGGCGATGCGCTTTTCCTCGGCCTCGGCCTCGGCGGTGCGGCGCTCGGTTGCCTTGGTCTCGCGCTGCATCACGTAGCCCAAGCCCGCCATCATCAGCGCCATGGTGGTGAACACCATCAGCGGGAAGCCGGGCAGGGTGCCGATCGCGAACAGCAGCACCGCGGCCATGTACAGCGCCTTGGGGAATTTCCCGAGCTGGTGCAGCACCGCTTCGTTGGCGGCGCCCTCGGTGCCGCCCTTGGTGACGATCATGCCGGCGGCCAGCGACACGATCAGCGCCGGGATCTGGCTGACCAGACCGTCGCCGATGGTCAGCGTGGTGTAGACGTTCGCCGCCTCGCCGATCGGCAGCCCGTGCTGCATCACGCCGATCAGGATGCCGCCGATCACGTTGATCATGGTGATGATCAGACCGGCGACCGCGTCGCCGCGGACGAATTTCGAGGCGCCGTCCATGGCGCCGAAGAAGCCGCTCTCGTCCTCCAGGTCCTTGCGCCGGCGGCGCGCTTCGGTCTCGTCGATCAGCCCGGCGCCGAGATCGGCGTCGACCGCCATCTGCTTGCCCGGCATCGCGTCGAGAGAGAACCGCGCCGAGACCTCGGCGATCCGGGTCGAGCCCTTGGTGATGACGATGAAGTTGATGATCACCAGGATCGCGAAGATCACGATGCCGATCACGAAGTTCCCGGCGACGATGAACCGCGAGAAGCCTTCGATCACCCCGCCGGCGGCGCCGGGGCCGGTGTGGCCCTCGCTCAGGATCAGCCGGGTCGAGGCGACGTTGAGCGACAGCCGCAGCATGGTGACCACCAGCAGCAGCGTCGGGAAGCTGTTGAAATCCAGCGGCCGCGGAATCCAAAGCGCCACCATCAGGATCAGCGCCGACAGCGCCAGCGATACCGCGAGACCGAAGTCGAGCAGCACCGCCGGCAGCGGCACGAACAGCACCGCGAGGATCATCGTGACGCCGACCGCGAACACCACGTCGCGGTTGGCCATGCTGGCCGCGAACATGCCGGCGCTGCGGGTCTGCGACGTCTTGGGGGCGGCCATGCGTATCTCCGTCAGTTCGATTGGACGAAATGCGGCAGCGCCGGCTGCAGCGCGGCGTCGCTGTAGATGCCGTAGCGCGCGCCGTCGCCGGCACCGCTGCCAAGCGCCGCCGACCAGAAGCCGCTGCTCTCGGGCCGGGTCGAGACCGGGCGCGGCGCCTCTTGCGCCATCTCGGGCAGCGGCGCCGTGGCGGTCTGCGGCAGCGGCGCGCCGGGCGCCAGCGCCGCCAGCGCCCGGAAGCCGTCGATCCGCTCGTTGGCGACCGCGACGTTGCGGCGCAGCGCTTTCAGATAGATCTCGCGCGCCTGCGGGGTGCGCGAATGGTACGACCCCGCGGCCAGCGTCCAGTCGCCGGTCTCGGCGTAGAGCTGCTTGAGAAACCGCGCCGCGTAATCGACGTTGACCGCCGGGTTGAAGCCCTGCGCCGCGTCGAGAAACGCGTCCGGATGCCACAGCAGGTTGATCTGCATGCAGCCGACGTCGATCGACTGCATCCCGGTGCCGCGGCGTTCGCGGACCCAGTCGAGCGCCGACTGCTGGTCGTCGAAGATCCGGCCCTCGCCGCCGGCGTTCACCGCCCAGGGCCAGATCGTCAGCTGGCCGTCGCGCGACACGCCGGCCTCCTGCAGCCCGATGCCAAGCAGCAGGTTGCCGGGGATGTTGTGGCGCAGCTGCGCCCGCAGGATTTCGCTGACGCAGACGCTGCGGGCGGCGCCGGGCGCGACCCCGGCCGACCCGACGCTGCTGGCGCGCGGCGTCGGGGTGAAGCTGCTCTTGTAAAAGCCGCCCCAGTCGGCCTGCGCCGCGCCGGCCGAGACCAGCAGCAGCGC
>JBFGEI010000011.1:0-25264 GCA_041580155.1 Limimaricola sp.
CGAAGAGCTCGGCGTCACCGCGATCGACGACCACACCCTCGAGGTCAAGCTGTCGAAGCCGCTGCCGTACTTCGCGCAGATGACCGTGCACTCCACCACCTTCCCGGTGCCGCAGAAGACCATCGAGGAGTTCGGCGAGAGCTGGACCGATCCCAAGAACATCGTGTCGAACGGCGCCTATGTGCTGACCGAGCACATCCCGCAGGAGCGGTCGGTGCGCGAGCGCAACCCGATGTACTGGGACAACGAGAACACGATCATCGAGAAGGTCGTGGCGCTGGTCATCAACGACGAGAACCAGGCGCTGACCCGCTACCTCGCCGGCGAACTCGACCGCACCGAAGTGCCGGCCGGCCAGTTCCCGCGGCTGTCCCAGGAGTACCCCGAGGATGCGGTCAGCTTCCCGAACCTGTGCTCCTACTACTACAACGTGAACGTCACCGACTCGGGCCCCGAGGCGCTGCAGGACGTCCGCGTGCGTGAGGCTATGTACCTCGCGATCAACCGCGACATCATCGTCGAGAAGGTTCTCGCCGGTGGCCAGAAGCCGGCCTACACGCTGACCCATTGGGCCACTGCCGGCTTCGAGGTTCCGCAGGTCGAAGCCGCGTCGATGACCCAGGAAGAGCGCAACGCCAAGGCGGTCGAGCTGATGGCCGAAGCCGGCTACGGCAAGGACGGCGAGCCGCTGACGCTCGAGATCCTGTACAACACCTCCGAGGCGCACAAGTCGGTCGCCGTGGCCGTCGGCCAGATGTGGAAGCAGGCGCTCGGCATCGAGACCACCCTGTCGAACCAGGAATGGCAGACCTTCCTCGAAGAGCGCGGCAACAAGAACTACGAGCTGGCCCGTGCCGGCTGGTGCGGCGACTACAACGAGGCCTCGACCTTCCTCGACATCATGCAGTCGCAGTCGGGCTACAACGACAGCGGCTTCAACAGCGCCGACTACGACAAGCTGATGGCCGACGCGAAGACCGCCGAGGATCCGCTGCCGCTCTACACCCAGGCGGAAGAGATCATCACCAAGGAATACCCGCTGCTGCCGGTGTACCACTACGCCAGCGTCTACATGCTGAACGACCACGTCGAGAACTGGCCGGTCGATAACGTGCAGCAGAACTGGTACTCCAAGGACCTCTACAAGACCGCAGAAGAGTAACGCGACCTCGCGTCCGTTCGCCCGTGCCCCTGTTGACAGGGGCACGGGCTTTTCGCATTCCCCCGCGATCCCCCAGCACGCAGGCCCCGCTCATGTTCAGCTATATCCTCAGGCGGCTCGCCATAGCCGTCCCGACGATCCTCATCCTGATCGTTCTCAGCTTCGTGCTGATGTTTGCGGCCCCCGGCGGCCCGTTCAACGGTGAACGGACCCTGTCGCCGGAAGTCATGGCCAACCTCGAGGCGCGTTACGGCCTCGACCAGCCCTATTTGACGCAGCTCACCACCTACGTCTGGAACGTGGTGACGCAGTTCGATTTCGGCCCGTCGTTCCAGTATCGCAGCCGCGACGTCAACGACGTGATCGCCCAGGGCTTCCCGGTCACCCTGACCTACGGCTTCTGGAGCTTCGTCGTGGCGCTGGTGGTCGGGGTCGCGCTGGGCGTGGTCGCCGCGATCAAGCACAACTCGTGGCTCGACTACCTCGCGGTCGGCATCTCGATCGGCGCCCAGGTGCTGCCGAACTTCGTGATGGCGCCGATCCTGGTGCTGGTGTTCACGCTGTGGCTCGGGCTGCTGCCCGGCGGCGGCTGGAACGGCGGCCAGTGGGAATACGTCGTGCTGCCGGTGATCGCGCTGTCGACCTCCTACATGGCGTCGATCGCCCGGATCACCCGGTCGTCGATGCTCGAGGTGCTGAACGCCGGCTTCATCCGCACCGCGCGGGCCAAGGGCCTGCCGACCAGCCGGATCATCATGCGGCATGCGCTGAAGCCGGCGATGCTGCCGGTGCTCAGCTACCTCGGGCCCGCCTTCGTCGGCATGATCACCGGTTCGGTGGTGATCGACGTCTACTTCTCGACCGGTGGCATCGGCCAGTTCTTCGTGAACTCGGCGTTCAACCGCGACTACTCCGTCATCATGGGCATCACCATCCTGGTGGGCGTGCTCACGATCCTGTTCAACCTCGTGGTCGACGTGCTTTACGCCTGGATCGACCCGAAGATCCGTTACTAGGGGAGGGCGCCGATGTATCCCGACAAGACAACGGCCGAAGACCTGGTCGCCGCGCAGCAGCTGAGCCAGGTCAAGGGCCGCTCGCTGTGGAAGGACGCGCGGATCCGCTTCTTCCGCAACAAGGCCGCCGTGGTGGCGCTGGTGCTGCTGGCGGCGATCACGCTGTTCGCCTTCTTCGGCGGCGCGCTGGCCGCCTATGACAACGAAGAGATCGACTGGGCCATCATGGGCCAGATCGCCGAGCAGGGCGCGCCGTCCTTCGCCACCGGGCATTACTTCGGCGCCGACGAGCTTGGCCGCGATCTGTATGCCCGCACCGTGCAGGGCACCCGGATCTCGCTGCTGGTCGGCATCGTCGGCGCGCTGATCGCGGTGATCGTCGGCACGCTCTACGGCGCCATCGCCGGCTACTTCGGCGGCCGCACCGACGGCGCGATGATGCGCACCGTCGATATCCTGATGTCGGTTCCGTACATGTTCGTGCTGATCCTGATGCTGGTGATCTTCGGCAAGTCGATCCTGATGCTGTTCGTCGGCATCGGCCTGATCTCGTGGCTCGACATGGCGCGGATCGCGCGCGGCCAGACGCTGACCCTGAAGAACAAGGAGTTCGTCGAAGCCGCGATCGCCACCGGGGTGCGGCCGATGACCATCATCCTGCGTCACATCGTGCCGAACCTGCTGGGCCTGGTCATCGTCTACGCGACGCTGCTGATCCCCGGCATGATCATCACCGAGAGCTTCATCAGCTTCCTCGGCCTCGGGGTGCAGGAGCCCAACACCTCGCTCGGCGCGCTGATTTCGGCCGGGGCATCGCAGATGCAATACGGGGTGATCTGGCAGCTGATGTTCCCGCTCTTCTTCTTCATCGTGACGCTGTTCGCCTTCTTCTTCGTCGGCGACGGCCTGCGCGACGCTCTCGACCCGAAGGACCGCTGAATGGCACTGCTCGACATCCAGGACCTGCGGGTCACATTCCGCACCGGCGACGGCGAGGTGAACGCCGTCAACGGCGTGAACTTCTCGATCGACGAGGGCGAGACGCTGGCGATCGTCGGCGAAAGCGGCTCCGGCAAGAGCCAGACCGCCTTCGCCGCGATGGGGCTGCTGGCGCAGAACGGCGCGGCCACCGGCCGGGTCGTCTACGACGGCAAGAACCTGCTGGAGCTGTCGCAGCGCCAGCTCAACAAGGTCCGCTCGGACCAGATCGGGATGATCTTCCAGGACCCGATGACCTCGCTGAACCCGTATATGCGGATCTCGGACCAGATGGCCGAGGTGCTGACCCTGCACAAGGGCATGAGCAAGAAGCAGGCGATCGACGAAGCGGTGAAGATGCTCGACGCGGTGCGGATTCCCGACGCCCGGGCCCGGATCACCATGTTCCCGCACGAGTTCTCGGGCGGGATGCGGCAGCGGATCATGATCGCGATGGCGCTGCTGTGCCGGCCGCGGCTGCTGATCGCCGACGAGCCGACCACCGCGCTCGACGTGACGGTGCAGGCGCAGATCATGGAGCTGCTGGCCGAGATCCGCAGCGAGTTCGGCACCGCGATCATCCTGATCACCCATGACCTGGGCATCGTCGCCGACGCATGCGACCGCACCCTGGTGATGTATGGCGGCCAGATCATGGAGCAGGGGCCGACCGAGCCGCTGTTCGAGCAGCCGACCCATCCCTACACCCTGGGCCTGCTGCGCGCAGTGCCGCGGATCGACCGCGAGGATCCGACGCTGTCGACCATCGCCGGAGAGCCGCCGGACATGTCGCGGCTGCCCAAGGGCTGCCCGTTCACCCCGCGCTGCGCCTGGGTGAAATCGCCCTGCGCCGATATCCGGCCCGAATTGCTGCCCGCCGGCGCGGTGCGCCGCGCCTGCCATGCCGCCGTCGAGGAGGTGAAGTGATGACCGTATCCAAGCAGCCGATCCTGAGCGTCGAGGACCTTCGGGTCGCCTTCGACATCCGTCCGCGCGGCGCCTGGCCCTGGACCCCGTCGAACCAGCTGCACGCGGTCGGCGGCATCAGCTTCGACCTCGCACCCGGCGAAAGCCTGGGCGTGGTCGGCGAAAGCGGCTCCGGCAAGTCGACGCTGGCGCGGGCGATCGTCGGCACGATCCCGTCGACCGGCGGCCGCATCGTCTTCGAGGGCGAGGATCTGGCGGCGATGGATTCGCGGCAGCGCCGGGTCCATCGCAAGGACGTGCAGATGGTGTTCCAGGACCCGCTCGCCGCGCTGAACCCGCGGATGACGGTCGGCGACATCATCGCCGAGCCGCTGACCACCCACGAGCCGCAGACCCCGCGCGACGAGGTCCGGCGCCGGGTCGGCGAGCTGATGGAGCGGGTCGGGCTGCTGCCCAACCTGGTCAACCGCTACCCGCACGAGTTCTCGGGCGGCCAGTGCCAGCGCATCGGCATCGCCCGGGCGCTGATCCTGAAGCCGAAGCTGCTGATCTGCGACGAGCCGGTCTCGGCGCTCGACGTCAGCGTCCAGGCGCAGGTGGTGAACCTGCTGAAGGAGCTGCAGCGCGACATGGGCCTGGCGATGATCTTCATCGCGCATGACCTCTCGGTGGTGAAGCACGTGTCGGACCGGATCGTGGTGATGTATCTCGGCCGGGTGATGGAGGTCGCGAAGTCGCGGATCCTGACCAGCCGCCCCGAGCATCCCTACACCCAGGCGCTGATCGCCTCGGTGCCGATCCCCGATCCCAAGCTGGAGCGGGCGCGCAAGCGGCCGGTGCTGCAGGGCGAACTGCCGTCGCCGATGTCGCCGCCCTCGGGCTGCGTGTTCCGCACCCGTTGCCCCAAGGCACGGCCGGATTGCGCCGACGGGCTGCCGCCGGTGCTGGATCTGGGCGACGGCCACCACGTCGCCTGCCCGTATCATGAAGAGATCAGCGTGCTGGCGCCGGTCGCCTAGCAGACCGACAGAGGCGGCGGGACCAAAATCCTTGCAAGGATTTTTCAAGTTTCTTGCAAGAAACTTGGTCCCGCCGCCACCGCCGCGCTTCAGTCGGCGACCAGTTTTCCCCAAAGATCGTACTCGCCGGCCTCGTCGACCTCGACCCGCACGATGTCGCCCGGCTTCAGCGACGCGTGGCCCTCGTCGATGAACAGGTTGCCGTCGATTTCCGGTGCGTCGGCCATGGTCCGGCAAGTCGCGGCCTCGTCGTCTACCTCGTCGACGATGACCTCGAGCCGGCGACCGATCTTGGCTTCCAGCTTGGCCTCGGAGATCGCCTGCGCCTTTTCCATGAACCGGTCCCAGCGCTCCTGCTTGAGCTCGGGCGCGACATGGTCGGGCAGCGTGTTCGACCGGGCGCCGGCGACGTTCTCGTACTGGAAGCAGCCGACCCGGTCGAGCTGGGCCTCATCGAGCCAGTCCAGCAGGTACTCGAACTCGGCCTCGGTTTCACCGGGGTAGCCGACGATGAAGGTCGAGCGCAGCGTGATGTCGGGCGCCATCGACCGCCAGGCGGCGATCTCGTCCAAGGTCCGGGCCGAGGCCGCCGGCCGCGCCATCCGTTTCAACACCTCCGGATGGCCGTGCTGGAACGGGATGTCGAGATAGGGCAGCACGCCGCTGGCGGGGTCGGCCATCAGCGGGATCAGGTCGCGCACATGCGGGTAGGGGTAGACGTAGTGCAGCCGGACCCAAGCGCCCAAGCTGCCAAGATCGCGCGCCAGATCGGTGATGTGGGCGCGGTGACCTCGATCTTCGGCGTGGCGGATGTCGAGCCCGTAGGCGCTGGTGTCCTGGCTGATCACCAGCAACTCGCGAACGCCGGCCGCGACCAGCTTCTCGGCCTCGCGCAGCACCGCGTGGGCGGGGCGCGACTGCAGCCTGCCGCGCATGTCGGGAATGATGCAGAACTTGCACTTGTGATTGCAGCCCTCGGAGATCTTCAGGTAGCTGAAGTGCCGCGGTGTCAGGCTGATGCCGCTGGCCGGCAGCAGGTCGACGAAGGGGTCCGGGCTGGGCGGCACAGCGCCATGCACCGCGTCGAGCACCTGCTCGTATTGATGCGGCCCGGTGACCGCCAGCACCTTGGGATGGGCGCCGGTGATGTAGTCCGGCTCGGCACCGAGGCAGCCGGTGACGATGACCTTGCCGTTTTCTTTCAGCGCCTCGCCGATCGCGTCGAGGCTTTCGGCCTTGGCGCTGTCGAGAAAACCGCAGGTGTTGACGATCACCGCGTCGGCCCCGGCGTAGTCGGGCGAGATCGCGTAGCCCTCGGCGCGCAGCCGGGTCAGGATGCGTTCGCTGTCGACCAGCGCCTTGGGGCAGCCCAGGCTGACCATGCCGATGGTCGGCTGGCCCGGGCGGGCGGCTTCGGTGAAGCGCGGCTTGGGCGCGAGGTCCGGGCGGAGGGAAGGGGGGTTCTGCATCCGCGCCCTTTACCCGCTCTCAGACCTCCGGGGAAGCCCCGGCCGCGGCGACGCGGCGGATCGTGATCGACTTCCACGCGAACACCGCGATGAAAACCAGCGTCAGCCCGAGGATCACCGTCGGCGCCGGGGCGCTGTCGATCCAGAAGCTGGCGTAGACCCCGGCCTCGACCGCCAGCAGCGTCACGCCGGCCGCGACCCAGAGCATCTGGCCGAAGCGCCGTGTCACCAGGAAGGCGATCGCCCCCGGCGCGATCAGCAGGCCGATGGCCAGGATGATGCCCACCGCCGCCAGCGTGCTGACGATGGTCAGCGACAGCAGCGCCAGCAAGCCGTAGTGGAACAGCCCCACCGGCAGCCCTAGCGCCCGCGCCTGGCCCGGGTCGAAGGCGTGCAGCATCAGGTCGCGCCACCGGGTCAGCAGCGCCAGGCTGACCAGCCCGCCGACCAGCCCGGCGGTCCAAAGGTCCTGCGCCCCGACGCCCAGCATGTTGCCGAACAGGATATGGTCGAGATGCACCTCGCTCGAGATCCAAGTGTAGAGCACCATGCCGAACCCGAACATGCCCGAGAACACGACGCCCATCACCGTGTCCTGCTTGATCCGGCTGTGGTCGGTCAGGAACCCGGTCAGCAGCGCGCAGGACATGCCGGCGACGAAAGCGCCGATCAGCAGGGGGATGTTCAGGATATAGGCCAGCACCACCCCGGGCAGCACCGCGTGGCTGACCGCATCGCCCATCAGCGACCAGCCCTTGAGCACCAGGAAGCACGACAGCAGCGCGCAGGGCACCGCGATCATCGCGCCGATCACGAAGGCGTTGCGCATGAAGTCGAACTGGAACGGCAGCAGCAGCGTCTCGATCATAGCGCCGCCCTCGCGCGGGCCCGCGCCGCGAGCCAGCCGTGTTTCGGCGCCAGCACGAAACTGGCCAGAAAGATCAGCGTCTGCAGAGAGATGATCACTCCGCCGGTGGCGCCGTCGAGAAAGAACGACAGGTAGGCGCCGACGAAGCTGGTGCCGGCGCCGAGCGCCACCGCGATCACGATCAGCCGCGGAAACCGGTCGGTCAGCAGGTAGGCGGTGGCGCCCGGCGTCACCACCATGGCGATGACCAGGAAGGCGCCGACGGTCTGCAGCGCCGCGACGCAGGCCGCCGACAGCAGCACGAAGAACACGAAACGCAGCAGCCCGGGCCGCAGCCCGATCGACCGGGCGTGGTTCTCGTCGAAGAAGGCGACCATCAGGTCCTTCCACTTCAGCAGCAGCACGGTCAGGCAGACCGCGCCGATGATCGCCAGTTGCAGCGTGTCCTCGGGGGTGATCGCGAGGATGTTGCCGAGGATGATGGTCTGCACGTCGACCGGCACCGGCGAGACCGACACCATGAACAGCCCGAGCCCGAAGAAGCCGGTGAAGATCAGCCCGATGACGGTGTCTTCCTTGAGCCCGGTGCGCTGATTGAGGAACAGCATCGCGGCGGCCGCCAGCCCGCCAGACAGGAAGGCGCCCAGCGCGAAGGGCAGCCCCAGCATGTAGGCGCCGGCGACGCCGGGCACGATCGAGTGCGACAACGCGTCGCCGATCAGCGACCAGCCCTTCAGCATCAGATAGGCGGACAGGAAGGCGCAGACGGCGCCGACCAGCGCCGACACCCACATCGCGTTGACCATGTAGCCATAGCCGAACGGCAGCAGCAGCGCGTCGATCATTCGCTGCCTCCGTATTGCTGGCGGTCGTCGTAGAACACCAGCGGCCGCTCGTCGTCGCTCAGAATGCTGAGCTTGCGGCGATCCTCGTCCTCGTGCAGCTCGGCGCCGCCGAGCACGAAATGCCGCAGAACGCCGCCGAAGGCGTGTTCGAGATTGGCCCGGGTGAACACCTCGGGCGTCGGGCCATGCGCCAGCACCGTGCCCTTGACCAGCACGGTGCGGTCGCAGAATTCCGGCACCGAGCCGAGGTTGTGGGTCGAGACCAGCATCACCCGGCCCTCGGCGCGCAGCTCGCGCAGCAGCGCGATGATCGCCTCCTCGGTCTGCACGTCGACCCCGGTGAACGGCTCGTCGAGCAGGATCACCCGGCCGTCCTGCGCCAGCGCCCGCGCGAGGAACACCCGCTTGCGCTGGCCGCCCGACAGCTCGCCGATCTGGCGCTTGCGGTAGTCGGTCATGCCGACCCGGGTCAGCGCCGCCTCGACCGCCTGGTGATCCGCCGGGCGGGCCCGGCGCAAGAACCCCATCTTGCCGTAGCGACCCATCATCACCACGTCCTCGACCAGCACCGGGAAGGTCCAGTCGACCTCCTCGGCCTGCGGAACGTAGGCCACGAGGCCCGATTTCAGCGCCGTCTTCACCGGCTGGCCAAGTATCGAGATGGTGCCGCGCGACAGCGGCAGAAACCCCATGATCGCCTTGAACAAGGTCGATTTCCCGGCGCCGTTGACCCCGACCAGCGCCGAGATGGTGCCCTCGGGCAGCGCGAAGCTGGCGTCGCGCAACGCGGTGACGCCGTTGCGATAGGACACGGTGACGCCGCGGGCGTCGATCCCGGCGCCCTGCGCCTGTTCGGGAAAGGCGCGGGCGTCCATCACTCGGCCCCGTTCAGGCCACGCGCGACGGTCTCGGTGGTGACCCGCAGCAGGTCGAGATAGCTCGGCACCGGCCCGTCCGGCTCGGACAGCGAATCGACGTAGAGCTCGCCGCCATAGGCGGCGCCGGTTTCGCGCGCGACCTGCTTGGCGGGGTCGGTGTTGACCGTGCTTTCGCAGAACACCGCCGGGATCTCGTGTTCGCGGACCCCGTCGATCACCTTGCGGACCTGCTGCGGCGTGCCGGTGGCGTCGGCGTTGATCGGCCAGAGGAACAACTCCTGCAGGCCGAGATCGCGGGCGAGATAGCTGAACGCGCCCTCGCAGGACACCAGCCAGCGCTTCGACTCCGGCACCTTGTCGATCTCGGCGCGCAGCGGCGCGATCATCGCGGCGATCTGCTGCTTGTAGGTCTCGGCGTTGGCGGCGTAGATCTCGGCGTTCTCGGGGTCCGCCTCGCTCAGCGCGTCGCGGATGTTGTCGACGTAGATCGCGGCGTTGTCGGGGCTCATCCAGGCGTGCGGGTTCGGCTTGCCGTCGTAGTCGCCGCCCGAGATCGAGATCGGCTCGATGCCGTCGCTCAGCACCGCCGATGGCCGGTCGCCGGCGTTGTCGAGAAACTGCGCGAACCACAATTCGAGGTTCAGACCGTTCCATAGCACCAGGTCGGCGTCGCGCGCGCCGAGGATGTCGCGCGGCGACGGCTGGTAGTTGTGGATCTCGGCGCCGGGGCGGGTGATCGACACCACCTCTGCGGCGTCGCCGGCGACGTTGCGCGCCATGTCGGCGATCACCGTGAAGCTGGTCGCCACCTTGAGCCGGTCCGCCGCCATCGCGGGAAAGGCCAGCGCGGCGAGGCCGAGGGCGAGGATGGGGACGTGGCGCATGAAGAACTCCGGTGTTGGACTACTCGCGACTAAATGCGAACCATTCGCAAGAAGTCAATGAGTTTGAGAATGAGTCGCAACTCTTCGCCGGCCGCAGCGGACCGGCACGGCGGGTTCGCCCGCCGACGGCCGCAAAGCGGGGGCGCGGTGAACGTGGTCTGAGATGTCGTGATGCGGCGCCCGGGAGCGGCCGGTCGCGGGGCTTGGGGTCCGGCCGACGCAGATCGCCCGCGGCGTGGTGCCAGCGGCCATCGGCGGGAGTGCGTATTTAGGGGACAAAGTAACCCTGGTGGCGCCGCGGATCGGGCGCCGAGCTGCAGGGGGCCGTGGGGCGGGCGCGCGTCGTGGCGCGCGCCCGGGTTTTCAGCGGCGCCGGTCGCGCCGCGCGCTCATCGGCTGGAACGCGACGCCGACATGCGCCTCGCAATAGGGTTTGCCCTGCTGCACCGGCAGGCCGCAGAACCAGAACTGATCGGTCGCCGGATCGCCGACCGGCCATTTGCAGGTCTTTTCGGTCAGCTCCATCAGCGACAGCTTCTTGGCGCCCTTCTCGACCTCGGACACCTTGGCCAGCGCTTCCGGGCTGATCTCGTTGGCCGAAGGCTGCGGCGGCAGCGGCTGGCCGGCCGGGATGATGGCGCGGCGCGCCGCGCTCATCGGGATCGGCGCGTCGTCGTCGTCATCCTCTTCTTCGGCGGCGGCCGGGGTCGGCCGGGCCGCGGGTTCGGCCGGCGCGGTTTCGCGCGCCGGGGCCGGCTTTGCGGTGGCCGCGGCCGGTTCGGCCGGCGCGGGGGTGGCGCCCGCGGCGCCGGCGGTACGGTTCGAAAGCCCGAGCCGGTGCACCTTGCCGATCACCGCGTTGCGGGTCACGCCGCCCAGCTCCTTGGCGATCTGGCTGGCCGACTGGCCTTCGTTCCACATTCTCTTGAGCGTCTCGACGCGCTCGTCGGTCCAGGACATCCAAAGCTCCGATCTGGGCGGGGTCCGCCGTTTGAGTTGCGACGCACCGATTTACCCGTCCTCGGGCGCCAGTTCAACCCGCGCAGGGTCGAATCCGCCAATCCCCCGGGCTTGCCCCCACGGCGCTGTGGGTTACAACCCCCCCGGGCACCGACCTGTCCGGCCGGCAACAGGAGGCGATCCGCATGAGCATCGACAGCAATCCCGGCATTCGCCGCTTCGGCCGGGTCAACTGGCTTGGCACATGGACCCTGACCCACCGCGAGATCCGCCGGTTTCTCAATGTCTGGGCGCAGACCGTGATGGCGCCGCTGATCAACGCGGCGCTGTTCCTCATGATCTTCACCCTAGCGATCGGGCCGGGCCGCGGCGAGGTGATGGGCGTCGCGTTCCTGCATTTCCTGGCCCCAGGCCTGTTGATGATGACGGTGATCCAGCAGGCCTTCGCCAACACCTCGTCATCGCTGGCCTCGGCCAAGGTGCAGGGCAACATCGTCGACACGCTGATGGCGCCGCTGTCGCCGGCCGAGGTGGTCACCGGCTACGTCGCCGGATCCGTCGCGCGCGGGCTGCTGGTGGCGATGGTGATCGCGCTTGGCGTGGCGATCTTCCTCGGTGTCGGGCTGGCGCACCCGCTCTGGGCGCTCGCCTACGTGCTGCTCGGGTCGGTGTTCATGGGCGCGCTCGGGCTGATCGCCGGGATCTACGCGCAGAAATTCGATCAACTCGCCGCGATCACCAACTTCCTGGTGACGCCGCTGGCGTTCCTGTCGGGCACCTTCTACTCGATCGAGGCGCTGCCGCGACCGATGCAGCTGATGAGCCACGCCAACCCGATCTTCTACCTGATCGACGGCGCCCGCTACGGCATGATCGGGGTCTCGGACAGCCCGCCGCTGCGCGGTCTGCTGATCGTGCTGCTGTCCTGCGTGGTGGTGGTCGGGCTGGCCTGGCACTGGCTGCGTAAGGGCTACCGTCTGAAGCCGTGATCACGCTGCGCGACGCCGTTCCCGCCGATTACGAACGCCTGTCGGTCGGGCTGCCGCCGCAGGGGCTGATGCTGCCGGAAACCGGGCTGGTCTCGGCCCCGGCGGCGGCGCTGCTGGCGCAAGGCTGCGAGAGGCTGCGGCAGCGCCTCGGCTGGGGCGCCTGCCTGGTGACCGAGGCCGAGCTGCTGGTCGGGCTGATCGGCCTGAGGGCGGTGCCGGACCAGGCCGGCGAGGCCGAGTTCGGCTACAGCGTCTCGCCGGGGCAGCGCGGCCGCGGCGTCGCCGGCGCGGCGGTCGCGGCCTTCGTCGACCGCGCCGTCGACCAGGGCCTCGCGGCGCTGGTCGCCGAGACCGACCCCGGCAACGCCGCGTCGATGCGGGTGCTGCAGCGCAACCAGTTCGCGCCGGTACCGCAGGCCGGCTCGGGCAGGCTGCGGTGGCGGCGTCAGCTGCGCCGATAGAGCAGCAGCGTCAGCGGCGCGAGCAGCAGCGTCAGCAGCGCCGGCGCCACCAGCGCCAGGCCGATCTCGGCCAGCGTCGCGCTGCCGGCCATCAGCGCCCGCAGCGCCGTGGTCATCAGCGACACCGGGTTGACCGCGACGAAGGCCTGCAGCCAGCCCGGCATCGTCGCCGGATCGACCATGATGTTCGACGCGAAGGTCACCGGGAACAGCACCGCGAAGCCCAGCGTCATCACCGTCATCGGGGTGCGCAGCAGCAGCCCCAGCACGATGAAGATCCAGCCCCAGCCAAGCCCGATCGCCAGCAGCAGCACGAAGGAGGCGGCGATCCCGGCGATCCCGGCTTCGGGGCGGTAGCCAAGCCCGAGCCCGATGCCGAGGATGATCGACCCGGCGATCAGATGCCGCAGCATGTCGCCGACCATCAGCCCCGCGAACGGCGCCAGCGGCCAGATCGGCAGCGACCGAAACCGGTCGAAAAGCCCCTTCGACATGTCGGTCGACAGCCCCATCCCGGAATACACCGTGTTGAACAGCGTGGTCTGCACCAGGATGCCGGGGATGAACCATTGCAGGTAGGCGGTCGACGACCCGGCCAGCGCGCCGCCGAAGATGAAGGTGAACAGCAGGGTGAACATGATCGGCGTCATCACCAGGTCGAACAGCTGTTCCGGCACGTGGCGGAACTTCAGCACCGCGCGCCAAGCGAAGGTCAGCGCGGTCGAGATCGGCGACGCCGGCGCCGGGCGCGGTGTACGAGGCAGCGACAGGGTCATCCGACGTCCTTTCCGGTGAGCGCGAAGAACACCTCGTCGAGGCTCGGCGCGCCGAGCGAAAACTCGCTGAGCCGGATGCCTTCGGCGGTCAGCCGCGCCAGATGCGCCGCCGCCTCGCTGTCGTCGGCGACCGGGGTCGAGATCCGGCCGGCCTCGGTGTCGGCCTGCGCCGCGGCGCCAAGCAGCTCCAGCACCTGCTGGCGCTGGGCCGGGTCGCTGGGGGTCAGGTGCAGCATTCCCGATCCGGTCTGGGCCTTCAGCTCGCGACTGGTGCCTTCGGCGATCTTGCGGCCGTGGTCGATCACCGCGATCCGGCCGGCCAGCTGGTCGGCCTCTTCGAGATACTGGGTGGTCAGCAGGATCGTCACCCCCTCGGCCGCCAGCCCGCGGATCAGCCGCCAGACCCCGGCGCGGGCCGACGGGTCGAGCCCGGTGGTCGGCTCGTCGAGAAACAGAACCCCCGGCGTCACCACCAGCGAGGCCGCGATATCGAGCCGGCGCCGCATGCCGCCGGAATAATCCTTCACCTGCCGCTTCGCGGCGTCGGACAGTTCGAACGCCGCCAGCAGCTCCTGCGCGCGCTGCCGCGCGGCGCGCCAGGAAAACCCCCAGAGCCGGGCCAGCATCACCAGGTTCTCGCGGCCGGTCAGATCTTCGTCGAGCGAGGCGAACTGCCCGGTCATCGCGATCACCTCGCGCACCTTTTGCGGATCGCGCGCAAGATCGTGGCCCAGCACCTGCGCGGCGCCGGCATCGGGGCGCAGCAGCGTCGCCAGCATCCGCAGAAGGGTGGTCTTGCCGGCGCCGTTCGGGCCGAGGATCGCGAAGATCATGCCGCGCGGCACCTCGAGATCGATGTCGTCGACGGCGCGCAGCCCACCGAAGCTGCGGCTCAGCCCGCGCGCGCTGATCGCCAGGTCCTGCTGCATCACCGCCCCCCGGGTGTCGTGCCGTTCCGCGTCGCGCCAGCCTAGCATGACCACCGCCGCCGCCGGGCGGTTTTTCGCTTTTCGTCCCCGGGATCCTGGCCTAACGTCACCGGCATGACGCAGCCCATCGCCAGCCCCGCGATCCGACGCCGACGCTGACCCCCGGTCGGCGGCGCCCCTGCGTCATCTCGGCGGGGCTTGCCCCGTCTCACCCCACGACAATTGACTCGCCCTTGCCGCTGCGGCACCAACGGGGCCTCCGTATTCAGGACCATGCCATGATCCCCACGATCCTGCCGACCTACAACCGCGCGCCGCTGGCCTTCGTGAAGGGCGAGGGCGCCTGGCTCGTCACCGAAGACGGCCGCCGCTGTCTCGATCTGGGCGCCGGCATCGCGGTCAACGCGCTGGGTCACGCCAACCCCGATCTGGTCGCGGCGCTGACCGAACAGGCGCAGGCGGTGTGGCACGTGTCGAACCTGTACCAGATCCCGGCGCAGCAGCGGCTGGCCGACGCGCTGGTCGAGAACAGCTTCGCCGACACCGCCTTCTTCACCAACTCGGGCACCGAGGCGATGGAGCTGGTGGTCAAGATGGCGCGGAAATACTGGCACGACAAAGGCCAGCCCGAGCGGGTCCGGATCCTGACCTTCTCGGGCGCGTTCCACGGCCGGTCCTCGGCGGCGATCGCCGCGGTCGGCACCGAGAAGATGACCAAGGGCTTCGGGCCGCTGCTGCCCGGCTTCACCCCGCTTGACTGGGGCGACCACGAGGCGCTGCGCGCCGCCGCGGCCCAGCCCGACGTGGCGGCGATCCTGGTCGAGCCGGTGCAGGGCGAGGGCGGCATCCGGCCGCTGCCGGATCAGTGCCTGAAGGGGCTGCGCGACCTGTGCGACGACACCGGCGCGCTGCTGATCCTCGACGAGGTGCAATGCGGCATGGGCCGGACCGGCAAGCTGTTCGCGCATGAATGGTCCGGCGTCACCCCCGACATCATGATGGTCGCCAAGGGGATCGGCGGCGGCTTCCCGCTGGGCGCGGTGCTGGCGACCGAAGCCGCGGCATTCGCGATGACCGCCGGGACGCATGGCTCGACCTATGGCGGCAACCCGCTGGCCTGCGCGGTCGGCGCACGGGTGATGCAGATCATCGCCGACGAAGGGTTCCTGTCCGGGGTCCGGCACCGGTCCGGCCGGATGCGCCAGGGGCTCGAGGCGCTGGTCGCGGCGCATCCGCAGGTGTTCGAAGGCGTACGCGGCACCGGCTTCATGCTGGGGCTGAAATGCCGCGCCGCCCCCGCCGACCTGGTGCAGGCGGGCTACGCCGAGGACGTGCTGACGGTGCCGGCCGCCGACAACGTGGTGCGGCTGCTGCCGCCGCTCAACATCACCGAGTCCGAGATCGACGAGGCGCTGCGCCGGCTTGACGCGGCGGCGCGGCGGATCGGTGCAGATGCCGCCTGACTACCGCTTCCGGCCGCTGGTCGCCACCGACCGGCGGCTGTTCGACGACTGGCTTGGCCAGCCGCATATGGGCGGCTGGTGGGCTGACGCCGCCACCGAATGGGCGATGATCGAACAGGACTGGGCCGAGGGCCGCAGCGACACCGATA
Source organism: Limimaricola sp. (assembly GCA_041580155.1). Lineage (GTDB taxonomy): Bacteria > Pseudomonadota > Alphaproteobacteria > Rhodobacterales > Rhodobacteraceae > Limimaricola. The sequence continues at coordinate 15,774 of JBFGEI010000011.1, forward strand.
TGCGGATCGTCGAACTGGACGGCTATCCCTTCGCCTATGTGCAGGATTACGAGGTCCACGCCTACGCGATGCCGCATTACGCGGCGCTGCCGCGCGGCGCCCGCGGCATCGACTGCTTTCTGGGCGATCCAGCCTATCTGGGCCAGGGCCACGGCGCCGGCTTCCTGCGCCAGCGGGCGCTGCAGCTGCTGGCCGCGGGCGCGCCGCTGGTCGCGGTGGATCCCGATCCCGAGAACACCCGCGCCATCGCCTGCTACGCCGCCGCCGGGTTTCGCGGCACCGACATCGTCGTCTGCGAGGACGGCAGCCCGGTGCGCCTGATGCTGCTGGAGCCCAGCTAGGGCGGCGCCCCGTCACTCGCGCCGGACCCGCCCGGCGCCCCGAAATATTTGAAAGCGAACCGATGCCCCATTTTCTCGATATCCATAAGACCGACCCCGCCGCGCTGCGCCAGATGATCGACCACGGCCGCCGGATGAAGGACGCCCGGGCCGGCCGGCCGAAGGGCGCCTGCGACGACGCGCTGCCGCTCGAGGGGCGGATGGTGGCGCTGATCTTCGAGAAGCCGTCGACCCGCACCAGGGTCAGCTTCGACGTCGGCGTGCGGCAGATGGGCGGCCAGACCATGGTGCTGTCGGGCGCCGACATGCAGCTGGGCCACGGCGAAACCATCGCCGACACCGCCCGGGTGCTGTCGCGCTACGTCGACCTGATCATGATCCGGACCTTCGAGGAGCAGACCCTGCTCGAGATGGCCGAGCACGCCTCGGTGCCGGTGATCAACGGGCTGACCAACCGCACCCACCCGTGCCAGATCATGGCCGACATCATGACCTTCGAGGAGCACCGCGGCCCGATCAAGGGTCGCAAGGTGGTCTGGTCCGGCGACGGCAACAACGTGTTCGCCAGCTTCGCCCATGCCAGCGCCCAGTTCGGCTTCGACCTGGTGTTCACCGGTCCCAAGCCGCTCGACCCGGATCCCGAGATCCTCGAGGCGGCGCGGGCGGCGGGCGCCAACATCGAGATCCTGCGCGACCCGATGGCCGCGGTCGAGAACGCCGACCTGGTGGTCACCGACACCTGGGTGTCGATGCACGACCCGGTCTCGGCCCGCGAACGCCGGCACAACCAGCTGCGCGGCTACCAGGTCAACGAGGCGCTGATGGCGCAGGCCCGGCCGGACGCGCTGTTCATGCACTGCCTGCCGGCGCATCGCGACGACGAGGTCAGCAGCGCGGTGATGGACGGGCCGCATTCGGTGATCTTCGACGAGGCCGAGAACCGGCTGCACGCGCAGAAAGCGGTGATGCGGTTCTGTCTCGGAGTGTGACGCCGGATTTCCGGCTGGTGCCTCTGGCGCTGGAAGACGCCACGGCGCTTGCCGCCTTCGAGGCGACGCATAGCGCCTATTTCGAACGCCATGTGCCGCCGCGCCCCGAAAGCCATTTCGCCGCCGACACGCTGCGACCGATCCTGCGCGATCTGCTGTCGCGTCCGGAGGATCGCCTCTACCTGATCCGCGGCCCGGGCGACGAGATCATCGGTCGGATCAACCTGACCGGACTGGCCGAGGATGCCGGCGGCCGCAGCGCCGAGGTCGGCTACCGCGTCGGTCCGACCCATGCCGGGCGCGGGCTGGCCCGCGCGGGGCTGGCTGCGCTGATCGCGCGGGCGCCGGGGCTGGATCTCGACCGGCTGCAGGCGCGGGTTCCGGCGCACAACCCGGCTTCGATCCGGGTGCTGGAGGCCAACGGGTTCACCCGGTCCGACGCCGTGCCCGACATCGTGGAGCTGCACGGCGCGCCGCTGTCCCTGCTGCACTACGCCCGGGCGCTGTAGCCCCGGGGAACGCGGGGCCGGGCGGCCGCGTTGGGCCGGCAAGTTGCGCAACCGGAGACTCCGCATGGCTCATCGTCCCGAAGTCGTCGCCTTCGACGTCGTCGAAACCCTGTTCTCGCTCGAGAGCCTGCGGCCGCGGCTGCAGCGCGCCGGGCTGGCGCCGCACATGCTCGAGACCTGGTTCGCGCAAATGCTGCGCGACGCCTTCGCGCTGGGCGGGGCAGGGATCTACAAGCCGTTCCGCGAGGTTGCCGCCTCGGCGCTGGGCGGGCTGATCGAGGCCGGTGGGCGCGATGCGAAGATCGACGAGATCCTCGCCGGCTTCACCGAACTCGATGCGGAATCCGACGTCACCCCGGCGATGCTGGCGCTGGCGGCGCGCGACGTTCCGATCGTGGCGCTGACCAATGGCAGCGCCGATGTCACCAAGACGCTGATCGCGCGCGCCGGGCTGTCGGATCTAGTGGCGCGGGTGATCTCGGTCGACGAGATCGGCCGCTGGAAGCCGCAGCCCGAGGTCTACCTGCATTGCGCCGCCAAGATGGGTGTCGATCCGGCGCGGCTGGCGCTGGTCGCGGCGCATGGCTGGGACATCCAGGGCGCCCGCCGCGCCGGGCTGATCACCGGCTACGTGGCGCGGGACGGCAAGCCGTACCCGGCGGTGATGGAGGCGCCGGACGCGCAGGCCGACAGCCTTGACGGCGTGATCGCTAAGCTGTTCGGACGCTAGCGGATCAGAGCGACTTCAGGATCTCGCGCAGACCGTCTTCGGTGACCAGTCGGGCCGCGGCCTTGGCGCTGACCCAGCGCCGGTCGCGGCGCTTGGCCTCGGGGTATTCGTCGACCATCTTCTCGACCTTCACCTCGTAGACCCGGGTCATGCAGGGCTCTTCGTCGCCATGCTCGGACACCTTGGTGCCAAGGAACCGGCCCATCGGCCGCCGGCTCACCTTGCCCTTCTTGACCCCGCCTTCTTCCCAGGCCTCGACCATCGCGGCGTCGCAGTTGCGCATGCCCTCGATCGGCCAGCCCTTCGGCAGGATCCAGCGCCCGGTCGACGATGTCACCAGCAGGACCTCGCGGCCCTTCTTTCCCTTGCGGTGGCACAGCGCGGCGAGTTGCTTGTGTATCGGCATGGTGAATGCGCCGGATCCCGTGTCCGGCATGTCCTTGGGTGTCATGATGTTACTGCCTCGATATTCTCGAACCGTTATTGTTCTTGTGCGGGTAACATAACACCATGAACAAATTATGCAATCTGTGGTGGAGATCGGTCAGCTGCCGCGTGGCCGGGCGCGCAGTGTCGGCGCCGCCTGGGTCGGATCCTCGGGCCAGGGATGGCGCGGGTAGCGGCCGCGCATGTCCTTGCGCACATCGGCGTAGGAGCTGGCCCAGAAGCCCGGCAGGTCGTCGGTGACCTGCACCGGCCGGCCGGCCGGCGACAGCAGCGTTACCTTGATCGGGGTGCCGCCGATCCGCGGATGCGTGGTGACGCCGAACATCTCTTGCAATCTCAGGGTGATAGCCGGGCTTTCGCCGTCGTAATCGATCGGCACCTGGCGGCCCAGCGGCGTGGTGAACTGCGCCGGCGCGGCCTGGTCCAGAAGCTGCATCTGGCCCCAGTCGAGCAGCGCCCGCAGCGGCGCCAGCAGGTCGAAGCCGCGCCAGTCCCCGGCGCTGCGCACGCCGCCGAGAAACGGCAGCAGCCAGGCGTCCAGATCATCGATCAGCGCCGCGTCCGACAGGTCCGGCAGATCGGCGCCACCGGCGCGCAGCAAGGCGACCCGCGACCGGAATCGCTGCACCGCGGGTGACGGCCGCAGCCCCAGCAGCCGGACCCCGTCGAGCATCGCGCGCGCCACGTCGTCCGGCGGCGCTGCGGTCCAGGCCCTGTCCGACAGCACCAGCGCGCCAAGCCGCTCCTGGCAGCGCGCCAGCACCCTTTGGTCGCGTTTCGACCACAGGCAGAGCGAGACCTCCTCGACCCGGGCGGCGAAGATCTCGCGCAGCTCGGATTCGGTGACCGTCGCGGCCTGGCGGATCCGCGCCTCGGTGGCGTCGCCGGTGGCGTCGGTGACGACGATCAGCCGGGCGCCCGCCAGCGGGTCGGCAGCGTCCATCATCGCGCCCTTGCCGCCGGACAGCAGCCAGCGCGGCGCGTCGCCGGGGCGTCGCAGCCCGATCCGGTCCGGGTAGGCCAGCGCCGCCATCGCGCCCGCCGAGATCTCGGGGCGCCGCGGCGCGCCGCGCGCCAGCCGCTTGGCCTCGGCGCGGATTCGCTCCAGCGTCGGCCGGTCGATCTGGCCCGGCAGATCGCGCGACCCGGCGATCGCGAACAGCCGCAGCGCCAGGTCGCTGGCGGCGCCGCGCAGCGGGTCGCGGTCGCCCAGCAGCGCCGCCAGCGGCGCCGCCTGCGCCCCGGCGATCTCGAGCATGTGACCCAGCCGCGGGTGCAGCGGCAGCCCGGCCAGCCGGCGACCATGCGCGGTGATCGATCCGCTGCGGTCCAGCGCGCCCAGATCGCGCAGCAGCGCCCGCGCCTCGGTCAGCGCCGGCGCCGGCGGTGGCGTCAGGAACGGCAGCGCGTCGGACCCCCATTGCGCCAGTTCGAGCGCCAGCGGCGCCAGGTCGGCGGCGGCGATCTCGGGGTCGGGGAAGGCCGCCAATGCGCCGTCCTCGCCGCGGCTCCAGAGCTTGTAGCACACCCCCGGCGCGACCCGGCCGGCGCGGCCGGCACGCTGCGCCGCCTCGGCCTTGGTGACCCGTTCGGTGACCAGCCGCGACATCCCCGATCCGGGGTCGAAACGGGCGCGACGCGCCCTTCCGGCGTCGACCACGACGCGGATGTCCGGGATCGTCAGCGAGGTCTCGGCGATCGCCGTCGCCAGCACCACCCGCCGCGCGGGCCCGCCCGGTTCGAGCGCCGACGCCTGCTGCGCCGCCGGCAGCGCGCCGTAAAGCGGCAGGATCTCGCAATCCGGCAGCCGCCGCGCCAGCAGCCCCTGGACCCGGCGGATCTCGGCCTCGCCGGGCAGGAACACCAGGATGCCGCCGTCGGTCTCGGCGGCGGCATGGGCGACCAGGTCGGCGACCGACGGTTCCAGCCGCGCCTCGCGCGGCAGCGGCGTCTCGCGCCAGCGGGTCTCGACCGGGAAGCTTCGGCCCTCGGAGGTCACGACGGGCGCGCCCATCAGCATCGCGACCGGCCCGGCGTCGAGCGTCGCCGACATCACCAGCAGCACCAGGTCGGGGCGCAGCGCGTCGCGGATCTCGAGGCACAGCGCCAGCCCGAAATCGGCGTTCAGCGAGCGTTCGTGGAACTCGTCGAAGATCACCGCGCCGATTCCGGTGAGCTCGGGGTCGCTTTGCAGCATCCGGGTCAGGATGCCCTCGGTCACCACCTCGATGCGGGTGTCCGGCCCGACCCGGGACTCGCCGCGCATCCGGTAGCCGACGCGGCCGCCGACCGCTTCGCCCAGGGTCTGCGCCATCCGGGTCGCCGCGGCACGGGTCGCCAGCCGGCGCGGCTCCAGCATCAGGATCTTGCCGGTGATCTCGGGCAGCAGCGCCAGCGGCACCCGGGTGGTCTTGCCGGCGCCCGGCGGCGCCTGCAGCACGGCCTGCTTGTGGCTGCGGATCTGCTGCAGCAGCGCGGGCAGGGCGGCGTCGATCGGAAGCTGGGTCATCGGCCGGTTATGCGGCGCGCCGGGGGTGGCGTCCAGCGCCGCGGCGCACAAGAAAAGGCCCGGCGCCTTGCGGGCCGGGCCTTGATCTTCGGGGTGCCGTCGAAGCCTCAGGCTTCGGTGGTGGCCGCCGCGGTCGCTTTCGCGATGTCTTTCTTGACCTTCAGCGCGTCGGCCGAGAGCTCTTCGCCCTTGGCTTTGGCGAGGAAGGCGTCGAGCCCGCCACGGTGGTCGACCGAGCGCAGCGCTGCCGACGAAATGCGGAATTTGAACGCGCGGCCGAGCGTGTCGGACAGCAGCGTCACATCCTGCAGGTTCGGCAGGAACCGGCGACGGGTCCTGTTCTTGGCATGGCTGACATTGTTGCCAGACATCGGGCCTTTTCCGGTCAGTTCGCAACGACGCGACATGGTCTCTTCCTTCGTGTCTCGGGGCCTCGCGGACATCCGCATCACTAAGCGACACGGAAGCGGCGTCGGCAGCGGGGCCGGGCCATGAATTCGGTCAGGGGGCCTTACGGGGATTCCATGGGGGCGTCAAGCGCCGTCGCTTGGGATCAGGCCGGTTCCGCGGGGTCGGATACCAGCTGCGCCGCGCGCTGCAAGGCTTGCGCGGCCAGCGCCGGCCGCCGCGCCCCGGCCCGCGCCGCCAGCCGGGTCCAGTAGCCTGACGAGGCCCGGCGCCCGGCGCGATGCGCCGCCAGCACCGTAGCACGGTGGGGCGGGTCGATGAAGCCGGCGCGCTGCACCGCCCCGGCGCGACCGGTCTCGCGCAGCACCCGGGTCGCCGGGTGGCCGCCAAAGCCAAGCCGGGCGATGGCGACGCCGGGAAACAGCGCCTGCAGCATCGCGGCGTGGCGGATGTCGTGGCGCAGGAACGGGTCGACCAGGATCAATCCGGCAAGCCCCGGCAGGGCGCGCGGCGCCAGATCGCCGAGCGCGTCGTCGAACCCCTCCGCCTCGACGCGGTAGCGCCGGTCCCAGGGCACCAGCGCCGGCGCGATCGACACCTGCGGCGACACCGCGACCACGGTCTGCGCCCGCAGCGCCGCGGCGAAGCGGAACGCGCCGTACCCGCCCATCGACCAGCCCAGCGCCCGCACCGTGTCATGCGCCGCGGCGACCCGCGCCAGCACCGGTTCCAGCGCCTCGGTGTCAGGGTTGATGAACCAGTCGTTGCAGCGCGAGCCGATCGCCAGCTGGGCATGGCCGGCGCGGGCGATCTGCAACGACGCCGACGGCTCTGCAAAGCTGTCGCGGCGGCTGCGGAAATCGAAGGTCGCGACCAGCACGCCGCTGCGACCGGGCCACAGATGCGCCCGCAGATGCGCCCCGTCAAACAGCGTCTGGACCTCGGCCGCGGTCATTCCCGGCCCAGCAGCGGCGCCAAGGCCGCCCGCGCCGCGGCCGCCGGGGTCAGCGCGCCCTCGGCCACCCGGTCCTCGAGCGCCCGGCGCCGGCGGGCCAGCGTCGGGTCGTCCTCGATCAGCGCCAGCAGCCCGGCGCGCAGTTCGTCCTCGAACCAGTGCCGCGCCTGCTCGGCGCGCAGCCGCGCCGTCACCCCGGTACCGTCGCGCCAGGCGGCCAGGCGGGTCACCGCCTCCCAGGCCTCGGCAAGACCGTCGCCGGTGAGCGCCGACACCGTCCGGGCCAGCGGGTAGCCTTCGGGATCGCGGGCCCGCTTGCGCATCAGCCGCAGCGCGCCGGCATGATCGGCGCAGGCCCGCAGCGCCTGCGGCTTGAGATCGCCGTCGGCCTTGTTGATCAACACGAGGTCGGCGATCTCCATGATGCCGCGCTTGACGCCCTGCAGCTCGTCGCCGCCGGCGGGCGCCAGCAGCAGCACGAAGACGTCCGACATCCGCGCCACCTGGGTTTCCGACTGGCCGACGCCGACGGTCTCGATCAGCACGATGTCGAAACCCGCCGCTTCGCAGATCGCCACCGCCTCGCGGGTGCGACGGGCGACGCCGCCAAGCTGGCGGCTGGCGGGGGAGGGGCGGATGAAGGCCGCAGGATCGCGGCTCAGCCGCTCCATCCTTGTCTTGTCGCCAAGGATCGACCCGCCCGACCGCGCCGAGGACGGATCGACCGCCAGCACCGCGACCCGGTGGCCCAGCCCGGTCAGATGCAGCCCCAGCGCCTCGACGAAGCTCGACTTGCCGACGCCGGGGGTGCCCGACAGCCCGACCCGCAGCGCCGGTGACGACAGCGGCAGCAGCCGCGCCAGCAGCGCCTCGGCGGCGGCGCGGTGGTCGGGGCGGGTGCTTTCGACCAGCGTGATGGCGCGCGACAGCGCGCGGCGGTCACCCGCCGTCAGATCACGCGCCAATGTCTCGATGTCGATCTCGGCTGCCATTCGCCAGTTGTCGCCAAAGCGTTACCGGCTGTCCAGCGGCTAGCGGCAGATCGCCTCGGCGCGGTTGGCGAAGTCGCGGTAGCGCTGCCAGAACGCCTCGTTGGAACTGCCGTCGGCCTGCCGCGTGTCCTGCGCCTTCTGCGGATCGGCGAAGAACTCGGCGGCGCGGCGCTGGTCGGCGCCGCTCAGCGTTTGGTTGGCCGTCGCCTGAACGCAGGAGCACAGCACCGGATTCGCCGCCGATCGACCGCTGTCCATGCAGGCCCGGCCGATGTCGCCAGACACCCGGCCGCCACCGCACGAGCTGAGCGCAACTATTGAAATCAGTCCGATGATGATCCGCATGCCCGTAAATCCTTGCGACCCGCCCGGTTTTTCCCGGTGTCGTGGTCCTTGCTCTGCCCGTCGCCGATCATGCCCCAGAGCTGGGCGCCATGCAATGCCGCAGCCGCGTCGCGCCCCATTGACCGAAACGCCGAACCCCATCATATCCACGCCATGACCGAGCTCTCGCACATCCGCAATTTCTCCATCGTGGCGCATATCGACCACGGTAAATCGACGCTGGCCGATCGCCTGATCCAAGAGACGGGCACGGTGCAGGACCGCGACATGAAGGCCCAGCTGCTCGACAGCATGGACATCGAGCGCGAGCGCGGCATCACGATCAAGGCGCAGACCGTCCGGATCGACTACAAGGCGCTGAACGGCGAGACCTACGTTCTCAACCTGATCGACACCCCCGGTCACGTCGACTTCGCCTACGAAGTCTCCCGCTCGATGCGCGCGGTCGAAGGCTCGCTGCTGGTGGTCGATTCGACGCAAGGCGTCGAGGCGCAGACCCTGGCCAACGTCTACCACGCGCTCGACGCCGATCACGAGATCGTGCCGGTGCTGAACAAGATCGACCTGCCGGCCTCCGAGCCGCAGCGGGTCAAGGAACAGATCGAGGACGTCATCGGCATCGACGCCTCCGAGGCGATGCTGGTCTCGGCCAAGACCGGCCAGGGCATCCGCGAGACGCTCGAGGCGATCGTGCACCGTCTGCCGGCGCCCAAGGGCGAGCGCGACGCGCCGCTGAAGGCGATGCTGGTCGACAGCTGGTACGACAGCTACCTCGGGGTCATCGTGCTGGTCCGGGTCATCGACGGGGTTCTGAAGAAGAACGACCGGATCCGCTTCATGCAGAACGACAGCATCCACCAGGTCGACCGGATCGGCGTGTTCAAGCCCGGCATGCTGCCGGTCGACGAACTCGGCCCCGGCGAGATCGGCTTTCTGACCGCCTCGATCAAGCAGGTGCGCGACACCCGCGTCGGCGACACGGTGACCTCGGAAAAGAAGGGCGCCGACAAGGCGCTCCCGGGCTTCAAGCCGGCGCAGCCGGTGGTGTTCTGCGGGTTGTTCCCGGTCGACAGCGCCGAGTTCGAGGACCTGCGCGACGCGATCGAGAAGCTGGCGCTGAACGACGCCTCCTTCTCTTACGAAATGGAGACCTCGGCGGCGCTGGGCTTCGGCTTCCGCTGCGGCTTTCTCGGGCTGCTGCACCTCGAGGTGATCCGCGACCGGATCGAGCGCGAGTACGACATCGACCTGATCACCACCGCGCCC
>JBFGEI010000012.1:0-23456 GCA_041580155.1 Limimaricola sp.
ACATCGCCTCGGCGACATCTTCGGGGGAAATCTCGTGGCCCGTCGTCTCCAGCCCCGGCGCCGAGGGCGCGCAGCTCGGCATCTGGGTGAAGATGTTGACCGGCTGCATCAGCGCCTCGTCATGCATCATCCGCACGCCCTCGAGACCCAGCACGTTGGCGATCTCATGCGGGTCGGTGAACATGCTGGTGGTGCCGTGCGGAATCACCGCCGCGGCGAACTCCGCCGGGGTCAGCATGCCGCTCTCGATGTGCATATGCGCGTCGCAGAGCCCGGGGATCAGGTAGCGGGCTTCGGCGTCGATCACCTCGGTGTCCGGGCCGATGCAATGGCTGGCGTCGGGGCCGACATAGGCGAAACGGCCCTCGCTGACCGCGATCTCCCAGCCGTCAAGGATCTCGCGGCTCTGCACGTTCACCAGGCGACCGCCGCGGATCACCAGATCGGCGGCCGCGCGGCCAGCGGCCACGGCGACGAGACGGGGGGCGCTGTCGGCCCATGATTTGATGGCAGGTTCCATCTCTGAATATCATACCAGTTGCCAGTGCCTTGCAACCCCGGGGCGGCGGCCGGCGGGCGCTGCCGTCGGATCATCCGAGGTATCGCAGCGCCCCACGCAGAGGTGAGCGGGGCCGGCGGAACGGCCCGGTCGATCGCGGCGTTTCGCGACCGAGGAGACCGCAGATGCCACCACCCGCCCAGCTTGTCTATTACCCCGACAGCGAACCCGGCATCCGCCGCCGGCGCTGCGGTCGCGGCTTTTCCTACGTTGCGCCGGACGGAACCCGGATCGACCGCGGCGCCGAACGCCGCCGGATCGAACAGCTCGCGGTGCCGCCCGCCTACGAGGCGGTGTGGATCTGCCCCAAGCCCAGCGGGCACCTGCAGGCCACCGGGCTCGATGCGCGCGACCGCAAGCAGTACCGCTACCATCCCGACTGGCGCGCCTGGCGCGAGAGCCACAAGTTCGACCACCTGATCGACTTCGGCGAGGCCCTGCCGGCGATCCGGCGCCGGATCCAGCGCGATCTCTCGGGCGAGGCCGGCGATCTCGACTTCGCCATCGCCGCGGTGCTGGCGCTGATCGACCGGCTGTCGATCCGCGTCGGCAACCCGGAATACGCGGCGCAGAACGACACCTACGGCGCCACCACGCTGACCAGCCGCCACGCCCGTCTGCGCGATGGCGCGATCGAGCTGCGCTACACCGCCAAGGGCGGTCGCAAGGTGGCGCGGCAATTGAAGGACCGGGCGCTGAACCGGGTTCTTGGCCAGCTGCACGACCTGCCCGGCAAGCAGCTGATCGGCTGGATCGACGCCGAGGGGGTGCCGCATGGCGTGTCCTCGGACCAGGTCAACGCCAGGCTGGCCGAGATCAGCGGCCGCGACGGCATCACCGCCAAGACCTTCCGCACCTGGGCCGGCTCGGAGGCGGCGCTGGCGCAGGCGATGGTGCCCGGTGCGCTGACCATCAAGGCGATGAGCGAGGCCGCCGCCGAACGGCTGCACAACACCCCGAGCATCGCCCGCAACAGCTACATCCATCCCAGGGTCATCGCGCTGCACGCGGCCGCTCCAGAGGATCGCGAGGCGCTGTTTTCGGACCTGCCCGACCGGGCCGGGCTGCGAAAGCCCGAACGGGCGCTGCTGCGGCTGCTGGCATGAGCCTCGAGCGGTTCGTCATGGCGCAGCAGGCGATCTGGCCGCAGCCGCTGGTCGAGATCCGCGACGGCGCCAAGCGCAGCCACTGGATCTGGTTCGTCTGGCCGCAGCTGCGCGGCCTCGGGCGCTCGGAGATGGCGCGGCGCTACGGCATCGAGGATGCGGCCGAAGCGCGCGGCTACCTGGCGCACCCGGTTCTCGGACCGCGGCTGCTGGAGATCTCGCACGCCATGCTCGGGCATCGCGGCCGGTCGGCCCAAGAGATCCTCGGGCGCATCGACGCGATCAAGCTGCGCAGCTCGGCGACGCTGTTCGCGGCGCAGCCCGGCGCCGACCCGGTGTTCGCGGCGCTGCTCGACGCCTTCTGCGACGGGCCCGACCCCGAAACCCTGCGCCGGCTTGGCCGGACCCGATGATCCGACCCGCCATTGCATCGTCCCGGCAAGGGCGCGACAACGGCGACATGAACACGCTTCTTTCCTTCGGCCACGGCTATTCCGCCCGCGCTCTGACCCGCCTGCTGCCGGACGGCTGGCGCGTCATCGGAACCACCCGCAGCGCCGACAAGGCCGAGGCGCTGCGCGCCGAGGGCGTCGAGCCGCTGATCTGGCCCGGTGCCGACCTGACCGCGGCGCTCGACGCGGCGACCCACCTGCTGGTCTCGGCCGCGCCGGATGCGCAGGGCGATCCGGTGCTGGCCGACTGGCACGATGCAATCGCGGCGCGGGCCGGGCAATTCGCATGGGTCGGCTACCTGTCGACCACCGGGGTCTACGGCGATCGCGACGGCGGCTGGGTCGACGAGGACAGCGCGCTTCTGCCTGCCACCCGTCGCGGCAAGGCCCGGGTCGCCGCCGAGGCGCAGTGGCGGGCGATCCCGGGGCTGCCGCTGCACATCTTCCGGCTGGCCGGGATCTACGGCCCCGGCCGCGGCCCCTTCGCCAAGGTCCGGGCCGGAACGGCGCGGCGGATCATCAAGCCGGGCCAGGTGTTCAGCCGGATCCACGTCGACGACATCGCGCAGGTGCTGGCGGCCTCGATCGCGCGGCCGAACCCGGGCGCGGTCTACAACCTGTGCGACGACGATCCGGCGCCGCCGCAGGAGGTGATCGGCCACGCCGCGACGCTGCTCGGCCTGCCGCTGCCGGAGGCGGTCGATTTCGACACCGCCGAGATGTCGCCGATGGCGCGCAGCTTCTACGCCGAATCCAAGAAGGTGCGGAACGACCGGATCAAGACCGAACTCGGGGTCAGGCTGCTCCACCCGGATTACCGCGCCGGGCTGGCGGCGCTGCTGGCGCAGGGCGACATCGACGACTGATCCGCGGCAGCCCGGCCGAGCGGGGGCTCGATGCCCCCCGAGGCCGGTTACCGGACCGGGTCAGGCGCGCTTGCCGATCATCCCGACGTCCAGCACCTGCAGCACCTTGGCTTCGATATCGGCCGCCGACAGCCCGGCGGTCGCGTACATGTCGGCCGGGCTGGCCTGGTCGATGAAGATGTCCGGCAGCACCATCGAGCGGAACTTCAACCCGGTGTCGAACACCGCCTCGTCGGCCAGCAGCTGCGCCACGTGGCTGCCGAAGCCGCCGACCGCGCCCTCCTCGATGGTGATCAGCGCCTCGTGGTCGCGGGCCAGCCGCAGGATCAGCTCTCGGTCCAGCGGCTTGGCGAAGCGGGCATCGGCCACGGTCGGGCTGATGCCGCGCGCGGCCAGCGACTCGGCCGCCTTCAGGGTTTCCGACAGCCGGGTGCCGAACGACAGCAGCGCCACGCGGCTGCCCTCGCGGACCACCCGGCCCTTGCCGATCTCGAGCGGCCGCGGCTCGGCCGGCAGCTCGATGCCGACGCCTTCGCCGCGCGGAAACCGGAACGCGATCGGGCCGTCGTCATGCGCCGCCGCGGTCGCCACCATGCGGCACAGCTCGGCCTCGTCGGCCGCCGCCATCACCACGAATCCCGGCAGGTTGGCCAGGAAGGCGGTGTCGAAGCTGCCGGCGTGGGTGGCGCCGTCGGCGCCGACCAGCCCGGCCCGGTCGATCGCGAAGCGCACCGGCAGCCGCTGGATCGCGACGTCGTGCACCACCTGGTCGTAGCCGCGCTGCAGGAAGGTCGAATAGATCGCGCAGAACGGCTTCATGCCGCCCGCCGCCAGGCCGGCCGCGAAGGTCACCGCGTGCTGCTCGGCGATGCCGACATCGAAGCAGCGCCGCGAGAACCGCTCCATGAACTTCGCCAACCCGGTGCCGTCGGGCATCGCGGCGGTCACCGCGACGATCTTGTCGTCGGACTCCGCCAGCTTGACGAGGCTGTCGGAAAAAACTGCGGTGTAGGATGGTGCGTTGCTCTTCGCCTTGGACTGCTTGCCCGTGACGAGGTCGAACTTTGCGGTGGCGTGACCGCGGTCCAGCGCGTCTTCGGCCGGGGCGTAGCCCTTGCCCTTCCTGGTGATCGCGTGGATCAGGATCGGCCCCGTGGCGCGCGACTTCACGGTGCGCAGCACCGACAGAAGCTGGTCGATGTCATGCCCGTCGATCGGTCCGAGATAGGAAAACCCGAGCTCCTCGAACAGCGTGCCGCCGACGGTCATGTGCTTCAGCACGTCCTTGGCGCGCTTCGCGCCCTCCTGCAGCGGCGACGGCAGGAAGCTCACCGCGCCCTTCGCCAGCGCCTTGAACTCCTGGAACGGCGCGCCGGCATAAAGCCGCGACAGGTAGGACGACATCGCGCCGACCGGCGGCGCGATGCTCATCTCGTTGTCGTTCAGGATCACGATCAGCCGCTTGCCCAGATGCCCGGCGTTGTTCATCGCCTCGAAGGCCATGCCGGCGCTCATCGCGCCGTCGCCGATCACCGCGATGCAATCGCCGATGCTCTCGCCCTCGAGACCGCGTCCACCCAGATCGCGCGCCGCCGCGAGGCCCAACGCCGCCGAGATCGAGGTCGAGCTATGCGCCGCGCCGAACGGATCGTAAGGGCTTTCGGACCGCTTGGTGAAGCCCGACAGCCCGTCCTTCTGGCGCAGCGTGCGGATCCGGTCGCGGCGCCCGGTCAGGATCTTGTGCGGGTAGGATTGGTGGCTCACGTCCCAGATCAGCCGGTCGCGCGGCGTGTCGAACACCGCGTGCAGTGCGACGGTCAGCTCGATCACCCCGAGGCCGGCACCAAGATGGCCGCCGGTCTCGGACACCGCGCTGATCGTCTCGGCGCGCAGCTCGTCGGCGACGCGGCGCAGCTCGGCGTCGTCGAGATGCTTGAGATCGGCGGGGATGTGCACCCGGTCGAGTGTCGGCGTCTGCGGCCGGTTCGGCGTCTGCTCGGTCATGGCGCGGCCCTTTCAGCTGTCGCGGGCGATAACGAAACGGGCGGCGGCCCGCAAGGTTTCCGCCTGCGCCCCATAAGGCGACAGCGCGTCACAGGCGGTCTCGACCAGCTCGGCGGCACGGGCCTTTGCCGGCCCCAGCCCAAGCAGCGACACGAAGGTCGCCTTGCCGGCGCCGGCGTCCTTGCCGACCGCCTTGCCGACAAGCCCGGCGTCGCCCTCGACGTCGAGGATGTCGTCGGCGATCTGGAACGCCAGCCCGAGCGCCGTGGCATAGTCGGCCAGCGGCGCCTGGTCGGCGCCGGCGATCACCGCCCCGGCCCGCGCCGACCAGCCGATCAACGCCCCGGTCTTGCCCTGCTGCAGCGCGGTGATCTGCGACAAGGTAAGCGGCTCGGCCGCGGTTTCGGCGGCGATATCAAGCGCCTGACCCCGCACCATGCCTTCGGCGCCCGCGGCGCGGGCCAGCGCGGCGACCAGCGCCAGACGCGCCTCGGCCGACCCGGCAGCCGGATCGGCGCAAAGCTCGAACGCCAGGGTCTGCAGCGCGTCGCCGGCCAGCACCGCGGTCGCCTCGTCCCAGGCGACATGTACCGTCGGCCGGCCCCGGCGCAGGTCGTCGTCATCCATGCAGGGCAGGTCGTCATGCACCAGGCTGTAGGCGTGCAACGCCTCGATCGCCGCGCCCGGGTAGATCGCGGCATCGCGCGCCACCCCGTGCAGCCGCGCCGATTCAAGCACCAGGAAGCCGCGCAGCCCCTTGCCGCCGATCACCGCGTGGCGCATCGCCCGGGTCACCGGAAGGTCGCCCTGCGCTGCGATCACCCGGTCCAGCAGCGCTTGGGTGTCTGCCGCAGCCGCCGCCAGCGCGGCGGCAAACCGCTCAGTCATCGAGCGGCGCGGTCCCGGCGGCCTGGCCGTCCGGGCCCTGGGTGATCTTGGCGACCTTCTCCTCGGCCTCGGTCAGCTTGGCCTCGCAGCGCGCCTTCAGCTCGGCGCCGCGCTGGTACAACGCGATCGAATCGTCGAGCGCGACGTCGCCGCGCTCCAGCTTGCCGACCACTTGCTCGAGCTCGCGGATCGCCTGCTCGAAGCTCAGCTCGCCCACGGGTGTCTGGTCCGTCATCTGCCCCGTTCCTCCAATATTCCGACATGCGCCGCGACCGATGCGCCCAGCGCCTCGAGGTCATAGCCGCCTTCGAGCGCGGATACCACGCGGCCGCTACACAGCGCGTCGGCCAAATCGCAGATCCGGGCGGTGATCGTGGCGAAATCCGCCGTCTCGAGCCGCATCCCGGCCAGCGGATCGGCGCGATGCGCGTCGAACCCGGCCGAGACCAGAATCAGCTCGGGCGCGAAGTCGGTGACCCGTGGAAAGACCTGCCGCTCGAGCGCCGCCAGCAGCGCCTTGCCGCCATCGCCGTCGCGCATCGCGACGTTGACGATCGTGTCGTGCGGCCCGGTGTCGGACGGGTCGCCGCTGCCCGGGTACAGCGGCATCTCGTGGGTCGAGCAGAACAGGATCCGCGGGTCGTCCTCGACCAGCGCCTGGGTGCCGTTGCCGTGGTGCACGTCGAAGTCGATGATCGCGACCCGGCGCAGACCGTGGTGATCCAGCGCGTGCTTCGCCGCGGCGGCGACATTGCCGAACAGGCAGAACCCCATCGCGGTCTCGGATTCGGCGTGGTGCCCGGGCGGGCGCACAGCGGCGAAGGCGTTGGCGACCTCGCCCGACAACACCAGGTCGACGCCGCGGATCGCCGCGCCGGCCGCGCGCCACGCCGCCGCCAGGCTGCCCGGCGACATGTGGGTGTCCGGATCAAGCGACCGCCAGCCGCTGTCCGGCGCGGCGCGGCGCAGCGCGTCGAGATGCGATTTCGGGTGCACCCGCAGCAGGTCGGCCTCGGCCGCCATCGGCGCGTCGACCCGGCGCAGCGGCAGATCGCGCAGCGCGCCAAGCACCGCGTCGAGCCGCGCGACCTGTTCGGGATGGCCGGTCGGGGTGACGTGGCCAAGACAATCGGGGTGGGTGATCAGTGCTGTGGACATGCGGTGCAGGCAACAGCAAACCGGGCCGCGACACAAGCCGGTCCGGCGTCAGTCGGGGTTCAGCATGTAGCCTTCGCCGCGCACCGTCTGCAGGTAGCGCGGCTGCCGCGGATCGGTCTCGAACTTGCGCCGCAGCCGGGTGATCTGCACGTCGACGGCGCGCTCCTGCGCCTGGCCGCCGCCGCGGTCGAGTTCCTCGACCAGCTGGGCCCGTGTCACCGCCTCGCCGGGCCGGGCCGAGAAGATCCGCATCAGCTGGCTTTCGGTCGCGGTCAGCCGGACCTGGTCGTCGCCTTCCCACATCTCGCCACGCAGGATGTCGTAGCGAAACGCACCGAAGTGCAGCACCTTGGGCAGCACCGCGGCGGGTTCGGCCGCCGGCAAGCGACGCAGCACCGCGTTGATCCGCAGCAGCAGCTCTTTCGGGTCGAACGGCTTCGACAGGTAGTCGTCGGCACCGGCCTCGAGCCCGGCGATCCGGTCGCCGGTTTCGCCGCGCGCGGTCAGCAGCAGGATCGGCACCGCGCGCTTCGACCGCAGGTCGCGGCACAGGCTGATGCCGTCCTCGCCGGGCATCATCACGTCCATCACGATCATGTCGAAGTCGAGCCCGGTGAGCAGCCGCCGCGCGTGGTCGGCGTCGCGCGCCCCGGTGACCAGGAAGCCGTGCCGCGACAGGAATTTCTGCAACAGGCTGCGCAGCCGCGCGTCGTCGTCCACGATCAGCAGATGCGCGAGATCACTCATGTCGTCCTCCGCTCGGTCAGCGCCTCGTACTGCCGGCGGATGTCGTCGTCCATCATCGCCTCGAGCACCTGTCGGAAGCCGGCGACCGCCACCGGCCCGGCGGTGCGGTAGGCCGCCCGCATCCGTTCGCGCTGCGCGTCCGACAGCTCGCGCTCCAGCGCGGCACCTTCGGCGGTCAGGTGCAGGTGACGCTCGCGTCGGTCCTTGCGGCCGACCCGGGCCTCGACCAGCCCGGTCTCGATCAGCGCCCGCAGCACCCGGTTCAGCGACTGCTTGGTGACCCCGAGGATCGCCATCAGGTTGGACACGGTGGTGCCGGGGCTGCGGTGTATGAAATGGATTGCGCGGTGATGCGCCCGACCCATATCCTTGTCCTGGAGGATCCGGTCGGGATCCGCGGTGAAGCCGCGATAGGCGAAGTACATCGCCTCGATGCCCTTGCGCAGCTGTTCGTCGGTGAGGAACAGCAGGCTTTGACCACCTTGCGGTGCCGGTCCGTCGGCCATGCGGTGCTCCTCTTGTTTCGCCAAACGCACAATACGTCAGCGATGTTGACATTCCAAGGGCGAACCGATAGCGCTGAGCCCATATTGCGCAACTTTATGTCCCGCGGGCGTTGCGCTGATGTGTCCGACTTCAAGGGAGAATCCGATGGCCGCAGCCTATGACGATCGTGACGGAAAGATCTGGATGGACGGCCAGCTGGTCGAATGGCGCGACGCCAACGTCCATATCCTGACCCATGCGATGCACTACGCGTCGTCGGTGTTCGAGGGCGAGCGCTGCTACAACGGCAAGATCTTCAAGGGCCGCGAGCATTCCGAACGGTTCCGGCGCTCGGCCGAGCTGCTGGATTTCGAGATCCCCTATTCGGTCGACGAGATCGAGACCGCGAAATACGCGGTGCTGAAGGCCAACGGCTGGACCGACGCCTATGTGCGGGCGCTGGCCTGGCGCGGCGCCGGCCCCGACATGGGTGTCGCGTCGCAGCGCAACCCGGTGCGGATGGCGGTCGCGGCCTGGGAATGGGGCAGCTACTACGGCGACGCCAAGATGAAGGGCGCCAAGCTCGACATCGCGAAGTGGCGCCGCCCCGACCCGGCCACCGCGCCGAGCCAGGCCAAGGCCGCCGGTCTCTACATGATCTGCACCATGTCCAAGCACGCCGCCGAGGCGAAGGGCTGTTCCGACGCGATGATGTTCGACTACCGCGGCTATGTTGCCGAGGCGACCGGCGCCAACATCTTCTTCGTCAAGGATGGCGAGGTTCACACCCCGCTGGCCGACTGCTTCCTGAACGGGCTGACCCGGCAGACCGTGATCGGCATGCTGAAGGACAAGGGCATCACGGTGCACGAGCGCCGGATCGAGGCCGGCGAACTCGAGGGCTTCGAGCAGTGCTGGCTGACCGGCACCGCTGCCGAGATCACCCCTGTGGGCCAGATCGGCGATTACAACTTCGAGGTCGGCGCGCTGACCCGCGACGTCTCGGAAAGCTACGAGAAGCTGGTTCGGGCCTGACGCTTTTCCGGCCCGCAACGACACGGGGCGGCACCGCGAGGTGCCGCCCCTTTTGCGTTCCGGCCAGCCGCCGTCACGGCACCAGCGGCCAGATCAGCGGCACGATCAGCACGGTCGCGGCGCCGACGATCAGGTTCATCGGAATGCCGATCCGCAGGAAGTCGCTGAACCGGTAGCCGCCCGCGTTGTAGACCAGCGTGTTGGTCTGGTAGCCGATCGGCGTCGCGAAGGACGCGCTGGCGCCGAACATCACCGCCACCACGAAGGGCCGCGGATCAAGCCCGAGCTGGATCGCGATGCCGGCGGCGATCGGCGTCATCAGCACCGCGACCGCGTTGTTGGTCACCAGCTCGGTCAGGATCGAGGTGAAGGCGTAGACCAGCGCCAGCGCCAGCAGCGGGCTGGCCATCCCGAGCAGCGGCGACAGCGCGTCGACGATCAGCGTCAGCGCCCCCGAGCTGTCGAGCGCCATGCCCAGCGTCAGCATCGACACGATCAGCAGCAGCAGCCGACCGTCGATCGCGCCCATGCCCTCGTCGGCATCGACGCATTTGGTCAGCAGCACCACCGCGACGCCGATCAGCGACAGCGGCAGGATCGGCGCGATGTCGAGCGCGGCGGCAAGCACCACCGCGACCATGATGCCGATCGCGATCGGCGCCTTGGACCGCCGGTAGGCCCGGCTGGTGACCGGCGACAGCAAAATCAGCCCCTGGTCCTCGGCCAGCCGGGCGATGTCCTCGGACGCGCCATCGAGCAGCAGCGTGTCGCCGATCTCCAGCCGCAGCTCGCTCAGCCGCAGGTCGACCGACCCGCCCTCGCGGTGCAGCGCCATCGGGTAGACGCCATAGTGCCGGCGCCAGCGCAGCCGGCCGATCAGCCGCCCGACGGCGCGGGTGTTCGGCCCGACCAGCGCTTCGACCACGGTGCTGGGCCGCGCCGTCGAAGCCTCGGCGCCGTCGATCGACACGCCGGCGGCGGCACCCTCGCGGAACCCCATGATCTCGGCATCGGCGGTTTTCACCACCACGATGTCGCCAGCCTGCAGCAGCTCGGCCCCGAGGTTGGCGCGCAGCGACGCGTCACCGCGCACCAGGTCGACGACCCGGCCGCCGCCGCGGCGGAAGTCCGGCACCTGGGCGATGTCGCGGCCGATCAGCGGCGACCCGGCAGGAACGAACAGCTCGACCAGCCAGGACCGCTGGTTGCGGCTGTTGACGGTGCCGCCGACGGTCTGCCGGTCCGGCAGCAGCCGCGGCGCCGCCAGCGCCAGGAAGCCGCCACCGACCAGCGCCACCGCGATGCCGAGCGGCGCGATCTCGAACAGCGAGAACGGCGCCAGCCCGAGATCGCGGGCGACGCCATCGACCAGCAGGTTGGTCGAGGTGCCGATCAGCGAACAGGTGCCGCCAAGGATCACCATGAACGACAGCGGCATCAGCAGCCTCGAGGCGCCGAGGTTCATCTCGCGCGCCAGCGCGATGACCACCGGGATCAGCACCATCACCACCGGGGTGTTGTTCATGAAGGCCGAGGCCGCGGCGGCGGCGCCGAAGAACAGCACCATGGTGACCACCGGCCGGGTCCTGACCCGCTGCTTCAACCCGGCCGTCGCCGCCTCGAGCACCCCGGTGCGCACCAGCGCGGCGCTGAGCACGAACATCGCGGCGATGGTGGCGGGCGCCGGGTTGGCCACCGCCTTGAGCACGTCGTCGGTGCTGACCAGCCCCAGCGCAAGCGCCAGCGCAGCGCCGCAGAACGCCACCACGTCGGGCGACCGCAATTCCAGAACGAAGACGACGAACACGCCGATCATCAAGGCGATCGCGGCGTAGGGGGCCATGGCCCCGAGTTCAAACAGCATTGGGACCATCCAGAAGATCTTCGCGGACGGTGCGTCGCTGACAGGCACGAAGCTCGTGTCGCAGCGCCCGCCGCCGCGCGACGCTAATGCCGCCGCGCAGCCCTGTCATCAGGAATTTTGCAGTGCAGCAAGATCGCCGGTCGCGGCCCGCACGCGGCGGCGATGGCACAGGTGCCGGGGCTGGTCCGGACACGACAAGGCCCGCGGGGATCTCTCCCCGCGGGCCATGCGCTACGACGGGTCAATGCGACCCTGAACCGAGGTGGATCAGTCGTTCAGCACCAGACGCTGCTGGGCAACCTGGTTGCCGTCGGCGTCGTAGAGAACGGCCATCACGTCGCTGAACGGCTTGCGCTCGAGATTGATGCGGACATCGAGGTTGGCGCCGACGTTCAGCGGCTTGCCGCCGAGGACTTCGCCTTTGCCGCCGTTGCTGTAGTCGAGGATCTGGACCGAACCGCCGGTGTCCGAACGCACCAGGTCGAGGTTGATCGTGCTGGCCGAGTCAGCGGTGCGCTGCAGGCCGAAACCGCTGGTGGTCGCGGCGGAAGCGGTGGTGCCGGCGGCAAGAGCGGCAACGAGGGCGAGTGCAATGGTCTTGGTCATGGGAGGTATCCTTGGTTCTATTAAAGCGCCCCGTCGTCGGGGTGTGGTTAGCAGATAGGTCGGTGCGTCTCGCAACAGAAGGGCGCAAAGCGTGCGATTTTGCAGCATCTCCTGCGCATGAAGAACCGGTCACTTTTCCAGGAAACGCGAAACCTTTTCGAACCTGCCCGCGTGGTCCGTCGCCGTGTCAGCAAAGCAAAAAGGGCGCCCCGGTCAGGAGGCGCCCCTTGCAACGGCCGAACCGGATGCCTCGATCAGGCCGCGGCCAGATCCTTCAGCGTGGTCACCACGTCGATGTTGCCGCGGGTGGCGTGGCTGTAGGGGCAGATGCCGTGGCCGGCATCGATCAGCCGCTGCGCCGCCTCGCGCTCGATCCCCGGCAAGGTGACCTCGAGCGTCACCGTCAGGCCGAAGCCCTGATCGGCGCGGGCGCCGATGCCGACGTTGGCCTGCACCGCGATGTCGGCCGGCACCCGCGGCAGGGTCTTGTCCTGCGACGCCGCGTATTTCATCGCGCCGACATAGCAGGCGGCGTAGCCAGCGGCGAACAGCTGCTCGGGGTTGTTGCCGTTGCCGTCGCCGCCCATTTCCTTCGGCGTCGCCAGTTTGACGTCGAGGCTGCCGTCGAGCGTGCGGGACCGGCCATCGCGGCCGCCCGAGGCGGTTGCGGTAGCGGTGTAGACCGGGGTGATCGTCATGCGATTCTCCATTTGGTTTTGAGCAATTGTATTGTGCACGATAAATACCCGGCCGCGTCGGAGGGTCAATCCCTTGCAACGAGATTGCGCGCAATTTATCCCCGGGACATGGCCACTCCGATGAACCCTGCCGACATGATCTGCTATTCGCTGTATTCGGCGAACCACGCGCTGACCCGCACCTATCGCGGGTTGCTCGAACCGCTCGGGCTGACCTATCCGCAATACCTGGTGCTGGTCGCGCTCTGGGCCGCCGAGACGCCGCAAAGCGTCGGGCAGCTGGGCCAGACGCTGTCGCTCGACTCGGGCACGCTGACGCCACTGCTGAAGCGGCTCGAGGCGGCCGGCCTGCTGACCCGGTCGCGCAATCCCAAGGACGAGCGCACGGTGCTGGTGGCGCTGACGGATCAGGGCCGCGACATGCAGCGCCGCGCCAGCCACGTGCCGGACGCGATCCTTGCTGCCACCGGTCTGGATCTCGACGAACTGGCGGATCTGCGACGCCGGGTCTCGGCGTTGCGCGACCGGCTTATCGACTGAGCCACCACGCCCCGAGCGCCAGCAGCCCGGCGACCTGCAGCCCCAGCAAGACATTGAGCTTGCGGGCGAAGGGGTGCCGGCCGATCTTGTGCCGGAAGCTGCGCTGCGCCGCCTTGGCGCCAAGGCTGCCGCCCAGCGCCGCGAACAGCAGCAGCCGGCGTTCCGGCACCCGCCCGCCGCGGCGCAGCGCGCGCCACTTGTCCCAGCCGAACAGCAGGTAGGTGGCGGCGTTCAGCCCGGCAAAGCCCAGCGCCACGATCGCCCAGAGCGGTGTCTGCTGCATCGGCCCCCCTTCGTCGACGCGGCGCGCCGCCCGTGATCCACTTGGGCAATCGTTGGCCGAAGCCCTGGCGTCGCACAAGACCGCCGGCGACGCCGCGGCGCTAGTGGCGCGGCACTGCAACGCGCGGCGCGGCAAACGTGTCGACGCGGCCGCTAGCCGTTCGGCGACATCGCCTTGCGTTGCCGGGCGCGCTCCAGCCCCAGCATCCGCTCGCGCCAGATGATCAGCACCCCGGCCGAGATGATGATCCCGGCGCCGATCAGCATGGTCACGGTCGGGATCTCGTCGAACACGAAGAAGCCGACCGCCAGCGCCAGCAGCATCGAGGCGTATTCGAACGGCGCGATCAGCGACGCGTCGGCCAGCCTGTAGCTCGAGGTCAGAAAGATCTGCCCGACCCCGCCAAGCAGCCCGGCGGTCACCAGCATCGCCAGTTCGGAAGGCGCCGGCCAGACCCAGCCCCAGGGGATGGTCAGCAGCGACAGCAGCGTCGCGGTGACCGAGAACCAGAACACGATCGCCGCGGTGCCTTCGGTCATCGTCAGCTTGCGCACGAAGACCTGCGCCAGCGCGGCGCAGACGGCACCCCCCAGCACCACGACGGCGCCCAGCGTTTCGCGGATATCCAGCGCCTCGCTGCCGACCGACATCCGCGGCGACAGCACGATCAGCACCCCGACCAGCCCCAGCGCCACCGCCGAAAGCCGGAACGCCCGCACCTCTTCGCCCAGGAACATCGCCGCGAAGATCACCACCAGCAGCGGCGCGGCATAGCCGATCGCGGTGACGTCCGGAAGCGGCAGCAGCCCCAGCCCGGTGAACCCGAGCCCCATAGCCGCGGTCCCGACCAGGCCTCGCCAGACATGGCCCAGCGGCGCCCGGGTCCGCAGCCCGTAACGCAGCTCGCCGCGCAGCAGCAGCCAGGTCACGATCACCGGCATCGCGAACAGCGACCGGAAGAACACCGCCTGGCCCGGCGGCACATGCGCCGAGGTCGCCTTGATCAGCGCCGCCATCGCGACGAAGACGCAGACCGACATCACCTTGAAGGAAATGCCGCGCAGCGGTTGGGTGAACCGCGGCGCGGCTTGGGATGGGGCGGGCTTGGCTGTGGACATCGGCGGAAACCTCTCGCGCCGACCCTAGAAGCCACACCGCCGCCCGCAACCGGAAACGGCCATCCCCGCTGCGCATCGCGCCATCGGGATGCGGCGGATCGCGCCGCCGCGGCACTTGTTCGTCATGTCACCGGAAAAACGGGGGCGCCGCCCCCGCCAGTCGATCTCAGGCTTCGTAGCCGCGATCGATACGCAGATACTGTCGCAGCCGCGCCGCGCTGCGCGCGCCGGTCGGCCGGGAATGCAACTCGCGGCTTGCCTTGTTGGGCGCCTCCGCGCGGGCCAGTCGCAGATATTCACGCAGCCGCACTTCGGGCTTGCGGTCCGAGGGCTTGTCGATGACGTGTCGGGTCATAATACATCCTCCCAAGAGTATCAGGAGCCCGCACCCTAGCCGATTCTCGGGCATTTTTCAGCCCCTGTGGTGACCCGGGCCGAAAAGCCGCCGAATCCGGCCGGTTCAGGGTCTTGGCCGGGGCATCGCGCGACACCCCGGCGATCGAGCCAAACGAATGAACCGCCTAGTTTTTCGGACCGACCCGCAGCACGGCGCCAGCCTCCGAATCTACCAGAAGCAGAATTTCGCCGGTCTCGGTCAATTGCACGTCGCGAATCCGGCCGTTGCCCTTGCCGATGCTCTCCTCGCCGGTCACCCGGCCGTCCTCGAGCCTCAGCCGCACCAGCTCCCCGGGGTTCAGCGACCCGATCAGCAGGTCGCCCTGCCAGTCCGGGAACGCATCGCCCTGGTAGAAGGTCATGCCGCCCGGCGCGATCACCGGGTCCCAGTAATAGGCCGGCTGCTCCATGCCTTCGGCCTGCTGCGCCCCGTCGCCGATCGGGCCGCCGTCGTAGCGGATACCGTAGCTGACCACCGGCCAGCCGTAGTTCTTGCCGGCCTCGGGGCGGTTCAGCTCGTCGCCGCCGGCCGGGCCATGTTCGATGGTCCAGTAGTCGCCGGTTGCCGGGTCGACCGCGGCGCCCTGGATGTTGCGGTGGCCGTAGGACCAGATCTCGTCCAGACCGTCGCCGCCGACGAAGGGGTTGTCGCTCGGCACCGACCCGTCGGGGTTCAGCCGGACGACCTTACCATAGGTGGTCTCGATGTCCTGCGCCTTGACCCGGTCCTTGTCGGTGAAATGCTCGCCGGTGGTGATGAACACATGGCCATCGGCACCGAAGCTGATCCGCGACCCGTAATGCATCGGCGCGTCCGAGGCCGGGGTCTGCACGAAGATGTCCTCGACTTGGGCGAGCGCGGCGCCGTCCTCGGACAGCACGCCGCGGCCGGCGGCGGTCGCGGTCCCGCCGTCGACCGGCTTGGCATAGGTGAAATACACCATGCGGTCGGTTGCGAACTCGGGGCTGACGTTGACATCGAGCAGGCCGCCCTGCTTGCGGGCGTCGATTTCGGGCAGGCCGGTGATCGGGTCGGACAGCGTGCCATCGGCGGCGATCCGGCGCAGCCGGCCGGGACGTTCGGTCACCAGCCAGTCACCGCCCGGCAGCGGCGCAATGCCCCAGGGGTGTTCGAGACCCTCGGCGAAGGGGCTTATGCTGACCTCGGTCGCGGGCAGCGACGGCGCTCGGGTCTGTTCCGGAAAGGCGGGCTGGTAGTCGGCGTTTGCCGGACCCCGGTCGATCGGGGCGCCAGTGTCCTGCGCAAGCGCGGCGCCGGGCAGCAGAGCGGCAAGAATGAGTGGCGGAAGCTTTGCCATGAGAGTCTCCTCTTTCTGGTGTCTATCAAGGCAATTAGGCCGTATCGGCTAGGCTTCCAGCCGGTCCAGCGCCCAGCGCCCGGCCTCGGCCACCACCGGGTCGGCGTCGCCGGCCAGCAGCCTTGCGGTGTCGCGCAACCCCGGGTCGCCGGAGTTGCCGACCGCGTAGCCGACGTTGCGCAGGAATCGGTCGCGGCCGATCCGCTTGATCGGCGAGCCGGAGAACAGCGCCCGGAACCCGGCGTCGTCAAGCCGCGCAAGATCGGCCAGAGGCGGTGCGCCGATGTCGCCGAAGTAGCGCATCTCGGTCGCTTCCTGGGCGAACTTGTTCCACGGGCAGACCGCGAGGCAATCGTCGCAGCCGTAGATCCGGTTGCCCAGGGCGGTGCGGAATTCCTCGGGTACCGGGCCTTTGTGTTCGATCGTCAGGTAGGAGATGCAGCGCCGCGCATCGAGCTGGAACGGCGCCGGGAAGGCCTTGGTCGGGCAGATGTCGAGACAGCGGGTGCAGGAGCCGCAGTTCTCCGCGGCCGGTGCGTCGACCGGCAGCTCGACCGTGGTGAAGATCGCGCCGAGAAACACCCAGTTGCCGATGCCGCGGCCCAGCAGGTTGGTGTGCTTGCCCTGCCAGCCAAGACCGGCGGCCTGCGCCAGCGGCTTCTCCATCACCGGTGCGGTGTCGACGAAGACCTTGATCTGGTGCTCGGGCGCCTGGTCGAGCAGCCAGCGCCCGACCCGCTTCAGCCGCTTCTTCACCAAGTCGTGGTAGTCTTTTCCCTGTGCATAGACACTGATCGCGGCGCGGTCGCGCCGCTGCAGCACCTCGAGCGGGTCGTGCCGCGGGGTGTAGGCCTCGGCCAGCATGATGACCGACCGCGCCTCGGGCCACAGCGCCGACGGATCGCCGCGCCAGCCCATCCGCTCGGCCATCCATCCCATCTGGCCGTGGCGGCCTTCGTCGACGTATTGCGCCAGCCGGCCGGCGGCCTCGGGGATCGCGTCGGGGCGGCACACCCCCATGTCGGCAAAGCCCTCGGCCAGGGCGGTGTCGCGCAGCCGCGCCTTGAGATCGGCGGCGGTCATCGATCCGGCGCCGCGCGGCGGGCCGTCGGCCCGCCGGTCAGGGTCTCAGAAGTCGAGATCGGCATAATGCGCCGGCGGCGGGAAGCCCGGCACCTGGTCGGCCAGCAGCGACCGGAACGCGGGGCGCGACTTGACCTTGGCGTACCAGTCCTTGACCACCTCGTGGCGGTTCCAGTCGACGTCCGAGATGTAGTCGAGGCAGCTCAGATGCGCCGCGGCGGCGAAATCGGCGAGGCTCATGTCGTTGCCGGCCAGCCAGCGCCGCTGGTCCAGCAGCCAGGCCATGTAGTCGAGGTGATACTTGATCGCCTTGGACCCGGCCTTGACGTTGGCGCTGTCGGGGTAGCCGCCGCCCATCACCTTCTTGAACACCCGCTCGCCCATCAGCTTGCGGGTCACCTCGGAGTTGAACTTGTCGTCGAACCACGACACCAGCCGGCGCACTTCGTAGCGCGCCTCGGCGCCGTTCGGCATCAACGGCGGGTTCGGGTGCAGCTCCTCGAGGAACTCGCAGATCGCCGCGCTCTCGGACATCAGCCGGTTGCCCAGCTTCAGCACGGGAATCTTCCCGGCCGGGTTGCGGCGCAGGAAGTCGGGATCCTGTTCCCAGTAGCGTTCTTCGACCAGTTCGACCTCGATCCGTTTCTCGGCGAGGCTGAGCCGGACCTTGCGGCTGAACGGCGACAACGGGAAGTGGTACAGGCGGTTGGTGGCTGGGCGAGGTGTCTGCATGCCCCTTCAATGCCGCATCGCCGCAGGCTGTTCAATCCCGTCGGTCATTTCTCGAAGCAGGCGGCCCTGCCATCGGCCGCGATGGTCGCCGCGCCGTCGAGAATCTGCGCCGCCCTGCCCCGCACCCGGTCGCTGGGCTCGGAGGCCGAGCGGTTCTTCGGATCGGGCAGGATCGCCGCCAGACGCCCGGCCTGGGTCGCGGTCAGATCGGCCGCCGAAACCCCGAAATAGTGTCGCGCCGCGGCGCCGACGCCGAACACCCCCTCGTCGAATTCGGCGACGTTGAGGTAGACCTCGAGAATCCGACGCTTCGACCAGACCGCCTCGACCGCCGGGGTCAGCGCCGCCTCGAGCGCCTTGCGAAACCAGTTCCGCCCCTGCCACAGGAACACGTTCTTCACCACCTGCTGGCTGATCGTCGAGGCGCCGCGCGCGCCGCCCTGCTCCATCGCGGCGCGGATCGCCGCCAGATCCAGACCCCAATGCAGGCAGAAGTTGGCATCTTCGGCCGCGACGGCGGCGCGGCCCATCACCGGGGCGATGTCGTCCATCGCCACCCAGTCGCGCTCGACGCCGCCAAGCCGGGCGCTCTCGGACAGCATGTAGGGCGTGGTCGGCGGGTTCAGCACCGAAAACAGCAGCACCAGCAGCGCCAGCACCGCCAGCACCGCGGCGGCGCCGCGCAGCGCCCAGCCGACCACCCGGCCAAGCGTCAACGGCGCCGACCTGCGCGGCGCCGACCGGGGTTTGGCGGCGCTGGATCCGGCGGGCTTCTTCTTGCGGGTGGAGACGGGCTTCGACATGCCGCCATAGACCCCGGCGGCACCGGTCGGGTCAAGCGCCGCCGCCGCAATGCGAACGGGCCGGGGCGTCGCCGCCCCGGCCCGTCCGTCGTGTCGTCCGCGTCGCGGCCTATTCGGCCGGGATCGCCTGCTCTTCGAACGCCAGCGGCTGCGTCAGGTGACGCAGCATCTCCTTCGGGCAGACCTGCAGGAAGTTGCCGCGCTCGAGATCCCAGTGCTGCAGGATCTCGGCCGCCTTGCGGCTGCCGGTCTCGATCTGGTGCCGTTCGATCAGCGTCTTCAGCTGGTCTTCCCAATGCGGCACCGTCACCGCGCAGGTGACCAGCGTCTCGAGGTTCATCAGCGGCTCGGCGGTGCCTTCGGGATCGTAGAGATAGGCCATGCCGCCGGTCATCCCGGCGCCGAAGTTGGCGCCGATGCTGCCGAGGATCACCGCGACGCCGCCGGTCATGTATTCGCAGCCGTTGGTGCCGCAGCCTTCGATCACCACATGCGCGCCCGAGTTGCGCACCGCGAAGCGTTCACCGGCCCGGCCGGCGGCGAACAGGTGGCCCGCCGTCGCGCCGTAGAGCACGGTGTTGCCGATGATGGTGTTCTCGGAGGCCACCAGCGGGCTGGCCATCGACGGCCGCACCACGATGATGCCGCCCGACAGGCCCTTGCCGACATAGTCGTTGGCGTCGCCCTGCACCTCGATCTTCAGACCCGGCGCCGCGAAGGCGCCGAGCGACTGCCCGGCCGACCCGGTCAGCTTGACCGTCAGGTGGTCCGACTGCAGCGAGTTGCGCATGCCGAAGTTCTTGACGATATGCGCCGAGGTCCGGGTGCCGATGGTGCGATGGGTGTTCTGCACCGCGTATTGCAGCTGCATCTTCTCGCCGTCGTCGAGGAACCGCGCCGCGTCGCGGACGATCTCGGCGTCGAGCGTGTCGAGCACCTCGTTGCGCGGCTTGTTGCGGTCGTAGACGATCCGCTGCGCGCCATCGACGGTGATCAGCAGCGGGTTCAGGTCGAGATCGTCGAGATGCGCCGAACCGCGGCTGACCTGGGTCAGCAGATCGGCGCGGCCGATCACCTCGCCCAGCGACCGGGCGCCGATGCTGGCGAGGATCTCGCGCACTTCGGTGGCGTAGAAGGTGATCAGGTTCACCACCTTGTCGGCGTTGCCGGTGAACTTGCCGCGCAGCGCCTCGTCCTGGGTGCAGACCCCCACCGGGCAGGTGTTGGACTGGCACTGCCGCACCATGATGCAGCCCATCGCGATCAGCGCCGCGGTGCCGATGCCGTATTCCTCGGCCCCGAGCATCGCCGCCATGACGATGTCGCGCCCGGTGCGCAGACCACCATCGGTGCGCAGCGTCACCCGGCCGCGCAGGTTGTTCATCGACAGCACCTGATGCGCCTCGGTGAGGCCCATCTCCCACGGCAGGCCCGCGTATTTGATCGAGGTCGCGGGGCTGGCCCCGGTGCCGCCGTTGTGGCCCGAGATCAGGATCACGTCGGCCTTGGCCTTGGCCACGCCCGCCGCGATGGTGCCGACGCCCGACGACGACACCAGCTTCACCGTCACCTTGGCGCGCGGGTTGATCTGCTTCAGGTCGTAGATCAGCTGCGCCAGGTCCTCGATCGAGTAGATGTCGTGGTGCGGCGGCGGCGAGATCAGCGTGACCCCTTCGGTCGAATGCCGCAGCCGCGCGATCAGCTTGGTGACCTTCATGCCGGGCAGCTGGCCGCCCTCGCCGGGCTTGGCGCCCTGGGCCACCTTGATCTCCAGCTCTTCGCAGGCGCCGAGGTATTCGGCGGTGACGCCGAAGCGACCGCTCGCCACCTGCTTGATCTTGGCCGACGGGTTGTCGCCGTTGGCCTCGGGGCTGAAGTGCGCCGGATCCTCACCGCCCTCGCCGCTGTCGGACTTGGCGCCGATCCGGTTCATCGCGACGTTCAGCGTCTTGTGCGCTTCGGGCGACAGCGCCCCCAGGCTCATGCCGGGGGTGACGAAGCGCTTGCGGATCGAGGTGATGCTCTCGACCTGCTCGATCGGGATCGCCTCGCCCATCGGCTTGATCGCCAGCAGGTCGCGCAGATGGATCGGCGGGTTGCCCTGCATCGTCTTGGAGTACTGGGTCCACAGCTCGTAGGACGCGCGGTCGCAGGCGGCCTGCAGCATGTGCATGGTGGTCGCTTCCCAGGCGTGCTTCTCGCCCGAACGGCGCGCCTTGTAGAAGCCGCCGATCGGCAGCGCGCCAAGATCGCCCTGGCCCTTCTGCCAGCCGCGCTGGTGCACCTCTTCGAGCTTCTTCTGGATGCCGGTCAGGCCGATGCCCGAGATCCGGCTGTGCATGCCGGGGAAATACTCGGCGCACATCGCGCGGCTCAGACCGACCGCCTCGAAGTTCAACCCGCCGCGATAGGACGAGATCACCGAAATCCCCATCTTCGCCATGATCTTCAGCAGACCGGCGTCGACCGCGGCGCGGTAGCGCCGGGTCGCGTCGGTCAGTGTGCCCTCGATCAGACCGCGGTTCAGCCGGTCGGCGATGCTGTCCTGCGCCAGGTAGGCGTTGACCGTGGTGGCGCCGGACGAGATCAGCACCGCGAAGTAATGCGGATCGATGCATTCGGCCGAGCGCACGTTGATCGAGCAGAAGGTCCGCAGGCCCTTGCGGGTCAGCCAGCTGTGCACCGCCGAGGTGGCGAGGATCATCGGCATCGGGACCTTGTCGTCGTCCTGATGCTGGTCGGTCAGCACGATGTGTCCGGCGCCCGACCGCACCGCGTCCTCGGCCTCGGCACGGATCCGTTCAAGACCGGCGCGCAGCCCGTCCGAGGCGCCGCCCGCCGGGAAGCTGCAGTCGATGAAGGCGACCTGGTCGCCGAACTGCTCGACCATCACGTCGAATTCGGCGTTGGCGATGAACGGGCTTTCCAGCACCAGGATCTCGGCCTGGCTGGAGCTTTCGTCGAGCACGTTCTTGAGGTTGCCGAACCGGGTCTTCAGCGACATCACGCGAGTTTCGCGCAGGCTGTCGATCGGCGGGTTGGTGACCTGCGAGAAATTCTGCCGGAAGAAGTGCGACAGCGGACGATACTGGGTCGACAGCACCGCCGACGGGGTGTCGTCACCCATGCTGGCGATCATCTCCTTGCCGTCCTCGGCCATCGGCGCGAGCACCTGCTCCAGCTCTTCGATCGAATAGCCGGCGGCGATCTGCCGGCGGCGCAGCTCGGCGCCCTCGAACAGCGGCTCTTCGGGCACGTCGCGCAGGATATCGTTGAGGTTCACCACCTTCTCGATCCAGTCGCCGAACGGCTGGCTGGCAGCGAGCCGGTCCTTGATCTCGGAATCGTGGAACAGCCCGCCGTTCTTCATGTCGACCGCGATCAGCTGGCCCGGGCCGAGCGCGCCCTTCTCGATCACGCTGCGCTCGTCGACCGGCACCATGCCGGCCTCGGAACCGGCGATCAGCAGCCCGTCGCCGGTGACCACGTAGCGCATCGGCCGCAGGCCGTTGCGGTCGAGACCGGCGCAGACCCAGCGGCCGTCGGTCATCGCCAGCGCGGCCGGACCGTCCCACGGCTCCATCACCGCGTTGCAATAGGCGTACATGTCCTGCCAGGCCTGCGGCATCTCGACCGCCGACTTCGACCAGGCCTCGGGCACCAGCATGGTCTTGGCCATCGGCGCGTTGCGCCCGGCGCGTACCAGCACCTCGAACACCGAATCGAGCGCGGCCGAGTCGGAGCTGCCCTGCGGCACGATCGGCTTGATGTCCTCGGCCATCTCCCCGAACGTGGAGGACGCCATGCGGATCTCGTGGCTCTTCATCCAGTTGGTGTTGCCCTTGAGCGTGTTGATCTCGCCGTTGTGGGCGAGCATGCGGAAGGGCTGGGCCAGCCACCACTGCGGGAAGGTGTTGGTGGAATAGCGCTGGTGATAGAGCGCGAAGGCGCTCTCGAAGCGCGGGTCCAGCAGGTCGGGATAGAACACGGCCACCTGCTCGGCGAGCATCATGCCCTTGTAGATCACGCTGCGGCACGACAGCGAGGCGAGGTAAAGCTCGCGCACACCGGCGGCAATCGCGGCGCGCTCGATGCGGCGGCGGATGATGTAGAGCTCGCGCTCGAACTGCTCCTCGTCGATGTCCTTTTCGCAGCGGATCAGGATCTGCTCGATCTCGGGGCGCGTGGCATTGGCCTTTTCGCCGAGGCAGGTGACGTCGACGGGAACGTGGCGCCAGCCATAGATATAGTGGCCCATGCGGAGCACTTCGGTCTCGACGATGGTCCGGCAGGTCTCCTGCGCGCCGAAATCGTTGCGCGGCAGGAACACCTGACCCACGGCGATGCGGCGGTCGGCCATCGGCTCGTGGCCGGTGCGGCGGATCTGGTCCTCGAAGAAGGCGCGCGGGATCTGCACGTGGATGCCGGCACCGTCGCCGGTCTTGCCGTCGGCGTCGACGGCGCCGCGGTGCCAGACCGCCTTGAGCGCGGCGATGCCTTTTTCGACCACCGCGCGCGATGGCGTGCCGTCGATCGCGACGACGAGGCCTACGCCACAGGAGGCATGCTCGTCGTCTTCGCGGTAGAGGCCGTGCTCGGCCATGTACTTGCGCTTGGCCTCTTCCGAGGCGACCCAGGCGTCATCATAGGTGGTCATGGAAGATCGCCTTGGCGATGGGGGCGGGTGCTGACGACATGGTCGCGCCGCAGCCG
>JBFGEI010000013.1:0-22695 GCA_041580155.1 Limimaricola sp.
CGGGGCGCAGGCGGCGTCGCCGGGCGCCACCCCCAGGCTGTCGGCCCCGGGCGACGCCGGCGACGAGGCCGATCCGGTCGACCGGCTGCGCCGGCTGATCGAGGAGCGCCAGGACGAAACCATCCAGATCCTGCAGAGCTGGGTCGAGGATCCCGACGATACGGAGCGTGCCTGACATGCCGCAAACCGGCTTTCTGGAGTCGTTCGACGAGGTCGGGCCAAGCGACCCGGGCCCGTCGCCCGAGTGGCGCCTCGGCCACGCGGCCGGCGTCGCCGAGGCGCAGGCCGCGGCACAGGCCGACCAGGCCGCGCTGTCGGCGACGCTGGTCCAGCGTTTCGACGACATCGATTTCGCCTATGCCGAAGCGCAGGCGCATGTGCTGGGCGCGCTGCGACCGCTGTTCGACGCGCTGTGCGAACAGCTGCTGCCCGGCCTCGAAGACACTACCGCAGCGCTGCATCTGCGGCAGCTTCTGGAGCAGGCCGCGGTACGTGACATGGCGGCGCCGCTCGAGCTGCGAATCGCCGAAACCCAGGTCCCGGTCATCACCGCGCTGCTGGCGGATCGCGACGGGCTGCAGCTGACCATCGTCGCCGACCCGGCGCTCGGCCCCGGCGAGGTGCTGCTGCGGACGCCCGAAACCGAGACCGCGCTTGACGTGTCGGCGATGATCGACGGCGCCCGCGCCGCGCTCGCCGCCTACTTCGACGCCACCGATGAAAGGTCGAACCATGGATGACGCATGCCCGCCCAATGCGGCGGAACCCCGCGATGGCCACCCGCTCAGATCGATCCCGATCGAGATCACGATCTCGGTCGGCCGCGCCCGACCATCGGTGCGCGATCTGCTGGCGCTGGGGGAAAACGCGGTTCTGCCGCTCGACCGCCGGGTCGATGACCCAGTCGAGCTCTACGTCGGCGGTCGGTTGATCGCCCGGGGCGAGCTTCAGGAGGCGCCCGGCGGCGAGCCGGGCCAACTCGCGGTACGGCTCACCGAGGTCGCGTCGCCCGGCGACGACCTGGCCTGAACGCGATGCGCCGCCTCGTGCCGGCCCTGGTCCTGCTTCTTGCCTTGGCCGCCAGCCCGGTCGCGGCGCAGGACCTGACCCTGTCGCTGGGCGACGACGGATCGCTGGCGGCGCGGTCGATCCAGCTGCTGGTGCTGGTCACGGTGCTC
Source organism: Limimaricola sp. (assembly GCA_041580155.1). Lineage (GTDB taxonomy): Bacteria > Pseudomonadota > Alphaproteobacteria > Rhodobacterales > Rhodobacteraceae > Limimaricola. The sequence continues at coordinate 1,179 of JBFGEI010000013.1, forward strand.
GGTCTCGCGCCGGGGCTGGCGATCATGATCACCTGTTTTCCGTTCCTCGTCACCGTGCTGTCGATCCTGCGCCAGGCGATCGGGCTGCAGCAATCGCCGCCGAACATGCTGATCGTCAGCCTGGCGCTGTTCCTGACCTGGTTCATCATGGACCCGGTGTTCACCGCGGCCTGGCAGGACGGCGTCGATCCGTATCTCAACGCCGGCCTGCCGCTCGAGGAGGCGGTGCGGCGGGCGATCACCCCGTTCCGCGGCTTCATGGCCAACCGGATCGCGCCCGGGACCTTCGAGGAGCTCGCGGCGCTGCGCCCCGGCGTCGATCCGACCGTCGAAATCCCGGACGCACCGCTGTCGCTTCTGGTGCCGTCGTTCCTGCTCTCGGAGATCGAGCGCGCTTTCCAGATCGGCTTCCTGATCTTCCTGCCGTTCCTGATCATCGACCTGGTGGTCGCAGCCGTGCTGATGTCGATGGGGATGATGATGGTGCCACCGGCGATCGTGTCGATGCCGTTCAAGCTGGCGTTCTTCGTGGTCGCCGACGGCTGGAGCCTGATCGCCGGAAGCCTGATCCGCAGCTACCTCTGACACTGCCGTCGTTTCGTGCCGTGAAGCGACGCAGGCTGGGCACCTTGCCACGGGGGGACGTCGGGTGCCGGCGTGCAACGGACAGAATGGCAAAGCGTCAGTCCGGGCCGCGCGGCCCTGGCCGCTATCTGACGATGAACTCGGCGTGCAGCGCCCCGGCGGCGCGAATGCTTTTGAGGATGTCGATCATGTCGTGCGGCGCCACGCCCAGCGCGTTGAGACCTGCGATGACCTCGGCGAGCGAGGTGCCCTCGTTCACCTGGGCCAGCCCGATTCCGGGCTCCTGTCGGATCTCGGCGCGTGAGCGTGGCACCACGACGGTTTCCCCCGGCGAAAACGGGTTGGGCTGCACCACCAGCGGTGCTTCTTCGACCCTCAGCGTCAGGTTTCCCTGGCTGACGGCGACCCGCGAGATCCGTACATCATCGCCCATCACGATGGTGCCCGAACGCTGATCGACCACCACCCGCGCCCGGATCTCCGGCTCGACGACGATGTTCTCGATCCGGCCCAGCGCGTGCGCCGGTGACGGCATCCGCGTCGCGACGATGTCGAGATGCACGGTTCCGGCATCCCGCATCACCGCGACGACCCTGCCGAAGTTGGCGTTGATCGCCTGCTCGATTCGGCCGGCGGTAGTGAAATCCGGGGTCCGCAGCGCCAGTCGCAATTCGGTCAGCCCGGCGAAATCGAAATTCACCTCGCGCTCCACGGTCGCGCCGGCCGGAATCACCCCCGCCGTCGGCACGCCCTGGGTGACTGAAGCGGCGTCGCCCTCGGCGACGATGCCGCCGGCGATGATTGTGCCTTGCGCCACCGCGTAGATGTCGCCGTCGGCGGCGTTCAGCGGCGTCATCACCAAGGTTCCGCCAAGCAGGCTCGAGGCATCGCCGATCGCCGACACCGTGATGTCGATCGGGCTTCCGGCGCGCGAAAACGGCGGCAGGCTCGCGGTGACCAGCACCGCCGCGACGTTGCGCGGCCGAAACTGTTCGCCGCTGACGTTGACGCCGAGCCGTTCGAGAATGTTGGTAAGGATTTCCTCGGTGAAGGGCGAATTGCGCAGACCGTCGCCGGTGCCGTTCAGCCCGACAACCAGGCCGTAGCCGACCAGGTCGTTGGTTCGGACGCCGTCGAACTCCACCAAGTCCTTCAGCCGCACTGGCGCCGCGGTCGCGGGCAGCGACGCGAGCGCGGTCAAACTGGCGACGAGCAGCGCCTTCATCGCAGGTACTCCACCAGCGATAGCCCTTGGAGACGGGCGGTCAGCGTGTATTGCGTCTCGAGTTGCAGCTGGACCTGCTGCAGCGCCGTGACCGTCTCATAGGGATCGGCCTCGGTCATGTCGTTGCGCATCATCGCCAACGCGGTGGCGCGCGCCGCGTGGCGCGCGCTGATCTGATCGACCGTCGCCTCGGCCGCGCCGAGCGCGCCACGGCTCTCGATCAACGGGCTTGCCGCGGCAAGCAGGCCGTTTCCGGCGCGGCGCATCAGGTCGCGCCGCGAAACCGTCCCGAGACCGAGGTCCGGGTCTCCGGCCAGCGCCGCCATGGCGGCGGCCTTCAGCACATCGCGGAGCGACGCGTCGTCGGCGCGGGCCGAAATCGTCAGCTCTTGGCCGACGTCGAGCCGCCGGGTAGCGGCAGCGCCGGTATCGCCAAGATAGCCCGAGGTCGCGAAGCCGCCGGCCGGATCGTAGAACCAGGTGTCGAGCGCGGTTTCGACATCCACAGCGCCGGGCGTCGGCGGCAGCGTCGCGACGATCGCGGCAAGCATGTCGGAGGCAGGCGCCAGTGCGGCGCCATCACTGGCGGTGCCGGCAAACAACGCCCGATCGCCAAGCCTGGTATTGAGCGCCGAGATAATGGTCTCGAACCCGCTCCAGGCGCTCGCGCCGACTCGGTACAGGGCTGCGTCGCTGGTGCTTGGGCCGACCAGAACGACCTGTCCGGCCAGGGTTTCGCGCGCGGCGTCGACCGAGCCGAGGGCGGATTGCATCAGCGACAGGATCTGACCGGTTTCGGTGGTGGCCGCCGAATAAGCCTCGGCTGCCGAATGTCCGCTCACCGTCGCGGTGAGCCGGGTCGCGTCGGGTCCCAGGTGCGCCGCCGGATCGGCGACGCGACCGCTCGCCAGCTCCTGGCTGAGTTGATCGAGCCGCGCCCGCGCCTGGGCGGTTTGCCGCAATGCCGCGAAATGCCGGCTGCCGTCTCCGATCGAGGTGGGGCCCATGGTCAGATCTCCATCAAAGTCTGGATCATCGATTGCACGGTCTGGATCAGCCGTGCGTTGGCGGCGTAGGCCTGCTCGATGCGCAGCAGCATCTGCATCTCGTGGTCGCTGTCGACGCCGTTGGCGAGTTCTGCCTGGTGCAGCACGTCGCGTCGCGCGGTGCCGAAACTCAGCGCCTGCTCGGCCGCGACCCGGGACTGGCCGAACCCGGCCGTGACCCGCCCCGCGAGCCCAGCGGCGCTGGCGTCGGGACCGCCGTCGGCGCCGGGACGCGACGCGTCAAGCGCGTCGAGCCAGGCGCCGATCTGCAACGCCGACCCGACCGGCCCCTCGACCGCCGCGCCAAGCCCGTCGCGCAGGCGCCACAGCGCGCCGCCCTGCGCCGGGTCGACCGCGGCATTGACCGATATGCGGCCGGCGAGGCCGACGGTATCGACCGGATCGAGCGGCGCACCCGCATCGGTCAGCAAGCCGGCGGCGCCGGGGGCGCTGCTGGGATCCACACCCGGGGCGGCAAACCTTTCGATCAGGTCGCGCGCCACCGCGTCGACATCGGCTTGCGCTTCGACCAGCACGGTGTCGCGCAGTTTGAAAGTGGCACCGAGCGAGCCGCCGCCAAGCTTGCCGATACCGGGCGCGCCGAGCACCGGGTCGCCGTTGAGAGTGAGCCCGGACAAACCGCCGGCCGACATGCTCGATGCGGCGTCGACCGACGTGGCGGGCACAAAGCCGAACTCCGCGGCGCGACCGTCGATCAAGATCGTCCCCTTGGCCGAGATCAACGCCACCTGCCCGCCGGACCGGGTCATCTCGCGCAGCGGAACGATTTCGGCGATGCGGTCGATCATCACCTGGCGCTGGTCGACCAACGCCAGCGAGTCGGCGCCGGTGTTGAGCGCGCGGGTGATGTCGGCATTGAGCCGTTCGACCGTGGCAAGCGACGAATTCAGGGTCTCGACCTGTGTCGCGATGCTCTGGTCGGCATCGCCGCGCAGTCCGACGATACCGTCGGACGCGGTATTGAGCGCGCGGGTCAGCCCGCCCAGGCTGTCGCCGACATCTGCCAGCCGCAGAGACGAGGAGGGATCGGCCGAGGCCGCGATCAGCGACCCTGCCAGCGCATCGACCCGGTCGGCCAGGGTGTCGCCGCTGCCGATGCCACCGACCAGGGTCTCGAGCCGGACCAGCATCGCGGCGTTGGCGGTCTGGCCGGCCAGCTCGGAATCGGCGTTGCGCCGGGCGGTCAGCGTGGCGCGATCGAGAACTCTCTCGACGCCGTCGATCCTGACGCCGGCACCGCGCCCGGCCACCGACTGCGCCGACAGCGCGACTTGGCGCCGGCCATAGCCTTCGGTCAGGGCGTTCGACAGGTTCGACGACACGATCTCGGCCATCCGGCTGTTGGCGTTCAGCCCGGTCAGCGCGTTAGCCATCGAATTCGACAGGCTCATGATCGGGTCTCCCTAAGCCGGTTCAGCGCTTGAGATTGGTGGTTTCCTGCAGCATCTCGTCGACCGTCTGGATCACCTTGGCATTCGACGAATAGGCGCGCTGGGTCTGGATCAGCTGGGTCAGTTCGGAGGCGACATCGACGGTCGATTCCTCGCGGGCGAAGCCGATGATGTCGCCGCTCGGCCCCTCGCCGGCATCCCACAGCAGCATCGGGCCGCTGGCCTCGGTGATCGAGTAGGTCTGGCCGTCCTGCGACATCAGCCCGTTCGGGTTGGCGACGTCGATCAACGGCACCTGATAGAGCCTCTGAACCGCGCCGTTGTCGAAATTCGCATAAACCGATCCGTCGGCATCGACCTCGACCGTGGTCAGGTTGCCGGCGCCGGCGCCGTTGCGGTCGATCGAGATCGGCGCGAAGGGACCGGCAAGCTGCGACAGCCCGCCGCGTGATCCCAGAGCCCCGATATCGATGTCGATCGGACCGCCGGCGACGGTGATCGCCAGTTGGCCGGTCACCGGATCGTAGCCGCCGCCGAAGTTGGTCGACACCGCGCTGAGCGTGCCGCCGGCGCCGCGGCTGTCATCGAAGCTGAGCACGTATTCACCGACCACCGCGCCGCCAGAGGCGCTATCGGTGATCAGCATGGTCCATTCGTTGGTCGCGGCGCCGCCCGGCGCCGGCGTGGTCGGGGTGAACGACATCCCCAGCTGCCGGGTGGTGCCGAGATTGTCGAAGTAGTCGGTGGTCATCACCTCAGGCAGGCCGGCGGCGCCGTCCTGGGTTTCGCTGGCCGGCAGGTTGACACCGAGCGTGATCGCGTCGGTCGCGGACCCGGACACCTGGTTGGCGGCGATCTGCACCGGCACCAGCCCGGTCGCCGAATCGCGCGGGACGGTTCCGATGCTGCCGTCGGCGGCCGCCGGCCAGCCCATCAGCACCTGGCCATCCGGCGTGGTGAGATAGCCGGCGTCGTCGCGCCTGAACGACCCGGTGCTGGTCAACAGGATGTCGCCATCGACCCCGGCCGTGTCCACCGCAGACGAGGTGGTGACCGGCAGGAAGCCGCGACCGCGCACCGCGAGATCCGTCGGGTTGCCGGTCGCAGTCAGCGCGCCGCTTTCGTCGATCAGCCGCTGCGAGGTGGTGCGCACGCCGCCGGCGGTGTAGCGCCCCGGCCCGCTGTCCAGCACCAGCGAATGGAAATCCGTCACCATGCGGCGGTATCCGTGGGTCGACGAATTCGCGATGTTGTCCGAAATCGTCGACAGCCGGTTGGCGTTTGCGGAAAGGCCGGTAATTCCGGCCGCGAGGGACGAGGAAATCGTCATGTGGAGCCTTTCTGCGACGTCGGTGACATGCGTGCTGCGGTCCTGCGTAAACCCCGTGGCTTAATACCGGGCTAATGACGCCCGCCGGGTCGGGCGGTGCGCAGCAGGGTGATCTCGATCCGGTCGTTGCGCACCGCTGCCGGCTGCGCCACGGCCGGGCTGCGGTCGCCATGACCGGTGACCCGGCGCAGCCGTGCCATGTCGAAGCCGGCATCGCCGAGCATCCGGCGCACCGCGTCGGCCCGGCGCGTCGACAGCTCCCAGATCGGGTTGTCGGCGAGCATAACCGGCCGCGCCGACAGGTGACCCGACAGCGCCACCGGGTTCAGCACCAGCGCCGCCGCCTGCGCCACCAGCCCGACCAGCTCGGCGGTGACCGGCAGCGGATCGGCGGTGGCTTCGGCGAAGATCGGCGCGCCAGGCAGGGCGAATATCTCGATGATCAGACCCTCGTCGGTGAGCCGGGTCACCACGTGGCGCAGCGCCTGTTCCGAGACCAGGCTTTCGCCGCCACGGCCCAGCAGCGCCTCTTCCAGATGGCGCAGCGCCGCGACTTCGGCGGCGACGGCGCCGGGACCGTCGGCGCCGGTTTCGGGGTCGACGTCGAACGGCGCCGCGCGCATCACCCCGGCCGGGGTGCCGCTGCCATCCTCGGTCAGCCCCTCGTCGCTGTGCACGCTTGGCCCGCCGAACAGCTCGGCGCCGCCGCCGGAGACCCGGGCGATCGCAACGGTCGGCGCGAAGTAGTCGGCCAAACCCTTGCGTTGCTGTTCGGTGGTGGCGTTGAGCAGCCACATCAGCATGAAGAACGCCATCATCGCGGTCACGAAATCCGCGTAGGCGACCTTCCATGCCCCGCCGTGATGCCCGCCGCCGGCGATCACCTTCTTGCGCTTGATAATAATCGGACCGTTGGCCTGCGCCATCGTCTCACCCCTTCTTGCCACCCGTCGAAACGGCTAGCAGACGGGGCGTTAAGTCCGGGTTTAACCGGCCTGCACGAAATCGGCGGGCGTCAGCGGTCCTGCGCCGGGCCGGCGTCGGCGTAGGATTTCTCTTCGATCAACGCCGAGCCGAGCAGCAGGTTGATCCGCCGCTTGACCTCGGCCCGCTGGTCGTTGGTGCGGTAGACCGACCGCGCCAGCGCCACGAAATCGGGGCCGAAATCGCGCCGCGCCTCGCACAGCCGGATGTCGTCCTCGATCCGCCACAGCGTCGCGTTGATCGCCGCCAGCTCGGCCCGCAACGCCGCGAGATCGGCGCCGCCGGGCAGCACCGCGGCGACCCGCGCCAGCACCGAAAGCTCGTGCCGCACGTTGGCCAGCCGGGCCGGATCGGCGATCCGCTCGGACTTCAGCTCGAGAATCGTCAGCTTGTCGATCACCTCGCCGGGCGAGACCGGCACCATCAGATCCTTCATCGCAGAGCCTTTCGTGCCGCGGCCAGCGCCGCCAGATCGCGTGCGACGGTGTCGAACACCGTGTCCCAGTCGCGCGGTGCCGGCTGCCGGATCAGCCGCATCGACGGATACCAAGCGGTGGTGTCTCCGGTATGACGCCAGAGCCAGAACGCGTCCCAATGCAGCAGGGTCCAGACCGGCAGCCCGAGCGATCCGGCCAGATGCGCGGTCGCGGTATCCGAGGTGATCACCAGGTCCATCTGCCGCATCAGCGCGGCGCAATCGGCGAAATCGCGATCCGACGACCCGGCGTCGAGGATGAAGGCCGCGCTGCCGTCGGCGCGGAACTCGGCGATCGCCGGCCCCTTGTAGAGCGACACCAGCTGCACCCCGGGGATCTCGGTCAGCGGCAGGAACCGCTGGTGGTCGAACGACCGCATCGCGTTGCCACGGTAGGTCAGCGACCCGGTCCAGACCACGCCGACCCGGAACCGGTCGCACAGCGGCGCGGCGATCCGGGCGGCGCGGGCAACCGAGTCGTCGGGCACGGCCAGCCGCGCCGGCGCCGGCACCGCCGGGTCTTCGGCAAAGCCGAGCGCCGGCAGATCCATCAGGTCGGTCCACAGATCGAAGCCCTGGTCCTTGCCGAGCTGCGCCACCAGGTCGGCGCCCTCGATGCCCTGCAGCAGCCGCAGCAGCGGCGGCTGGCAATGCAGCATCACCCGCCCGGCGCCCGCGCGCTTCAGCACCGGCAGGAACCGCGCGAAGGCGATGGTGTCGCCGAAGCCCTGCTCGGGCAGAACCGCGATGCTGCGCCCGGCCAGCGGGCTGACCCCGTCCCATTTCGGCTGCGGCAGGCTGCGGGGCGTCAGCTCGTCGGTCTGCCAGCGCACTGCGTAGTCGCGGAACCCCTCGACGTAGCGGCCGCAGGCCAGCCGCGACAGCGCCAACTGCAACCGCAGCTCGATGTCTGCCGGATGATCCGCCAGCGCCGCCAATAGCCAGTCGACCGAGTCTTCGGCCCGGCCCAACGCGCGCAGCGACTTGCCGATCATCGCCTTGATCACCGCGTTGTCCGGGGTCTGGTCGAGCAGCCGGTGGCGCAGCTCCAGCGCCCGGTCGTTCAGCCCCAGATCTGTCAGCAGGTTGGCGAGGTTGGCCAGCACCCGTGGCGACTTAGGCGCCAGCGCGTAGGCCCGCTCGTGCGCCCGCAGCGCCTGGTCGCGCCGCCCCTCGGCGCGCAGCAGGGCGCCGAAGTTCGACCACATCCCCGCGTCACCCGGATTGGCCGCCAGCCAGTCGGTGTAAAGCGGCAGCGCCGCGGCGCGGTCGCCGGCCGCGTGCAGCGCATGAATCCCGGCGCTGTCGATCGCGGCCGCCATCCCGCAGCCGCCTCAGCCTTGCTGGCGCGGCTTGCGGGCGACCGGCGTCACCAGGGTCTCGGGGCGGCGCGCCTCGGCCGCCTCGAACAGCGAGAAGGTCTGGTTGACGTAGTTCACCGCGCCCGAGATCAGCTCGAGATACTCGTCGAGCTCGGGAGTGTGCTGCGCCTCGACCATGGCGATGCCGCGGTCCTGCGGCAGCGTCTCGAAGCCGGCGTAGAACAGCGGATCGCCGCGGTTTACCTTCAGCGGCTTCGACGGATCGTGCCATTCGAAGGCCCACATCAGCGGCCGCGGCCAGACGTTGATCGGGAACCGTCCGCCGAAGATCGTGCCGGGCAGCGGGTCGCGGATGTAGTGCATGAACGGCGCCACCTGGTTCAGGTAGACCGGCTCGTCCGAGATGAACACGTAAGGCAGCGACAGCTGGACCGTCGGCACGTCGGGCCGGCGCCATTCGGTTTCCGAGGTCAGGTGCAGCTTTTCGCCCAGCTTGCTGGCGCGAATGGCGCTGGCGGTGCCCGACAGGTTGCGCAGCGCCGGCTTACCCTTGTCGTCGCGGGTGAAGCCGACGTTGATGTCGAACGGGCAGCGGATCAGGAAATACCGGCTCTCGAGATTGATCACCGCCGGGCAGCGCGACGCGGATTTCGCGTGGCTGCGGTTCAGGTCGACCGACCGCACCCGTTCGGGCGGGGCGTAGATGATCCCGCCCTTGGTCTCGGACAGGCACCAGCCGACGGTGACGGGACCGTGGCCGGGATCGGTATCGCGGGTGTTTTCGAAACGCACGGAGAGCTGCATCGTCGGGACTCCGGTCTGGCCAGGCCCATCGACGGACCACGCAAAGACTGACCGCAATCGCCGCGGCGTGTCAAAGCCCGCCGCGGCGGCAACCCGGCGCTGGATGCAACGGCGACACAGCCTAGGCCAGCGCCGCCAGCCCGTCCCAGCACAGCTTGGCGCCGACCAGCACCACCATGGCGTACATCAGCGGGTAGAACACCTCGGCGCTCATCCGCCGCACCAGCGCCGCCCCGGCCAGCGTCGAGATCGCCGCCAGCGGCAGCAGCGCCGCCGAGGCGGTCAGGTTGTTGATGTCGAACTGGCCCAGCGCGAAATACGGCACCAGCTTCAGCACGTTGACCACAGCGAAGAAGATCACGCTGGTGCCGGTGTAGATCTTCGGGTCGAGCTTCAGCGGCATGGTGTAGACCTGAAACGGCGGCCCGCCGGCATGGGCAACGAAGCTGGTGTAGCCGGCGACGGTGCTCCAGAGCCCGGCGGCGATCCGGTTGTGCGGCCGCGCCGTGCCGCGCCGGACCTTGCCGGCGAACAGCCAGCGCGCCACGAACAGCAGCGCGATCACCCCGACGATCAGCCGGACCATCGCATCCGACACCAGCGCCGCGGTGCCCCAGCCGATGCCGATCCCGACCACCGCTCCGGGCAGCATCAGCACCAGCGTCCGGCGGTCGAACTTGCCGCGCCAGGCCCAGAGCCCGATCATGTCCATCGCGATCAGCACCGGCAGCAGGATGCCGGCGGCCTGCACCGGCGGGATCGCCAACGCCATCAGCGGCACCCCGAGCAGCGCCATCGCGCCGCCCAGACCGCCCTTCGACAGCCCGACCAGCACCACCGCCAGACAGGCGGCAGCCAGCGCCCAGGGGTCGGAGAACACGAAACCGGACACGGGAGGCCTTTCGCTGACTCTGCGTCGCTTGGGTGCGCCGCGGCGCCGCGAAGGTCAAGACGCCGGACCGGTGTCTACATCGCGGCGATCAACTCGGCATGGCGCGCGACGAAGGCGGCGCGGACTTCCTTCGGCGGCCGCAGCCGGATTTCGAAACCGGCGCTGGCGTCGCGGTCGATCCTGCCGAACAGCCGGTCGGCCTCGGCTTCGGTGAAGCCGGCGATCCGCACCGCCTCGAGCCAGGCCGAGATCCTGTCGGCGCGCTTGATCTGTTTCTTCACCGCGACCGGCAGCGTCGCCGGCAGCCCGTAGCGCAGGTGGATCGCCGCCGACAGCCGTGCGTCCAGCGCCGCGTAATCCGGCCCCACCGCCGCCTTCACCGGCGAGATCATGTCGCCGATCACGTATTCCGGCGCGTCGTGCAGCAGCGCCGCCAGCCGCCAGCGCACCGGCGCCGCCGGGTGACGCGCCGTGAAGATCTGCTCGACCAGCAGCGAATGCTCGGCCACCGAATAGGCGAAATCGCCTCGCGTCTGTCCGTTCCAGCGCGCCACGAAGGCCAGCCCATGCGCGATGTCCGACACCTCGATGTCGATCGGCGTCGGGTCCAGCAGATCAAGCCTGCGCCCCGACAGCATCCGCTGCCAGGCCCGGGTCATCTCTGCACCGTCAGGTCGTCGGGAAACCGGGCCAGGAACCGCGTCGTGCGGTCGGCCGCCAGCAGGTGCCGCCAGGCCAGCGCCCGCGCCGCGCCGGGCCGCGCCATCGGGCCGGGGCCCGGCACCGGCGCCGGACGGTCGGGGAAATGCCGCGCCATGAAGCCTGCCAGATCGCGGGCAAACCGCGGCGGCAACTGACCCTTGGGGTCGGCCCAGGGCTTGGTCGGGCCGATGAAATGCACCAGATGCGCGTCGGCCATCGCCTCGAACAGCCGCGACGACCTGGTGTATTGCCAGTTCCACACCGGGCTGAGCTCGGCCCATTGCCGCTGCAGAACGGCGTTGAGCAGGGTCTGATCCTTGTGCGTCATCCGTCCGGCATGGCGGGCGCCGAACTCCAGCGCCTGCTGCAGTATCCCGGCCGCGCGCCAGGCCGCGACGTCGATCAGCATCACCCCGGCGTTGAAATAGGCGGCGTTGCCGAGGCCCAGCGCCTTGAGGTCGGCCGGGTGCCGCGCCGGGCTGCGCCATTGCTGGTTGTCGCGCACCGCCGCCGCTGGCAGCCCGCCCAGATCGACCCGCAGCAGCGCGCCGAGATCGCCGCCCTGCACGTGGATGTCGGCATCGAGATACAGAATCCGGTCGTAATCGCCGGCCAGCGCGTCGGGCAGCGCCAGCCGCAGATAGGTCGAGACGGTGCGCCGCGCGTCCAGCCCCATGCCGTCGAACATGCCACCGGTCTCGATGAAGCAGCCGCGCAGCCCCAGCGCCGGCGGCAGGTCGAGAGGCTCGGCCGCGCAGATCAGGATGTCGAAATCGCGCTCGGGCGCCGCCTTGGCGATCCGGTCGGCGGCGAAGGCGGCATAGGGCAGGTAGTTGGCATCGCAGCAGAATGCGACGGCGTGGCGCGACCGCGCCGGTCCGTCGCTGCGGCATGTCACTGTCATTCCCCGGCCCCCGCGCGTTGCTTGGACTGCGCTACCATGTCGCGGGGCCGGTCTTCAACGGCGCCGCGATTGTCAGCCGGGGGTGCCGGTGCTAGGTCCGGCGCAACTTTTCCTGTCATGCACGGAGGCCCCGATGGCCAAGGATTACATCGTCAAGGACATCTCCCTCGCCGCCTGGGGCCGCAAGGAACTCGACATCGCCGAAACCGAAATGCCGGGGCTGATGGCGCTGCGCGAGGAATACGGCGCGCGGCAGCCGCTGAAGGGCGCCCGCATCGTCGGATCGCTGCACATGACGATCCAGACCGCGGTGCTGATCGAAACGCTGGTGGCGCTGGGCGCGGACGTGCGCTGGGCCTCGTGCAACATCTTCTCGACCCAGGACCACGCCGCGGCGGCGATCGCCGAGGGCGGCACCCCGGTGTTCGCGATCAAGGGCCAGTCGCTGGTCGAGCACTGGGACTATCTCGACCGGTCGTTCCAGTTCGCCGAAGGCGCGAACATGATCCTCGACGACGGCGGCGACGCGACGCTCTACGTGCTGCTCGGCGCCCGCGCCGAGGCCGGCGAGGACGTGCTGGGCGTGCCGACCTCGGAAGAGGAAGAGGCGGTCTTCGCGCAGATCAAGAAGCGCATGGCCGAAACCCCGGGCTGGTTCACCCGGACCCGCGACGCGATCCGCGGCGTGTCGGAAGAGACCACCACCGGCGTGCACCGTCTCTACGACCTGATGAAGAAGGGCCGGCTGCCGTTCCCGGCGATCAACGTCAACGACAGCGTCACCAAGTCGAAATTCGACAACAAGTACGGCTGCAAGGAAAGCCTGGTCGACGGCATCCGCCGCGCCACCGACACGATGATGGCCGGCAAGGTCGCCGTGGTCTGCGGCTATGGCGATGTCGGCAAGGGTTCGGCCGCGTCGCTGGCCGGTGCCGGCGCCCGGGTCAAGGTCACCGAGGTCGACCCGATCTGCGCGCTGCAGGCGGCGATGGACGGCTTCGAGGTGGTGGTTCTGGAAGACGTGGTCGACAGCGCCGACATCTTCATCACCACCACCGGCAACCGCGACGTGATCCGCATCGAGCACATGCGCGAGATGAAGAACATGGCGATCGTCGGTAACATCGGCCATTTCGACAACGAGATCCAGGTCGCCAACCTGCGCAACCACAAGTGGACCAAGATCAAGGAGCAGGTCGACATGATCGAGATGCCCTCGGGCAACAAGATCATCCTGCTGTCGGAAGGCCGGCTGCTGAACCTCGGCAACGCCACCGGTCACCCGTCCTTCGTCATGTCGGCGTCCTTCACCAACCAGGTGCTGGCGCAGATCGAGCTCTGGACCAAGCCCGAGGACTACGCCCCCGGTGTCTACATCCTGCCGAAGGCGCTGGACGAGAAGGTGGCGCGGCTGCACCTGGCCCGGATCGGCGCCAAGCTGACCGAGCTGAAGCGCGAGCAGGCCGACTACATCGGCGTCACCGTCGAGGGCCCGTTCAAGCCCGAGCACTACCGCTACTGACGACATGGGCCGCCCTTCGGGGCGGCCCTTTCGCCGTCCCGCGCCGGCGCCGGTCGTGGGCATTTGAGGCTTGTTCTACGGAGGATCTCGTTGCGTCGAATCGAATTTCGACCTAGCGATATCGGTGTCGGCCAGGACGGCCAGACCTTCAGAGTTTCAGTTCCGTTGGTGGGAGACCGCGGGTGAGACGGGGGGTTCTGGCTGCGGTCAGGACTCCCCGAATCCGCCCCCCGTTCCGCCAGCTTGCAGGCGCCAGGGCCGTTGCCCCGACACGTGCCGCCCAGTCAGAACAGCGTCAGCACCAGGCCGATCACCGCCGGCCCGAGGATCGCGTAGCCGCCGTCGATCAGGGCCAGCCGCAACGGCCGCATCGCGTAGCCGTAGTTCATTGCCATCCAAGGCGCGATGAAGAAGGCGCCGATGCCAAGTCCGGAGGCCAGCCCCTTGCCCGGGCTGTCGATCCCGGTCAGCGCGAAGCCGTAGCGCATCAGCCCGGCGACCAGCAGCATGCAAACCCCCGAGATCACGAAGGGCGTCACCGACATGCCCGCCGCCGGCCGGCCCTGCGCGTCGAGTTCGATCCCGGCCGCCTCGGCCCAAGGGCGCGACAGGACCATGTACCAGACCCCGCCAAGCAGAAACCCGGCGAAGGCCGCCACCACAACCGCCAGAACAGCCATCGTCCGATCCCTTCCATGTCATTCGACATGCCAAGGATGCCGTCGCCGGGATCGCGCTTCCAAGGAAAACCGCGCGGCGGCCGGTAATCGGACCGGCGCCGCGCGCTGACGGCAACAGTTACGGCTCGGTGCCGGCCAATTCGCAGACCACGCGCCATTCGTCCTCGGCCACCGGCTGCACCGACAGCCGCGAGTTCTTGACCAGCACCATCTCGGCCAGCCGCGGCTCGGCCTTGATCTCGTCGAGCGTCACCGGCCGCGCCACCGGCCGCACCGCGCGGATGTCGACGCAGTCCCAGCGCGGATCCTCGGTCGAGCTGTCGGGATGCGACAGCGCGCAGACCTCGACGATGCCGACCACCGCCTTGCCGACGTTGGAATGGTAGAAGAACCCGAGATCGCCGATCTGCATCTCGCGCATGAAGTTGCGCGCCTGGTAGTTGCGGACCCCGTGCCACTCCTCGCCCTCGGCGCCCTTGGCGACCTGCTGGTCCCAGGACCAGGTGTCGGGCTCGGATTTGAACAGCCAGAAGGCCATCAGCCGATCACCTTCTTCCAGGCCTGAACGGTGACGGTCTCGAACAGCCCGGCGCGGGCGTAGGGATCGGCCTCGGCCCAGTCCTGCGCCGCCGCGAGATCGGCGACGTCGAGGATGATCAGCGAACCGCACATCTGCCCGGCCTCGTCGAGGAACGGCCCGGCCATCTCGACCACGCCGCTGGTCTCGATATGCTCGAGATGCGACTCGCGGGTGTCGAGCCGGATCTGCAGCGCGCCCGGCTTGTCGCGGGTGATGATGGCAAACTTCATGTCATTCCTCCTTCAGGGGTCTGGTGAACAGCGCGTCGAGCGCCTGTGTCGGGGTCAGATCGCCCGCCACCATGCCGGCGGTGACGCTGCTGATCGGCAGATCGATGTGCCGCGCCTTGGCAAGGCCGGTGACCGCGTGCGCCGTCGCGGCGCCTTCGACCGTGGTGCTGGTGTCGAACTCCTCGCCGCGGCCCAGCGCCAGCCCGTAGCGGTAGTTGCGCGACAGCTCGGACGAACAGGTCAGTACCAGGTCGCCGAAGCCGGACAGGCCCTGCAGGGTCTCGGGCCGGGCGCCCAGCGCCGCCGCCAGCCGCTGCATCTCGGCGAAGCCGCGGGTCATCAGCGCGGCGCGGGCGCTGTCGCCGAAACCGGCGCCGATGCAGGCGCCGCAGGCGATGGCGATGACGTTCTTCAGCGCGCCGCCCAATTCGGCGCCGGCGATGTCGGTGCTGCGATAGAGCCGCAATTCCGGCGTCGACAGCGCCTGTTGCAGCGCCCGGCCGCTGGCATCGTCGGCGCAGGCCAGGGTCAGCGCGGTCGGCAGGCCGCGGGCGATGTCGGCGGCAAAGCTCGGCCCGGTCAGCAGCGCCGGCGTGGCGCCCGGCACCGTGTCGGCGATGATCGCGCCCTGCCCGGTCAACGTGGTCAGGTCGATGCCCTTGGCGCAGGCTACCAGGATCTTGCCCGACAGCGCCGCGGCATGGGTTTCGAGAAATCCGCGCGTCGCCTGCGCCGGTAGCGCCAGCAGCACGACGTCGGCGGCGAACAGGGTGTTCAGATCATGGCTTGGCGTCACCCGCACCGGCAGGTCGACACCGGGCAGCCGCGGCGTGACCCTTGCCTCGCGCATGCGCGCCACCGCGTCCGGATCGCGCGCCCAGAGCGTCACCGGCACGCCGCTGCGCGCCAGCGTCACCGCAAGCGCGGTGCCGAACGCGCCGGCCCCCGCCACCGATATCTTCATGCCTTGGCTCCCTTGCGGCCCGACCCGATCATCGCCGGCGCCGACCCGTCGAGCGGCCAACGCGGCCGCGCCGCGAGGTCGAGCCCGTCGACCGCCCCGGCGCGCAGCCGCGCCAGCCCGGCGTAGGCGATCATCGCCGCGTTGTCGGTGCACAGCGCCAGCGGTGGCGCGGTGAAAGCGACGCCGGACTCCTGGCACAGGCTCTGCAGCGCGTCGCGGATCGGCCGGTTGGCGGCGACACCGCCGGCGACGGCAAGCGCAGGCTGCGACGGCGCGGATTGCAGGTAGATCGCCAGCGCTCGCCGGGTCTTTTCGGTGAGGATGTCGACCACGGCGCGCTGGAACCCGGCCGCCAGATCGGCGCGGTCGGCGCGGCGCAGCCCGCCGGCCTCGGCCACCGCGGCGTCGCGGGCGCGCAGCAGCGCGGTCTTCAGCCCCGAGAACGACATGTCGCAGCCCGGCCGGTCCAGCATCGGCCGCGGCAGCGCAAAGCGGCGTGGATCGCCGGAGCGGGCCTCGGCTTCGACCGCCGGCCCGCCGGGCTGGGCCAGCCCAAGCAGCCGCGCGGTCTTGTCGAAGGCCTCGCCCGGGGCGTCGTCGATGGTGCCGCCAAGCCGGCGGAACCGGTCCTCGGCCTCGACTAGCAGGAATTGGCAATGGCCGCCCGACACCAGCAGCAGCAGGTAGGGAAACTCCAGCCCGTCGGTCAGACGCGGCGTCAGCGCGTGGCCGGCCAGGTGGTTGACCCCGATAAGCGGCAACCCCGTCGCGGCGGCCAGCCCCTTGGCGCACATCACCCCCGACAGCACGCCGCCGATCAGCCCCGGCCCGGCGGTCACCGCGATGCCGTCGAGATCCGACAGCCCGACCCCGGCCTGTTCCAGCGCCGCCTCGACGCAAAGATCGAGCACCTCGGCATGGGCGCGGGCGGCAATCTCGGGGACCACGCCGCCGAAGCCCTCGTGCAGTTCGGTCTGGCCGCGCACCACCGACGACAGCACCTGCGCCGCGCCATCGCCCTGCCGCACCACGGCAGCGGCGGTGTCGTCGCAGCTCGATTCAATACCAAGTAGGGTGAGTGTGCTCATCGCCGTTCCGGTTGCGCCCGTGCCCATCGCAGGTAACATCCCGTCCGGCGGCGAACAATGGCAGGAGACCCGCGTGACGCGCGACCGCCCGACCCTATTGCTGACCCGGCCCGAACCGGCGGCGCGGCGCTTCCTGAACGCGCTCAGCGCCGCCGGAGACCTGCCGCGGGTGCTGGTGTCGCCGTTGATGCGGATCGACCCGCTGCCGATCGCGGTGCCCGACGGCGCGCTCAAGGCCTTGGTGCTGACCTCGGAGCATGGCGCCGTGGCGGCGGCGCGGCTGGGGCTGCCGGCCGGGCTGGTCGCCTGGTGCGTCGGCGACCGCACCGCGCAGGCGGCGCAGGCGGCGGGGTTCGCGGCGCGCTCGGCCTCGGGCGATGCCGACGCGCTGTTCGCCGCGATCCTTGCCAGCGACGACCGCGGGCCGTTCCTGCACCTGCGCGGCGCCCACACGCGGGGCGACCTGGCGCAGCGCCTGTCGCTCGCCGGTCGGCCCTGCCTTGAAAGCGTCGCCTATCGGCAGACCGCGCTGCCGCCCGACCCGTCGGTGCGGCTGCTGTTGGAGGGCCATGCCCCGGTCATCGCGCCGCTGTTCTCGCCGCGCAGCGCCCTGCTGCTGGCGCAGCTTGGCCCGGCGACCGCGCCGCTGCACGTGGTCGCGATCAGCGCCGCCGTGGCGGCGGCGGCGGCGCGGCTGTGCCCGACCGGCGTGACCACGGCGCCGCGACCCGACGCCGCGGCGATGATCGACGCAACTCTTGCGGCCCTTGCGGCGTTCGATACCCGGTGATGACGCAACGATGACGGATGCTTGAGGCATCCGCACGAGCAAGCTAGGGTCGGTGGATGCCGCCAAGGCTCCGGAAAACGGTGCGGCTGGTACGGTTCGGGACGGAAGGGGACGGGTTTGGCCAAAACGACGAAACGGAACTCGGGCGGCAACTCCGGCGCGCCCGGCGGACCCGACGCGGCGGCCAAGCCGACGCCGGCCAAGACCGCGGCAACCGACCGCCCCGGCAGCCCGGCGACCGTCGCCGTGGATCTCGGGACGACAACCCGGCCTGACGCCCCGCCGAAGCCCGAAACCGCGACCGCCTCGGCGATGCCGAACGTCGCGCGCGGCACCAGGACGCCGCCCGACGCCGCTTCGGCCAAGCCGGAGCAGGCCGGCGCCAGCAAGCCGGGCGACACCGTTTCGGCCAAGCCGGAGCAGGCCAGCGCCAACAAGCCAGGCGACGCGGCCAAGCCTAAGCTGTCGCCCGAAGCGCCCGACGCACTAGCGCGCGCCAAGACCTCCGACACCCCGCCGGTGCCGCCGACCCCGGCGACGCCGCCGGCAAAACAGCGCGGCTCTGGCTTCGGCGCCGGGCTGCTGGGCGGGTTGATCGCGGCGGCGCTCGGACTCGGCGGCGGCTGGCTCTGGCTGCAACAGCAGGACGCGGCCGACACCACGCCCGACCGGCTGGCGACGCTGGAGCAGTCGGTCGCCGAGCTGGCGCCGCTGACTGACGACACCGCGGCGCTACGCCAGCAGACCGAGACCACGGTGGCCGAGCTCGGCACTCAGGTCGCGGCGTTGCGCGAAGAGGTCGCCGCGAGGATCGAGGATTTCGACGCCCGGCTCGAGGCGGTCGAGCGGCAGCCGTCGCGCGACGGGACGCTGACCGAGAACGCCATCGCCAGCTGGCAGGCCGACGTGGACAAGCTGCGCGCCGATCTCGAGGCGCAGGCGCAGGAGATCACCGCGATGGCCACCGAGGCCGCGGCCCGGCTTGAACAGACCGAGGCCAGCGCCGAGCAGGTGACGCAGGACGCCAGCCTTGCCGCGCGCATGGCCGAGGCCCGCGCCGCGCTGGCGCAGATCCGCGCCGCTCTCGACACCGGCACCGGCTATGCCGAGCCGCTAGAGGCGTTGCGCGCCGCCAGCGAGGACGAGTTGCCCGAGGCGCTGGTCGCCAATGCCGAAGAGGGCGTGGCGTCGATGGCGTCGTTGACCGAAGCCTACCCGGATGCGGCGCGCGACGCGCTGGCCGCGGCCCGCAACGCCGGCGTTGCCGGCGAGGACGGCGGCCGGGTCAGCGCCTTCTTCCGCAACCAGTTCCAGCTGCGCGCGACCGCCCCGCAGGAAGGCGACAGCGCCAACGCGGTGTTGTCGCGCATCGAGGCGGCGCTGTCGGACGACCGGCTCCCCGAGGCGCTCGGGCTGGTCGACAGCCTGCCGGCGGAGGCGCAGGACGCGCTGTCCGACTGGGCCGCGCGCGCCCGCACCCGGACCGAGGCGATCGCCGCGGCCGAGACCCTTTCGCAATCCCTGACCGAAAACTGAGGCGCCGCACATGCTCTTGTCCCTGATCAAGATCCTGGTTTTCGTCGCCGCAGTCGCCGGCCTGACCTGGGGCGCCGCGCGGCTGACCGAGCTGTCGGGCGGCGCCGAACTGGCGATCGCCGGCTACGAGGTGACGCTCGGCCCGCTCGAGCTGGCGCTGACCGTCCTGCTGCTGGCGCTGCTGGGCTGGACGGTGTTCAAGCTGCTCGGCCTGCTGATGGCGGTGCTGCACTTCATCAACGGCGACGACACCGCGGTCAGCCGCTATTTCAGCCGCTCGCGCGAGCGCAAGGGCTACCAGGCGCTGGCCGACGGGATGATCGCGCTGGCCTCGGGCGAAGGCGACACCGCGGTGGCCAAGGGCCGCAAGGCCGAGCGTTACCTGCGCCGGCCCGAGCTGACCGGCATCCTGGTCGCCCAGGGCGCCGAGCTGTCGGGCGACCGCAAGACCGCCGAGGCGACCTACCGCCAGCTGGTGCAGTCCGACCGGACCCGCTTTGTCGGCGTCCGTGGCCTGCTCAAGCAGCGGCTCGCCGATGGCGACACCGACACCGCGCTGAAGCTGGCGCAGAAGGCCTTCGAGCTGCGGCCGCGGCACGGCGAAACGCAGGACACGCTGCTGCGGCTGCAGGCCGAGACCCACGACTGGCAGGGGGCGCGCAAGACGCTGAACGCCAAGCGCAGCTCGGGCGGGTTGCCGCGCGACGTGCACCGGCGCCGCGACGCGGTGCTGGCGCTGTCCGAGGCCAAGGACGTGCTCGACGAAGGCGCGAGCATCGAGATGCGCGAGCGCGCGATCGAGGCCAACCGGCTGTCGCCCGACCTGATCCCGGCCGCGGTGCTGGCGGCGCGCAGCTACATCGCCGCCGACAACGGCCGCTACGCGGCGCGGGTGCTGCGCAAGGCCTGGGAGGTCGAACCGCATCCCGACCTGGCGCAGGTCTTCGCCGAGATCGACCCCTCCGAGACCGCCAAGGCCCGGCTCAAGCGCTTCGCGGCGCTGACCAAGCTGCGCCCCGACCACGCCGAGACCCGGATGCTGCAGGCCGAGCTGCTGATCGCCGCCGAGGAGTTCAACGAGGCGCGTCGGGCGCTGGGCGACCTGATCGAATCCGACCCGACCGCGCGCAGCCTGACCCTGATGGCGGCGATCGAACGCGGCCGCGGTGCCGACGACGCGGTGGTGCGCGGCTGGCTGACCCGGGCGCTGACCGCGCCGCGCGGGCCGCAGTGGATCTGCGACAACTGCCAGCACGTCCACGGCACCTGGAAGCCGGTCTGCACCAATTGCCACGCCTTCGACACGCTGTCCTGGCGCCGGCCGCCCGAGACCGAAGCGCCGCTGCCGCGCGGCTCGGAAATGCTGCCGCTGATCGTCGGCCGCGGCGGCCCCGACGCGCCGGTTCCGGCGGTGACCCCGGCGCCGGAGCAACCCGACCGCCCTGCCCCGCCGGCGCAACCTTCGGCCGAGGTGCCCGAGGCCGAGCTGGTGCAGGGCGATGCGACCGAAGCGGCGGGCGGGCGAAAATAGGTCTTTTCCGCCTTCCGGCCCGGTGCTAAGACGCGCCCGGGCGCCGCTGTAGCTCAGCTGGTAGAGCACGTCATTCGTAATGATGGGGTCGGGGGTTCGAGTCCCTTCAGCGGCACCACCCAAATCTCCAAAGCACTGTAACGCCTCGGCTTTTGATCGGATCAAGCCGGAGCGTAGCACTTGCTGGAGAACATTTCCGCCCCCCACACCTTCCTCAAGAACGGCATCTACTACTTCCGTAGACGGGTGCCTGTGGAGTTGAGGCATCATTACTCGTCACCGCAGATCTCATATTCGCTGCGAACGAGATCGAATCGTGTGGCCGCTGCTAGGGCTGTGCGAGCTGCAAGCCAGCTGGACGAGTATTGGTATCACCTGCGCTGTCGGGACGTAGATCTTCCGGGTAAGCACATGTTGCGGCTCGGTGTGACCGGTCAGGGACCGCAGCCAGTTGGGATCATTAACGTCAACACCGACTGTATGAGCCTTTCCGAGGCTGTGGTGACGTATCTGAAGCTCAAGGGTGGCGGGAAAGGCGTCACCTTTCATCGGGCGGCGGAGCGGGCCTGCGGTTACGTTATCGACACCTGCGGGGATAAGCCGCTCACCAACTACACCAAGTCCGACGCCAACGTTTTTCGTGATGCCTTGATTGCTCGTGGCATGGCAGGCAGCAGCATCACCCGCGTTTTCGGCACCGTGCGGTCGATCATTAACTTCGCAGCTAGCGAAGAGGGCATCGAGCTGACCAATCCCTTCAGCAAAGTCTACTATGACCGCTCTGCAGGCGTATCGGATCGCCAGCCTGTCCCGGTCGCGGCCATCCGTGCCGTTCAAGTCGAATGCTATAGTCTGGACGACGAGATGCGCTGGCTGGTGGCCCTAGTTGCCGATACGGGGATGCGCCTCGCAGAA
>JBFGEI010000014.1:0-22388 GCA_041580155.1 Limimaricola sp.
ACGCTGAACCTGGCGCCGCTGATGGTCCGCCGGCTGACGCTCACCGGCTCGACGCTGCGGCCGCAATCGGACGCCGCCAAGGCGCGGATCGCCGACGAGCTGCGCGACAAGGTCTGGCCGTTGCTCGCCGCCGGCCGGATCGCGCCGCTGATCGACAGCGAATTCGCGCTCGACGACGCCGCCTCGGCACACGCGCGGATGGAAAGCTCGGCGCATATTGGAAAGATCGTGCTGCGGGTCGCCGGCGGCTGACCCGCGGCGCGGCCGGCGCGGTTTTGACGCGCCGTCGTGGCGTCAGAGCCGTGCAAGGTGTCGAATTTACCCTGTTTCGCCAAGCCCCGGCAGGCTAATTATCGCCGGACAGTTCAGGGAGAGACCACGATGAAGATCCTAGTCCCCGTCAAGCGGGTGATCGATTACAACGTGAAGGTCCGGGTGAAGGCGGACGGGTCGGGGGTCGATCTGGCCAACGTCAAGATGTCGATGAACCCGTTCGACGAGATCGCGGTCGAGCAGGCGATCCAGCTCAAGGAAGCCGGCACCGCCTCGGAGGTGATCGCGGTGTCGATCGGCGTCAAGCAGGCCACCGAAACGCTGCGCACGGCGCTGGCGATGGGCGCCGACCGGGCGATCCTGGTGCTCGCCGCCGACGGCCCCGAGCAGGACATCGAACCGCTCGCCGTGGCCAAGATCCTCGCCGCGGTGGTGGCCGAGGAACAGCCCGGGCTGGTGCTCTGCGGCAAGCAGGCGATCGACAACGACATGAACGCCACCGGGCAGATGCTCTCGGCGCTCTTGGGCTGGAGCCAGGCGACCTTCGCCTCCGAGGTGAAGATCGACGGCGAGACCGCCCAGGTCACCCGCGAGGTCGATGGCGGTCTGCAGACGATCTCGGTCAAGCTGCCGGCGATCGTGAGCGTCGACCTGCGGCTCAACGAGCCGCGCTACGCCTCGCTGCCGAACATCATGAAGGCCAAGAAGAAGCCGCTCGAGGAAAAGACCGCCGCCGATTACGGCGTCGACGTCAGCCCGCGGCTCGAGGTGGTCAAGACCGCCGAGCCGGCGGCGCGCAAGGCCGGGATCATGGTCGGCTCGGTCGACGAGCTGGTGGCGAAACTCAAAGACCTGGGGGTGGTGTGATGGGCGTTCTTCTTCTGGCGGAAGTGACCGACGGCCAGCTTGGCCATGATGCGACCGCCCGGGCGGTCACCGCGGTGGCGGGGCTGGGCGAGGTGACGCTGCTGTGCGTCGGCGCCCAGGCGCAGGCGGCGGCCGAGGAGGCGGCGCAGATCGCCGGCGTGGCCCGGGTGCTCTGCGCCGAGGATCCGCTCTATTCGCACCGGCTCGCCGAGCCGGTGGCGGCGCTGATCGCGCAGCTCGCCGAGGGCCACGGCCATGTCGCCGCCCCGGCGACCACCGACGCCAAGAACATCATGCCGCGGGTCGCGGCGCTCTTGGACGTGATGATCATCCCCGACGTGGTCGCGGTGCATGACGCCGAGACATTCGACCGGCCGGTCTACGCCGGCAACGCGATCCAGACGGTGCGCTCGCGCGACGCGGTCAAGGTGCTGACGATCCGCACCACCGGCTTCGAGCCGGCGGCGGGCGGCAACGCCGCCGCGGTCGAGAATGTCGCCGCCGCGGCCGATCCGGGGCTGTCGTCCTGGGTCGAGGACAAGCTGGCCGAGAGCGACCGGCCCGAGCTGACCTCGGCCGGCATCGTGGTGTCGGGCGGCCGCGGCGTCGGCTCCGAGGCCGATTTCGCGCTGATCGAGAAGCTGGCCGACAAGCTCGGCGCGGCGGTGGGCGCGAGCCGCGCCGCGGTCGATTCGGGCTTCGCGCCGAACGACTGGCAGGTCGGCCAGACCGGCAAGGTGGTGGCGCCGGCGCTCTATGTCGCGGTCGGCATTTCCGGCGCGATCCAGCATCTGGCGGGAATGAAGGACAGCAAGGTGATCGTGGCGATCAACAAGGACGAGGAGGCGCCGATCTTCCAGGTCGCCGATTTCGGCCTCGCCGCCGACCTGTTCACCGCCGTCCCCGAGCTGATCGAGAAGCTCTGAACCCCGGGCCGCGCCGGCCCCGACGGGCCGGCGCGATCTCAGGCCATCGCCGCGCGCAACGCGCCGGCCAGCATTTCCGCCGCCTCGTGATGCGCCAGCACGCCCGGCAGCTCGGCCGCCGCGGCGGCTTCGGCCGGACCGTGCACCATGCCGGCGCTGCCGCAGGCCCGGGCCCGGGCGCTGGGTTGCGCCAACACCACGCCGCGCACGCAGGGCCGCAGCCCATCCAGCATCCGCCGGGTGATCAGGCTCGGCGCGCTGCCGAGCGGCGCCGACGGGTTCCACGGCGCGTCCGACGGCAACCGGTCCGAGAACCACAGCAGCAGGACCTGCCGGCCGCAGCGCGACAGCAGCCGCTTCATCCGGGCGCTCCAGGCGCGCTGCAACTCGCTGCGCACGATGGAGAACCGTTCGGCGTCGACCTCGTGCAACGTGGTCAGCATGTGCCGCGTGAAGCAGAAATCCGAAAAGTCGATCTCCGGGTACAGCGCCCGCAGCACGGTCGAGGCGCGCAGGAAGCGGTCGTTGCGCCGCGGGTGCACCGTGTAGAACCGGTTCGAAAGGTTCGTCGCCCCGGTCACCTGCATCACGGTCATCATCGCGCCCTGGCAGATGCCGTCGATCTCGGGGTCGTGCAGCATCGCGTCGACCCCGGCGTTGACGCAGCCGAGGTTGACCGCCGGCAGCCCGAGCCTTCGCCCGACCAGCTTCGGAAACGGATCCTCGATGAACTTGCCGTAGGTCTCGGTGCTGCCCGCGAAGGCGACGTAGCGGCCGTCGAGCGGCTGCCGCGGTCCGCGGAACAGCAGCTTCGACCTGCCATAGCGACATGGCGCGTAATTCGGGCCGGTCTGGCCCAGTATTTCGTGTTTCATCGCGGTTGGCTCCCACCACTCACCTTTTCCCGCGGCCATCAGACACCCGAGGCATTGCGGAACCGCTAAACCGAAAATTGTGCATGTCCGGCGCCGCGATCGCCGGCGGGGCAGGGCGGCGGCGCTGCTTGTGGGCCGGTGCCCGGCGGGCCTATGGTGTGGCGAAATGTCAGAAAGGACGCGGCCATGAAGATCGAAAAGGTCGGCATCGTCGGCGCCGGGCAGATGGGCAATGGCATTGCCCATGTCTTCGCGCTGTCGGGCTACGACGTGGTGATGACCGACATCAGCCAGGACGCGCTCGACGCGGCGCTGAAGCTGATCGAACGCAATCTGGACCGGCAGATCGGCCGGGGCAGCATCAGCGAAACCGACAAGACCGCGACGATGGCGCGGATCTCGAACACGCCGAAGCTGGTCGAATTGGGCAGTTGCGACCTGATCATCGAGGCCGCGACCGAGCGCGAGGCGGTGAAGACCGCGATCTTCGAGGAGCTGGTGCCGCATCTGGCGCCGCACACGATCCTGACCTCGAACACCTCGTCGATCTCGATCACCCGGCTGGCGTCGCGCACCGACCGGCCCGAGAAATTCCTCGGCTTCCACTTCATGAACCCGGTGCCGGTGATGCAGCTGGTCGAGCTGATTCGCGGCATCGCCACCGACCAGGAGACCTTCGCGGCCTGCCTCGAGGTGGTCGAGCGGCTCGGCAAGACCGCCGCGACATCGGAGGATTTTCCGGCCTTCATCGTCAACCGCATCCTGATGCCGATGATCAACGAGGCGATCTACACGCTCTACGAGGGCGTCGGAAACGTGCGGTCGATCGACACCTCGCTGAAGCTCGGGGCGAACCATCCGATGGGGCCGCTCGAGCTGGCCGACTTCATCGGGCTCGACACCTGCCTGGCGATCATGAACGTGCTGCACGACGGCTTGGGCGACACCAAGTACCGGCCGTGCCCGCTGCTGACCAAATACGTCGAGGCGGGCTGGCTTGGCCGCAAGTCGAAGCGCGGCTTCTACGACTACCGTGGCGAAACCCCGGTTCCGACCCGCTGATGTCGACGGGGCCGGGCGACCGGCCCCGATCGCGGCTCAGCCGCCCTCGCCGAAGTGGTCCGACACCAGCGCCTCGATCGCGTCCGCAAGGCGTTCGGCCTCGGCGCCGCTGGTCTGGACGTCGATGTAGCAGCCATGCGCGGCGGCCAGCATCAGCAGCCCCATGATGCTGTCACCGGTCGTCGACAGGCCGTCACGGCTGACCGTCGCCTGGGCATCGTAGGATTCGACGACCTCGGCGAGCTTGGCGGAGGCACGGGCGTGAAGCCCCTTGATGTTGATGATCTTCAGGCGTCGTTGGGTGGTCATGTACCGGTTCTTGTCTCCGTCATCGCGGCATCGACGATCAGGCTGTCGATATACTTGCGGCCCGCGGTCAGTGCTGCGCGCACCGCGTCCGGCACCGGCTTGCCGCGGCTCTTGGCCAGTTTGATCAGCATCGGGAGATTGGCGCCGTAAAGGATGCGGCGGTCGGAAATCGCGCAGGCCCGAAGCGACAGGTTGGAGGGCGAGCCGCCGAACATGTCGGTCACGATCACCACGCCGGCGCCGGTGTCGACCTCGTCGGCGGCATCGCAGATTTCGGCCTGTTTGGCGGCGCGGTCGTCATCGGGCCTGATGGTGATCGCGCGCACACCGGATTGCTTGCCGACGACATGCTCGACCGCGGCGAGATACTCCCGCGCAAGGCCCCCATGCGCCACGATGACGATTCCGATCACGCGCCTTGTCTCCGCACAGCCCGAGAGGTCCCAGCCTCTGCCCGGCGTTCCAGCTCCCTGTGTCGTTTAGACACCTGCCATCCTTCCTCTGCAAGGGTCTTGGCCAGCCTCTCGGCGATCGCGACCGAGCGGTGTTGCCCGCCGGTGCATCCGAATCCGATCGACAGATGCGTCTTGCCTTCGCCGTGATAGGCCGGCAGCAGCGGTACCAGAAAATCGCACATCGAGGTAAAGAACCGGTCAAATCGCGGATCGGCGGCGACATGCGCGTCGACTTCCGGGTCGCGCCCATCGAGCGGACGCAGCTCCGGCTCCCAATGCGGGTTGCGCAGGAATCGGCAGTCGATCACCAGGTCGACGCCGCGCGGCAGGCCGCGCTTGTAGGAAAAACTCTGCAGGGTGATGCCCAGCGTCCGGCCCTCGGCCGGGGCGAACCAGCGCTCGATCTCGGCGCGCAGCTCGTGCGGCGACAGCGCCGAGGTGTCGATCAGCGTGCCGGCGCGGGCCCGGATCGGCACCAGCAGCTCGCGCTCGCGGGCGATGCCGGTCAGCGGGCTGCCGTCGGGCGCCAGCGGGTGCCGGCGCCGGGTTTCCGAATAGCGCCGGACCAGCGTGTCCTCGTCGCAGTCGAGATACAGCACCTGGTCGTCGATCTCGGGCCGCGCCGCCAGCCGGTCGATCGTCTCGATCAGCGCGTCGGTCGAGAAGTCGCGGTTGCGCACGTCGAGCCCGAGCGCCAGCGGCCTGGTCAGCGGCGGGCCGTCGATCAGCCGCGGCAGCAGCGACAGCGGCAGGTTGTCGATCACCTCGTGGCCGAGATCCTCGAGCACGTTGATCGCGGTGGTGCGGCCGGCGCCGGACGGGCCGGTGACCAGCACCACGCGCTGGCGCAGCTCGTCGATCTGGGGCGCGTCGGCGGCGCCGGTGGCAAGGGCAGGGTCGGGTATCATCGGTCTCTCCGTCCTGCTTTCAGATACAACAGGATCGCCGCGGCGAAATGGCTGGTGCCGATGTTGTGAAGCAGCGGCAGCTCCGTGCCCAGATAGGTGACGCTACGTTCCTGCGGCAGGCGCTCGGTCTCGGTCTGGTCGAGCGCAACCGCAAGTATAACCGACGCCGATTCGACCGGCACCGCCCGCAGCAAGCCGACGCCGCGCGCCTCGATCAGCCCGCGGATCGCGGCCGGGCAGCTGGCGCTGAGCCCGCCGTGGATCCGGGTCAGGATGGTGTAGTCATCGGCCACGAGGTCGCAGCCCAGCGCCATCAGCTGCAGCCCCAGCGCCGACTTGCCGGCGCCGGACGGTCCGGTCAGCAGCACCGCCCGGCCGTCCAGCGCGACGCAGGTGGCGTGCAGCAGGAGCGGCTCGGCTGCGTTGGACATCGTGTCAGACCGGCAGGCCCACGACGAAGCGGGCACCAAGCGGTTCCGAGGTCGGATCGGCCTCGGTGGGGCGGATGTTCTCGGCCCAGATCACCCCGCCATGCGCCTCGACGATCTGCTTGGAGATCGCCAGGCCAAGCCCGGAGTTGTTGCCGAACTGCTGTTCGGGGCGTTCCGAGTAGAACCGCTGGAACACCTTCTGCAGCGCGCCGTCGGGGATGCCGGGGCCGGTGTCCTCGACCACCACCAGCACCCGGTTCTCGCGCTTGCGGGCCCAGATCCGGATCGCGTCGCCATCGTCGCAGAACGAGATCGCGTTGGTGATCAGGTTGACAAAGACCTGCGCCAGTCGGCCCTCGAGGCCCTGGATCAGGATCGGCCGCGACGGCAGGTCGGCGATGAAGTCGATGCCCTTCAGCGACGCCTCCTTGCCGAGGAAGTCGTTGAGGTTGCCGAGCATCTTCAGCAGGTCGAAGGTCTCTTCCTCTTCCTTCACCAGCTCGGCGTCGAGCCGGGAGGCGTTGGAGATGTCGCTGACCAGCCGGTCGAGCCGGCGCACGTCGTGGTCGATCACGTCGAGCAGGGTGTTGCGCTGGTCCTCGCGCTTGGCGATCCGCAGCGTGCCGACCGCCGAGCGCAGCGATGCCAGCGGGTTCTTGATCTCATGCGCCACGTCGGCGGCGAATTGTTCGTTGCCCTCGATCCGGTCGTAGAGCGCCGCCACCATGCCACGCAGCGCCGCCGACAGCCGGCCGATCTCGTCGGGTCGGGCGGTGAGGTCGGGAATCCGCACCCGGGTCGGCGACATCTTGCGGGCGTTGCGATCGCGACCCAGCTCGGCCGCGGCGGCCAGTTCCGACAGCGGGTTGGCGATCGTCGAGGCGAGCACCAGGCTGAGACCGATCGACACCAGCATGCCGACCACGAACATCTGCAGCACCCGCTCGCGCTCGCGGCGGATCAGCGCGTCGATCTCGCCGGCGGCGCTGGTCAGGGTCACCACGCCGATCGGCGCGCCGTTGGCCATGATCGGCGTCGCGACGGCGAAGATCGTGCGGCCGTCGGAATCGACCCTCGTGCTGACCGCGGCGCCGTCGGCCAGCGCCGGCGCGATCAGCTCGCGCGCCGAATCGTCGGTGTTGACGAAGCCGTCGGTGGTCTCGCTGCCCGGCGACAGCATCCCGGCCAGCGCGTCCCAGCCGCTGTTGAGAAAATCGGTGATCGCGGTGCCGCCGCCGTCGAAGTCGAGCCCGGCGATCGGGCCGGTCTGGCCGGACTTGGTCTCGGCCACCAGATTGCCCGCGGGATCGAACACCCGCAAGTCGACGCCGCCGCGCAGGTCCAGCCCGGCCAGCGTGGCGCGGGCGTCGATGCCGTCGCCGGTCATCAGGTTGACCGGCGCCCCGGCCGGAAGCTGGGCCTCGAACACGTCGGCGACAAGCTCGGCCTGGCTGATCAGCCCGCTGGCGCGCTGGAACGCGAGATTGTCGCGCGCCGGCGTCAGATACAGCATGCCGGCGACCAGCAGCAGCAGCGCGATCAGGTTGAAGGTGATGATCTTGCGGGCCAGCGGCGACCGGTTCAGCCGCACCAGCTTGCCGCGCCGGCGCAACCCGGTGGCGCCCGGCTCCGGCGTCACCCAATCCTCGCCCAGCAGCACCCGCTCCTGGTTCGCCGATGCGCCGCCGCCATCGTCGCCGCGCGCGGCACGTCGGACCGAATTGAGGTCGCGCACGTCGATCTTCGGAGCGGCGGTCATGACATCCTCACTTCAGCTTACGGCCGGCAGCCCCATTTATTCTTCGTTGTAGCGATAACCGATGCCGTACAGCGTCTCGATCGCCGAGAACTCCGAATCTGCCTGGCGCATCTTCTTGCGCAGCCGCTTGATGTGGCTGTCGATGGTGCGGTCATCGACGTAGACCTGATCATCGTAGGCGACATCCATAAGCTGGTCACGGCTTTTCACGAAGCCGGGGCGCTGCGCCAGCGCCTGTAGCAGCAGGAACTCGGTCACGGTCAGCGACACGTCGTTGCCCTTCCACTTCACCGCGTGGCGCAGCGGGTCCATGGTCAGCTGGCCGCGCTCCATCACCTTGGTCTCCTCGGTGACCTCGACCACCTCGCCGGCGATCGCGTCCTGGCGCCGCAGCAGGGCGCGGATCCGCTCGACCAGCAGGCGCTGGCTGAACGGCTTCTTGACGTAGTCGTCGGCGCCCATCCGCAGCCCGAGCACCTCGTCGATCTCGTCGTCCTTGGAGGTCAGGAAGATCACCGGCATCTGGGTCTTCTGGCGCAGCCGCTGCAGCAGATCCATGCCGTCCATGCGCGGCATCTTGATGTCCAGCACCGCCATGTCGGGCAGCTTCTTGTTGAACGCATCGAGCGCCATCTGCCCGTCGTTGTAGGTCTCGACCTCGAAGCCCTCGGCCTCGAGCGTCATGGACACCGAAGTCAGGATGTTCCTGTCGTCGTCCACCAATGCGATCTTCGACATGGAGGTCCCCTCGTTGCTCGAATTCTGGAATGCCGCTTGTTGAAAGTGTCTTCCCGCTTTGCCTGATCAGATCAAGCCTGCAGGACGAATCGCGGCCCCATAACCGCCTTATTTGCGACGATAATCGTTTACCAATGGCTAAAATGCCTCACATCCGCCATCTTGGTGCCGGTCCGGCCGGGGCGGTTGCGCTAACACGCAAGCTGGTTGCGCTAACTGGATGGTCGTCTGTGAAATCATCATGTTAAGCCGAATGCACGGGGTCGAACGGCGGCGCCGGTGACAGGAGCATGACAAATGGACCACGGCCGGGTGAACCCGTCTATGACGCTTGAAACGCAAGGCATCACCGGGCTGGGCCAGGTTCACTACAACCTGACCGAAGCCGACCTGATGCAGGCCGCGATCCGCGCCGGCGAAGGCGAGCTGGGGCAGGGCGGCACCCTGCTGGTGACCACCGGCCAGCACACCGGCCGCAGCCCCAAGGACAAGTTCGTGGTGCGCAGCGCCGCCACCGAAGACACCATCTGGTGGGACAACAACGCGCCGATGACCGCCGAATCCTTCGCCACGCTACGCGCCGACATGCTGGCGCATCTGGCGGGGCGGTCGGTGCATGTGCAGGACCTCTACGCCGGGGCCGATCCGGCGCACCGGGTCGACGTGCGCATGGTCACCGAGCTGGCCTGGCACGGGCTGTTCATCCGGCATCTGCTGCGCCGCCCCGAGCGCGACGCGCTCGACGGCTTCGCGCCGGAATACACGGTGATCAACTGCCCGTCGTTCCGCGCCGACCCCGCGCGTCACGGCTGCCGCTCGGGCACGGTGATCGCGCTGAACCTCGACGCCAAGCTGATCCTGATTGCCGGCACCGAATACGCCGGCGAGAACAAGAAGGCGGTGTTCACCCTGCTGAACTACCTGCTGCCCGCGAAGGGCATCATGCCGATGCACTGCTCGGCGAACCACGCGCCGGGCAACCCGGTCGACACCGCGGTGTTCTTCGGCCTGTCGGGCACCGGCAAGACCACGCTGTCGGCCGACCCGACCCGGGTGCTGATCGGCGACGACGAGCACGGCTGGTCGGAGCGCGGCACCTTCAACTTCGAGGGCGGCTGCTACGCCAAGACGATCAGCCTCTCGGCCGAGGCCGAGCCGGAGATCTACGCCACCACGCAGAAGTTCGGCACGGTGATCGAGAACATGGTCTGGGATCCCGAGACCAAGGCGCTCGATTTCGAGGACGACAGCCTGACCGCCAACATGCGTTGCGCCTACCCGCTCGAAGCGATCTCGAACGCGTCCGAGACCGCGCTGGGTGGCCATCCCAAGAACGTCATCATGCTGACCTGCGACGCCTTCGGGGTGCTGCCTCCGATCGCCCGGCTGACCCCGGCGCAGGCGATGTATCATTTCCTCTCGGGCTTCACATCGAAGGTCGCCGGCACCGAGCGCGGCGTCACCGAGCCCGAGCCGACCTTCTCGACCTGCTTCGGCGCGCCGTTCATGCCGCGGCGCCCCGAGGTCTACGGCAAGCTGCTGCAGGAAAAGATCGGCAACCACGGCGTGACCTGCTGGCTGGTCAACACCGGCTGGACCGGCGGCGCCTACGGCAGCGGCAGCCGGATGCCGATCCGCGCCACCCGGGCGCTGCTCTCCGCGGCGCTCGACGGCAGCCTGGCCGAGGGCCAGTTCCGCAAGGATCCGAACTTCGGCTTCGACGTGCCGGCGGCGGTCGACGGCATCGACAACCGGCTGCTCGACCCGCGCGGCACTTGGGACGATCCGGAGGCCTACGACCGCCAGGCCGCCAAGCTGGTGCAGATGTTCGCCGACAACTTCGCGCAATACGTGCCGTTCATCGACGACGACGTCCGGGCCGCGGCGATCGGCTGATCGCGCCGGGCAGCGGCAGAACGTGAAGGGACGGGCCGAGGCCCGTCCCTTTGGCGTTGCGGAGCTAGCGGATTGGCGTCATCAGCGCGTCGCCCAGGCTGCAGTCGCGCACTACATCAGCGCCGCAGATCCGCGGTTCCAGATCGCGGGACAGGCAGATCCGCACTTCCTGGATCGCGCCGTCGCGGCAGGTGATGGTCACCCCGTCCGGCGCAAGCCCGGGGTTGTCGCGCAGGAATGCCTCTTCGACCAGAGCTGCCGGCAACCGGATCGCGCGGTCCAGCCGTCGGAACTCCTGCGGCCGGACGATCGCGTCGTAAGCCTCGCGCGCCGTATCGAAATATTCCGCCGGGTCGAGCCCCGTGCAGCTGCCATGCTTGCGCCACTGGTGCCAGGCCGAGCCGCCGCTGCCCATGATGTCGGACATCTCGGCGGTCGCGGCGCGGGACGGCGGCTCGAAGCCGCTGCGGCAGTCCTGCGGCCAGCCGGTGTCGTGCTGCGGCCAGAGCCCGTGCAGGACCCAGCCCAGACCGCGCCCGGCGTCGCATTGCGGCGATCCGTCGGCGTCGCCGGTCCGGGCGCACCAGCCCGGCGACCAGCTCAGCGCCAGCACGTAGTAGTCGAAATCGCCGGGCTGATCCTGCCCGGCTCGGGCGAAGGGCGCCCATAGCAGCGCCGAAAGCGCCATAATCGGCAGGGTCGCGCGGGATCGGCGTCGCATTTATGTCTTTCCTCCGAGGGCCGTCATCCCTATATACGCTGCGAGTTCCCCGAAAACGAGAACCAGGACCGCCCAGCGGTCCGCCCCAGGCCGGGGCCGGGGGAAGACGTGTTTTTCGAAAGGGCGTTCACATGGCTGACAAACCGATCATGGCCAAGGCCACCGCCGTTTGGCTGGTGGACAACACGACGATCAGCTTCAAGCAGATCGGCGATTTCTGCGGGCTGCACGAGCTCGAGGTCCAGGGCATCGCCGATGGCGATGTCGCCACCGGCGTGAAGGGCTTCGACCCGGTCACCAACAACCAGCTGACCCAGGATGAGATCGAGAAGGCGGAGAAGAACCCGCTTCACAAGCTGAAGCTGAAGTTCAACGCTTCGGCGGTCGGCGAGGAGAAGCGTCGCGGTCCGCGCTACACGCCGCTGTCCAAGCGCCAGGACCGGCCGGCGTCGATTCTGTGGCTGGTCAAGTTTCACCCCGAGCTCAGCGACGGCCAGGTGTCGAAGCTGGTCGGCACCACCAAGCCGACGATCCAGGCGATCCGCGAGCGGACCCACTGGAACATCTCGAACATCGACCCGATCGACCCGGTGGCGCTCGGCCTGT
Organism: Limimaricola sp.; assembly: GCA_041580155.1. Lineage (GTDB taxonomy): Bacteria > Pseudomonadota > Alphaproteobacteria > Rhodobacterales > Rhodobacteraceae > Limimaricola. The sequence goes on from JBFGEI010000014.1 coordinate 11,827, forward strand.
GCCGGCAGTCGGAGCTCGACGCGGCGGTGCAGCAGGCCAACGCCAAGCGGCTGCGCGAAGGCTCGGCGATGACCGATGACGAGCGTCGCAAGCTGGTGTCGACCGAGCAGAGCCTCGGGATGTCGCCCGAGTCGAAGATCCCGTCCTCGATCTCGGGTCTCGAGACGTTCAGCCTGTCCGAGAGCAACGACAGCCAAGACGCGGCCGACGAGGACGAAGAAGAGACGCGCGACACCCGCGACGTGAAGGATGCCGACAGCTTCTTCAACCTGCCGAAGGGCAGCGATGACGACGAGGACGACGACGACCGCTGAGAGGTCGCGCGGGCGGCGCAGCCGCCCGCGCCCAATAATCTTTCAAGATTATTGCAAGATTCTTTGAAGAATCTTGGCGTAGCACCAAGCGGAGCGGGCCCGCGTCAAAGCGCCTTGCGGGCCCGCAGCGCGGCGCTGATCGTGCCGTCGTCCAGGTAGTCCAGCTCGCCGCCGACCGGAACGCCTTGGGCCAGCGTGGTGACGCTGATCCCGGGCAGCTGATCGGCGATGTAATGCGCCGTGGTCTGGCCGTCGATCGTCGCCCCGAGCGCGAGGATCACCTCGCTCACCGCTTCCGACGGGATCCGGTCGAGCAGCCGCGGTATCCGCAGCTCCTCGGGGCCGATCGCGTCGAGCGCCGAGAGCGTGCCGCCGAGCACGTGGTAGCGGCCCTTGAACACGCCGCTGCGCTCCATCGCCCAAAGATCCGCGACGTCCTCGACGACGCAGATCTGGCCGATCGCGCGCCGCTCGTCGGCGCAGATGTCGCAGATGTCGCCGGTGCCGATGTTGCCGCAGTTCAGGCATTCGCGCGCCGTCGCGCCGACCTCGGCCATCGCCTCGGCCAGCGGCTGCAGCAGCGCACCGCGCTTCTTTATCAGGTGCAGCACCGCCCGTCGGGCCGAGCGCGGCCCGAGCCCCGGAAGCCGGGACATCAGGTCGATCAGCCGGGTGATCGCTTCGCGGTCGTCGGTCATGACCGGGCGCCGCGGCGGGGTCTGGCAGGGCGGGGCAGCGCCGGGTTCCTCAGAACGGCAGCTTCATGCCCGGCGGCAGGCCGAGGCTTTCGGAGATCTTCTGCATCTCCTGCTGCGCCCGCTCGGAGGCGCGCGACTGCGCGTCCTTGATCGCCGCCAGGATCAGATCCTCGACGACCTGCTTTTCCGAGGCCACGAAAATCGACGGATCGATGTCGAGCCCGGTCAGCTCGCCCTTCGCCGTCGCGGTGGCCTTGACCAGCCCCGCGCCGCTTTCGCCGGTAACGATGATGCTGTCCAGATCTTCCTGGATCTGCGCCATCTTGCCCTGCATCTCCTGCGCGGCCTTCATCATCTTGGACATGTCGCCAAGCCCGCCAAGCCCTTTGAACATCGGCTGTCTCCTCTGGTTTCGGCTTCACAGATACGGTCGGCGCGGCATCGTCACAAGGGGCGGGGGCCGACAAGCCGGCCGCTCACTCCTCCTCGAACGGGTCCCATTCGTCCTCGACCTCGGCCAGCGCCTCGGCGGCGGCATCCTCGCGGCGGTCGGCCTCGGTGCGGATCTCGGTGATCCGCGCCTTCGGGAACGCCGCCAGCACGGCGCGCACCAGCGGATGCTCCTCGGCCTGCTGGCGCAGCGCCATCTCGGCGGCGTCGCGGGTTTCGGCGACGGTGGCCTGGCCGCCCTCGGAGACCACGCTCAGCGCCCAACGGGCGCCGGTCCACAGCTGCAGCCGCTGGCCCAGCCGCTGCGCCAGGTCCGGACGCGCGTCCGGGGTCGGCTCGAACTCGATTCGGCCGGGGCTGTAGCGCGCCAGCCGCAGCGTGGTCTCGACCTCGATCAGCAGGTGCACGTCGCGGTGGGTGCGGATCAGCTCGACCACGTCCTCGAAGCGGCCGTAGCGGGCCAGCGCCTGGTCGGCGACCACCGCCAGCGCCGGCTGGGCGCCGCCGCGCGCCGAGGGCCCGGACGGGCCGGAGTGTGTCGGCGCCGGGGTGCCGCGCGCCTGCACCGCACCGCCGCCCGAGCCCGGTGCGGATTGTCGCGCGCCGCCACCGCCGCCGCCACCGCCATTCGGGGCCGGCGGCACCGGCGCGTCCTGCAACCGGCGCACCAGCTCTTCGGGCGATGGCAGATCGGCGACATGGGTCAGCCGGATCACCGCCATCTCGGCCGCCATCATCGCGTTCGGCGCATGCGCCACTTCCTCGAGCGCCTTCAGCAGCATCTGCCACAGCCGGGTCAGCACCCGCATCGGCAGGGTCTCGGCCATCTGCGCGCCGCGAGCGCGTTCGTCGGGGCCGACGGTGGGATCATCGGCGGCCTCGGGGGTGATCTTGATGACGCTGACCCAATGCGCGATCTCCGCCAGATCGCGCAGCACCGCCATCGGGTCGGCGCCCTCGGCATATTGCGCCGACAACTCGGTCAGCGCGGCGGCGGCATCGCCCTTCAGGATCATGTTGAACAGGTCGAGAACCCGGCCGCGGTCGGCCAGCCCGAGCATCGCCCGCACCTGGTCGGCGGTGGTTTCGCCGGCGCCGTGGCTGATCGCCTGGTCGAGCAGCGAGGTCGCGTCGCGGGCCGAGCCCTCGGCGGCGCGGGTGATCAGCGCCAGCGCGTCGTCGGCGATCTCGGCGCTCTCGCTGGCGGCGATCCGGCGCAGCAGGTCGATCATCACCTCGGGTTCGATCCGGCGCAGGTCGAAGCGCTGGCAGCGCGACAGCACGGTCACCGGCACCTTGCGGATCTCGGTGGTGGCGAAGATGAACTTCACGTGCTCGGGCGGTTCTTCCAGCGTCTTCAGCAGTGCGTTGAAGGCGTTGGTCGACAGCATGTGCACTTCGTCGATGATGTAGACCTTGTAGCGCGCCGAGGCCGCCCGGTAGTGCACCGAGTCGATGATCTCGCGGATGTCGCCGACACCGGTCCGCGAGGCGGCGTCCATCTCCATCACGTCGACATGCCGGCCTTCCATGATCGCCACGCAGTGTTCGCAGGCGCCGCAGGGTTCGGTGGTCGGGCCGCCCTGACCGTCCGGTCCGATGCAGTTCATCCCCTTGGCGATGATCCGCGCCGTGGTGGTCTTACCGGTGCCGCGGATGCCGGTCATGATGAAGGCCTGCGCGATGCGGTTCGCCGCGAAGGCGTTCTTCAGCGTGCGCACCATCGCGTCCTGGCCGACCAGATCGGCGAAGGTCTCGGGCCGGTATTTCCGGGCGAGCACCTGGTAGGCGGGGGCGGGGCTGTCCTGCATCGGGTCCGGAGCTTTCGTCATCGGGGATTCGGAAGTCGCGCCAAGGTAGGCAACCGGCGCGCGGAGGTCCACCGGCGCCGGTCCTGAACTGGGCCGCCAAGGCCCCGGTTCAGCCGCCCTTCTTGTTGCGGTTGGCGCGCTGGGTCGCCTTGATGTACTTGGTGTAGCCCTTGCTGCGGGTCCGGGTCTGCGACAGCGTCTCGCTGTTGATCCGGTCCTCGCGCTCGAGCTTGCGCCAACGCTCGAGCCGCGCCGGGTCGAGCGTGCCGGCCTCGAGCGCCGCGCGCACCGCGCAGCCCGGTTCGGTCTCGTGGGCGCAGTTGCTGAACTTGCACTCGGCGACCAACGCGGTGACGTCGTCGAACACCCGGTCGATGCCCTCGGAGGTGTCGGTCAGCTGCAGCTCGCGCATCCCCGGCGTGTCGATCAGCCAGCCGCCGGCGGTGCAGCGCCGCAGTGCCCGGAAGGTGGTGGTGTGGCGGCCGCGGTTGTCGACCGCGCGCGCCGCCTGCGTCGCCTCGGCGCCGCCGGTCAGCGCGTTCTGCAGCGTGGTCTTGCCGACCCCGGACGACCCGACCAGCGCCAGCGTCTGCCCCGGGCCGCACCACGGCTCGAGCCGCGCCGCCTCGGCGCCGTCGCGGGCGTCGAGCGTCAGCGCCACCACCAGCGGCGACAGCGCCTCGGCGCGGCGCAGGAAATCGCCCGGATCCTCGACCAGGTCCGACTTGGTCAGGATCACCAGCGGCAGGCAGTCGGCCGCCGCGGCCAGCGCCACGTAGCGCTCGAGCCGGGCGGTGTTGAAGTCGTCGTTGCAGCTGGTGACGATGCCGAGCGTGTCGACATTGGCGGCGACCAGCTGCCGCGCGGCGGTATGCCCGGCGGCGCGGCGCGCGATCTCGGATTTCGGGTCGAGCCTGACCCTGGCCTGGCCGTCGCGCATCCCGACCCAGTCGCCGACCGCAAGCTTGAACGTGCCGAACGGCACCCCGAGCTTCACCGGCCCGTCAGGGGTCAGCGCCACGACGATGGTGCGATGCACCTCGGCCACCCGGGCCGGGGCGTCTTCAGGATCGAGTTGCCGCGCGAAATGATCCGACCAGCCGAGGTCGGAAAGCGTGATGTCTGTCAATGGAATGATGTCCCGCAACGAAATGGAGGCGGTCCGCCGGTGGCGGACGGTTTCGCATCGGGCAGCGGGCTGCGCGTCAGGCGGCCCCGGCCCGGAGGGTGATGACAATCGCCATGATATCCTCCTTCGTCGGTTGGGTGAGAGGCTGGACAACGACCCAAGCGGGGCTCGTTACGGCTGCTTCCTTCCGGACCTGACCGGGTTGGCGAGGCGCTCGCCCGCGCCAACCTCTCGCCCCCCATATAGGCGGATCGTTCGGCTGGCGCAAGACGGCCGCGACGCGCTGTCAGGCAGGCACCGGCAGCAGCCCCGCGGCGCGCGCGCCGGCCAGCAGGCTGTCGGCGACATGGCTGGCATGGGCGCCGTCGGTGGGGTGCAGATCGGGCACCTGCACCACGGTCATCCCGGCGGCCTGGCCCGCCCGGGCGCCGGTTTCGCTGTCCTCGAACACCAGGCATCGGGCCGGGTCGACGCCCAGCGCCGCGGCGGCGGCGAGATAGGCGTCGGGCGCCGGCTTCGGGGTCTTTACGTCGTCGCAGGTGATGATCGCCCGCATCGAGGCGGTCAGCCCGGCGTGGTCGATCTTGCTGAGTCCGGGGCCGCTCCGGCTCGAGGTGGCGATCGCCATCGGCAGCCCCAGCGCCTCGATCGCCGCGATCAGCTCGGCGGCGCCGGGTTTCAGCGGCAGCCCGTCCGACAGCCGCGCCTCGACTCGCGCATCCCAGTCGCCGAGGAACCGCGCGGCGTCGAGCGGCTGGCCGCTGTGTTCGCGGATCAGCTCGATGCGCCGGGCGTCGTGGATTCCGGCCAGCGATTCGAAGAAGCTGGGCGCCAGGTCGATGCCCTGCAGCGCGCAGGCGGCGATGCCCTCTTCGTTGCACAGGGTTTCGGTGTCGACGAGGGTGCCGTCGAGGTCGAAGATCACGGCTTCAAATGGGCGGGGCATGGCAGGGTCCTTGTCCGGGCCGCCTCCGGATAGCCAGAGCGGGCCGGGCTGTCGATGCCCCGCGTCGGACGCTGCGGATCGAACTCCAGCCGGAACCGGTGAAACCCGTCCGGGGCCGGGCCGACGGCGCTGATGCCATGGCCCGCGACCTGCGCCAGGTGGGTCAGCGCCGCCGGGGCGCTGTCGAACCATGCCGCGGTGCCGGGCAGCGGCACGAAGCGCCAGCAGGGCCGCGCCTCCGGCACCAGCGCCGGCTGCGAGAGATGGTCGAGCACGACGTCGCGCAGCAGCGCCGATTCCTGCAGGATCACCCGCCGGCGCAGCGCCGCGGCAACGCCGCCCTCGGCGCCGAGCCGGTAGTTGTTGGTCACCACCACCAGCCGGTCGTCGGGCGTCAGCAGCCTGCCGCCGCAACTCAGCCGGTCGACCCGGCGGCTGCGCGGGTCGATCACCTGGCCGCTGGCGTCGCAGCGCGCCGGCCGGCTTGGATCGATGCGCCAGCGCAGCCCGTCGAGCACGTCGAAGCCATAGCTCGGCATCTCGGGGTCGAGCAGCGGCTGGTCGCGCTGCCCGGGCTCGATCCGGGCGAACAGCGATGCCGATTGCTCGAGCCAGTCCGCCGCCTCGGCCGCGGTCAGTTCCGACAGGCACATGGTGTTGGAAAAGGTGTAGAGCTCGGAGGCGTGGCGCGCCAGCAGCGGCCCCGGCGGGATGTCGATGTAATGCGTCGGCCCGGCCCGGCCGCCGGCGCGATATGGCGTCACCACCGAGATCAGCGGCAGGTCCGACCAGCGGGTGCCGGCAAGCAGCGCCTGCGCCCGGACCCGCTGCGCATCGGCCACCAGGCTGAGCGACGGGTCCGGCGCCGCCAGCGCGAAATGGCTGAAGATCGACCCGGTCGTATGGCCGACCGGGCGGCGGATCTGCGCCAGCGTCCGGCGATGCGCGTCGCGGATCAGCCGCGCCGTGGCCGGGTCGCGGCGCGCCTGGCGCAGCAGCTGCGGGTCGTGCCCATGCCGCGCCGCCGGGTCGAGCCGCGCCGCCTGGCCGGCGACCCGCCAGCCGTCGTCATGCCGGTCGAGCAGCAGCTCGATCACCCCGAGATGCGAGCCGAAAAAGCCGGGCATCACCGCCGGCTTGCCATGCAGCGTGCCGGCCCGCGGATCGACGCCGGGACCGGCGCGGTCGGCCGAAGCGCCGGGGGTCGGGAACAGCTGGTGGGTGTGACCGATGATCAGCGCGTCGATCCCGGGAAGCGCCGCCAGCGGCACCGCGGCGTTCTCCATGCCGGGCACCGCGTTGCGGCTGCCGATGCCGCAATGCGCCAGCGCGATCACCAGATCGGCGCCGGCGGCGCGCAGCTTCGGCAGGTGATCGCGCGCCGCGCCGATGATGTCGCGGGTCCGGACCTCGCCGCCCAGCCGGTATCGGCCCCAATCGGCGATCTGCGGCGGCGCGAAGCCGATGACGCCGATCCGCAGCGGCTGCAGACTGCCGTCGCTGCACCGCGCCACCCGGTCGAGCAGCGCCACCGCCGGCAGCAGCGGCCGGTGACCGCCGGGGGTCGGGCCGGCGGCGACATTGGCCGACACGATCGGGAAATCGGCTTGCCGCAGCACCGCGCGCAGCAGCGGCAGGCCGTAGTCGAAATCATGGTCGCCCAGCGTCGCCGCGTCACAGCCCAGCGCGTTCATCGCGGCGATCATCGGATGCGGCAGCCCGGTGGCGCCTGGTCGATCCAGCTCGCGCGCTGCGACGTCGACCATCGGCGTGCCCTGCAGCAGGTCGCCGTTGTCGACCAGCAGCAGGTTGTCGGCGCTGCGCCGATGCGCCGCGATCAGCGCGCCAAGCCGGGCCAGCCCGAGCTGCGGCGCGGCGGTGTCGGTGTAATAGTCATAGGGCAGCAGGTGACCGTGCAGATCGGTGGTCGCCACGATCCGCAGGCGCAGCTGGAGCCGGCGCGGCTCCGGCTCGAATGGGGATTGTCCTGCCAGTACGCGCCCTCCCTGCGAGATCCATGCGTTGTGACGATCCTCTCGATAACAACCTTAACGAGAAATCGCCGCAGGTGAAGCTTTACATCTTGCGTGACGCGGCCAATCTGCGCCGGGACGCGATGGCTTGGTGTCGTCGTGCCGCGATTACCGGGGGCAGGCCGAGGTGAAACTGGCGGAACAGGTGACATTCGGCGGCTCGGGTCTTGATCGAGACGCGGCGATCCGGGTCGATTCGGCGGCGCTGGCAGAGCTGGCGGCGCGCGACGGCGCCCGGGTGCTGCCGCTGTGGCGCGGCCGACCCCTGTTCGACGCCGAGGCCTTGGCGCTGCTGCCGCCGTCGCACCCGGCCCTGGCGGCGCAGATGCCGGGCGCAGTGCTGCTTGGCCGCGACGCGGCGGGCGATGGCGTCTGGGCGCTGAACTTGGCCGACTGGCCCGGCATCGACGGCGAAGCCGATCTCGACGAGGTGGCGCATCCGCAGCTGGACGGGCCGGCGCGATTCGCCGACCTGCGGTCGCGGATGGCGGCGCTGAGCCCGCGCGACGCCGAATTGGCCGCGACCGCGCGGGCGGTGCTGAACTGGCATGACAGCCACCGGTTCTGCGCCCGATGCGGCGCCGCAAGCAACCCGGTGCAGGCCGGCTGGCGGCGCGACTGCCCGACCTGCGGCGGCCAGCATTTCCCGCGCACCGACCCGGTGGTGATCATGCTGGTGACCCGCGGCGACGAGGTGCTGCTGGGCCGGTCGCCGGTCTGGCCCGAGGGCATGTTCTCGCTGCTGGCGGGCTTCGTCGAGCCGGGTGAGACGATGGAGGCGGCGGTCCGCCGCGAGGTGTTCGAGGAGGTCGGCGTCGTGGTCGGGCCGGTCGGCTACCTGGCCAGCCAGCCCTGGCCGTTCCCGGCTTCGCTCATGCTGGGCTGCCGCGCCGAGGTCGCCGACCGCGAGGCCAGCCGTCGGTTCACCCTCGACCCGGCCGAGATCGAGGCGGCGCATTGGGTGTCGCGCGAACGGCTGGCGCGGGTGTTCGCCGGCGAAGATCCGGTGATGCGGCCGCCGCGCGCCGGCGCGATTGCCCAGTTCCTGCTGCACAACTGGCTTGCGGACCGGCTGGATTGACGCGACAAGCCTGCCCCGACGGCGCCACGCGCCGGGGCAGGCAACAGGCGAGGCGCGGCACATGGAACTCAACACCCGTCACGAGATCGACGCGCCGATCGAGTTCGTCTTCGATCAGGTCAGCGATTTCACCGCGTTCGAGCGGCAGGCGATGCGCCGCGGTGCCGAGGTGACGCGGACCGGCGGCGCCGAGGCCGAGGCGGCCTGGCAGGTCGGGTTTCCGTTTCGCGGCAGCGAGCGCCGGATGCAGCTGCGGGTGATCCGCTTCGCGACGCCCGAGGCGATCGACCTGTCGGCCGAGTCGGACGGCGTCACCGGGCTGATCAAGGTTGGCCTGGTGCCGCTGTCGCCGCAGCGCACCGCGCTGGCGGTCGGGCTGACGCTGGCCGGGTCGAGCATCGGCTCGAAGCTGGTGGTGCAGTCGCTGAAGCTGGCCCGCGGCACGCTCGAGACCCGGTTCAGCAACCGCGTCGAAGGCTATGCCTACGAGGTGCTGGCGCGCTGGCAGCGCCAGGGCTGAGACGATCTAGCCGCGCGACGGCTCATAGCGGCGCGGCGCGGCAGGAAACACGCCCATCAGGCGGATCTGGTCGGTGAAGTAGTCGAGCTCGTCGAACGCCAGCTTCACGTTGCGGTCGTCGGGGTGGCCTTCGATTTCGGCGTAGAACTGGGTCGCGGTGAACTGGCCGCCGACCATGTAGCTTTCGAGCTTGGTCATGTTGACGCCGTTGGTCGCGAAACCGCCCATCGCCTTGTACAGCGCCGCCGGGATGTTGCGCACGCGGAACACGAAGCTGGTCATCATGCCGCCCTTGCCGCGCCGCTTCAGATCGGGCTCGCGCGACATCACCAGGAACCGGGTGGTGTTGCGGTCGTGATCCTCGATGTGGCGGGCCAGCACGTCGAGACCGTAGATCTTCGCCGCCAGCTCGGAAGCCAGCGCGCCGGTGCGCGGGTCGCCGGACTTGGCGATCAGCGCCGCCGAGCCTGCTGTGTCGACGCCGGTGATCGGCGCGATGCCGTGCTCGCGCAGGAAGCCGCGGCACTGGCCCAGCAGCACCGTGTGGCTCATCGCGCTGTCGATGTCGTTGAGCCGCGCGCCGGGCAGGCCGAGCAGGTTGATGTGCACCCGGACGAAGGCCTCGTCGATGATGTGCAGCCCGCTTTCGGGCAGCAGGTGGTGCACGTCGGCAACCCGGCCGTAGGTCGAATTTTCGATCGCGATCATCCCGAGATCGGCCGTGCCCTTGCGCACCGACTCGATCGCGTCCTCGAAGGTGGTGCAGGGCAGGGGCTCGTAGTCGGGCCGCGCCTCGGTGCAGGCCTGATGGCCGTAGGCCCCGAGTTCCCCCTGGAATGCGATGCGACCGGTCATGGCGGCTCCTCCCTCTGAAAGGCGTCCCCATAAGGGCAATTGGTCGCGGCTCTACACCTTGCAACCCAAGCCGGGAAGCGGATACATACCCCGGAAACGCCGAACGGAATGGAACGCGACATGTTCGACACAATGACCCTGACCAAGGTCGTGGGCGGCCTTTGCGGCACGCTGCTGGTCTTTCTCCTGGGTGGCTGGGCCGCCGAGCTGATCTATCACGGCTCTGGCCACGGCGAGTCCGAACAGGCCTATGTGATCCCGGTCGAAGAGGCCGGCGGCGACGCCGGGCCAGCCGAGGACGCGGTCCCCTTCGCAGAGCTGTTCGCCGCGGCCGACGCCGGCGCAGGCGAAGGCGTGTTCCGCAACTGCCGGTCGTGCCATTCGCTGGATCCGGGCGTGAACGGCACCGGCCCGTCGCTGCATGGCGTCGTCGACCGCGCCGTCGACTCGCTGGACGGCTACGCTTATTCCGGCGCGCTGTCGCAGGTGGCCGAGGTCTGGACCCCCGAGAACCTCGACGGCTTCCTCGCCGCGCCGAGCGACTACGCGCCGGGCACCAAGATGACCTACAAAGGTCTGCGCGATGCCGACGACCGGGCCAACCTGATCGCCTATCTCGCCACAATCGACGGTTGAAAGGCGCGGCCGCGCGCGGCCGACGCCAGCAGATCCGAAGGGGCCGCTCCGCAAGGGGCGGCCCTTTTCGCATGCGCCGACACAAGCGG
>JBFGEI010000015.1:0-22170 GCA_041580155.1 Limimaricola sp.
CGCGGTGGCGCGCAACTCGGTCACCGTCTCGATGCCGGCAGGGTCGAGATGGCCGCGGGTCAGCTGCAGCGCGTCGCGCAGAAGATCGGCCGGGTCGAGGATCTCGTCGGCCGGCGAGTATTCCCCCGGGCGGGCGAATTGCAGCAGCTTGGCGACCATGGCGCTAATCCGGTGCACTTGGCCATCGATCAGGTCGAACTCGGTGCGGACCTTGTCGACGGCGTCGCGCCCCAGCAGGTCGCGCGCCACGTCGAGGTTGCCCTGGATCACCGCGACCGGGTTGTTGATCTCGTGCGCGACGCTGGCGGTGATCTCGCCGACCGCGGCCAGCTTTTCGGCCAGCACCAACTGCCGTGTCGCCTGTTCGAGCCGGATGTTGGCCTCGCTGAGATCCCGGGTCCGCTCCTCGACCTTGCGCTCCAGTTCTTCGGCCCAGCCGCGCAACCGGCGGTCGCGCTCCTGCACCTGGTCCAGCAGCGTGTCGAGATGGCTGGCGACGCGGCCGATCTCGTCGCTGCGTCCCGGGTCGCCGATCCGCGCGCGCATGTCGCCGGCCTCGACCCGGGCGATGGTGTCGGCCATCGCTTCCAGCGGCCGGAAGATCCGTCCGGCCCATCGCAAGAACACCGGCACGGCGATCGCCGCCAGCAGCACCAGCCCGCCCAGCACCGACCACAGGCTGTAGCTCCGGGCGGCGCGGAACGGCGCTACGAGAAACCCGACAACGAGCATGCCGACCGCGTCGCCGTGGCTGTCGAGGATCGGCTCATAGGCCGAGATGTACCAGTCGTTGACCACGAAGGCCCGGTCGAGCCAGGTTTCCTTGGCGCCCAGAACCCGGGCCCGCACCACCGCCGAGACCCGGGTGCCAAGAGCGCGCTGGTTCTCGAACAACCGGACATTGGTGGATATCCGCACATCGTCGAGAAACAGCGTCGCGGTGCCGCGGCTGCCTTCTGGCAGGCTGCGTTCGCGGTAGACCAGGTCGTTGATGGTATCGATGAACCCGAGATTCCGGTTCAGCAGCAGCCCGCCGACCAGGGCTGCGCGGCCACCGTCGGGCAATGTCACCGGTGCCGCCGAATGGATCACCATGCCGCGAGTTTCGGCCAGTCGGTCGCTGGGCAGCGCCGCTTCGGTCGGCACCAGCGGGATCGCGGCACGCTGCGCCAGTTCCGGCGACAGCGCCGCCAGGATGTCGGCGTCGAACACATCGACGGCGCTGCGCGGCCGGCCGGCCAGCGCGCCGGCGATCACCGGCCAGTCGCGCGGCGGCAGCACCCGGTCGAACCGGCCACCGCCGCCGGGCCGGGCGAGGAACAGGAAGTCGAAGCCAAGGTCCGCACGCGCCGCCTCGAGGAAGGCCACCGCCTCGGGGTCGCGCGCAACCTCGGCGGCAAAGTCGGTCGACCCGCCAAGCGCCGCGATCCGTTCGGCCGCGTTCTCGAGCAGCCGCGCGAGATACTGGTCGGCGATCGTCAGGTCGCTGTTCACCTTGACGATCAGCAGCTGGTCGAGCCGGTCCGACCAGCGCAGCACGATCAGCCCGACGGTCAGCGGCAGCAGCACCAGCATCGGCAGCAGCGCGATCGCCAGCAGCCGGGCCCGGACGGATCCGGCGAAGACCGCGCCAAGCCGCATCGACGTCAAAGCCCCCAAGCGGCGCATTTGCGGTCGATGGTCTTGCGCGAAACGCCAAGCCGGCGCGCGGCTTCGGCCCTGTTGCCGCCGACCGCCTCGAGCGCCGACAGGATCTCGCGCCGCTCGGTGTCGTCCAGCGGCTCGATCGCGGCGGTCGGCGCCGGCGACAGGCTCTCGATCGGAAACCGGCCGAAGATCAACGCCCGTTCGACGAAGTTGCGCAGCTCGCGGATGTTGCCGGGCCAGTCGTGGCGCAGGATCGCCGCCCGCGCCGCGGCATCGAGAGGCACCGGCGGCAGACCCAGCTGGGCCGCGATCTCGGCCACGAACAGCTGCGCGAGGTCGATGGTGTCGGCGCCGCGCCGGCGCAGCGGCGGCATGTGGATCTCGACCACGTTGACGCGGAAGAACAGGTCCTCGCGGAACCGGCCCTTCGCGACCTCCTCGGACAGCAGCTTCGATGTCGCGAAGACGAAACGCAGATCGAGCGGCCGTTCGCGCTCGGCCCCGACCGGTCGCACGCCGCCGCCGTCGAGCACCCGCAGCAGCGCGCCCTGCGCCGAGGCCGACAATTCGCCGATCTCATCGAGAAACACGGTGCCGTTCTGCGCCGAGACCAACAGACCCTCGCGTTCGGTGTCGGCACCAGGGAAGGCGCCGCGGGTGTGGCCGAAAAGCTCGATCTCGAGCATGTCGGCCGGGATCGCGGCGCAGTTCACCGGCACGAAGGGCCGCGCGGCGCGGTCCGAGATGCTGTGCAGGTGTCGCGCCGCGACCTCCTTGCCGGTGCCCGAGGCGCCGGTCAGCAGCACCGGGGTCGGCAGCTTGGCGACCCGGGCGAGGGTGGCGCGGACCTCTTCGATCTGCGGCGAGTCGCCGATCAGCTTCTGACGCCGCGACCGGGCCGGGTCGCCCGAGGCCAGCTCGTGCCGCAGCAGCAGGTTCTCGCGCCGCATCTGCGCCAGTTCGACGCAGCGCCGCACCGCGTTCAGCACCTGGTTCGACCGGAACGGCTTCAGCACGAAATCGACCGCGCCGGCGCGCATCGCCTCGATCGCGGTGTCGAGATCGGCAAAGGCGGTCATGATAATGGTATCGGTCAGGCTGCCGCGCCGGCGCTGCTCGGCCAGCCATTCGAGCCCCGAGCGTCCTGGCATCCGGTTGTCGAGGATGACCACGTCGAACGCTTCGGCGTCGGTCAGCGCCTCGGCGGCCTCGGCGCTGTCGGCCTCGGCGACATGGGCGCAATGCGGCGCCAGTGTCTTGGCCAGGAAGTTGCGCATCCCCGGTTCGTCATCGACGATCAGCAGCCGCGCCGTCGCCAGCCGCGCGGTCAGCTGCGCCGCCGAGGCTTCGGTGCCGCCAGTCTCGATCATCTTGCACCCCCGCCGCGCCGGTGCGCCCGGCGCCGGATCATCGGCGCTCGTGCCGGAAAGATCAATTCGCCATGGCCTGCGCCACCCGGCGCAGGACCTGTGCAACGCGCGCCTTCGCCGCCTCGGCGGTGTCGGCCTCGACATAGCAGCGCAGCTCAGGCGCGTTGCCCGAACCCCGCAGGTGCACGATCGTGCCATCGGCCATCGTCACCCGAAGCCCGTCGCGGCGATCGATCGTGGCTCCGTCGCCGCCCATTACCGCAAGGCGCAACGCCGGATCGGCATCGAGCCGGACGAGCAGTGTCGCGACACCGGTGGCATCGACACCCTGCAGCCGGTCGGCAGAGGTCGCCCGCCTTGGCAGGCGTGCAAGTAGCGCCGCCAGGCCGACGCCGCGGGCCTGAACCAGCGTCGCGATCAGCGGCAGCAGGCTGTCGCGGGTCATCAGCGGCGCCAGGTCGCCACCGGGCAGGGCGGCGTGATACCCCAGCAGGAAGCCGCCGTTGGCCTCGAACCCCACGACCTTTGCCTGCGGGTCCCGGGCCAGCACGGCGTTGATGCCGGCAATGACATGCGGCGACCCGATCCTGGTGCGGTGCACGATGTCGAAATCGCCGCACAGCTCGAGCGCCGTGGTCGAAGACAGCGGCGTCACCACGACCCGGGCACCAAGCACGCGCGCGGTCAGCAGCCCGAGCAGATCGCCGGGCACCACAACGCCACCGGCATCGGCCAGCAGTGGCCGGTCGCCGTCGCCATCGGTCGACACGATGGCGTCGAGGCGCTGCACCGCGGCCCAGTCGCGCAGCTGCCGCGCGGTTGCGGGATCCACGGCCTCGGTGTCGACCGGGACGAACCGCTCCGACCGGCCAAGCCGCACCACCTGCGCGCCCAGCCGGGTCAGCACCTCGGCCAGGATGTCGCGCGCGACCGAGCTGTGGTCGTAGGCGCCGATCACCATCCCGTCGAGCGCCGCGTCGCCGAAGGCATCGACGTAGCGGCTCGCGTAGGCCTCGGCGATCTCGGTCTGGCAGATGCCGCCGGGCACTGGCGCCGCAACCGCCGGGCTGCGCAGCGCCGCGGTGATCGCCAGCTCGTCCAGCTTGGTGATCTCGCCCGACGCGGCGTAGAACTTCAGCCCGTTGCGGTCGTCGGGGATATGGCTGCCGGTGACCATCACCGCGCCGTGGCCTGATGCCGCCAGGGCCAGCGCCGGGGTCGAAACCGGGCCGCAGTCGATGGCGTCGAGACCCGCCGCCCGCACCGCACCGATCACCGCGGCAGCGATCCGCGGCGACGAGGCGCGCAGGTCGCGTCCGACGAACACCCGGCCGTTGGTCGCGCAGCATCCGACGAACCCCGCGACATGCGCCGCCACTAGGTCGTCGGTCAGCTCATTGACCAATCCGCGCAGCCCGCTGGTGCCGAATTTCGGTGCCATCCATTCGCCCTTGCATATGTCGCCCTATCGCTAGCAAGGCCGCCCGGCGGACGCCAGACGCAGGATTGTTCGCTTCGCCCGCACCCAAGGGAAACAACCCCAATACAGACCCGAAAACAGCGATTGAGGGGCTTTGGAGATGACAACTCATTCCGACCCGCGCGCCTCGACCGCGGCGCTGTGCCTGTCGACCATCGGAGTCGCGCCGATGGCGCAGGCCGAGGTCTCGATACTGCGCGGCGCGCCCCCGATCGCCGCCAGCGATCTGGCCATTCGCAGCGACCGGCTGGCCTTCGCGCTTGCCGCCGAGGGATCTCGCGCAGCGAGTAGCAATCTGAAAAAACGGCCGCGCCTTCGTTTCAGTTCCGCAGCACGATGCAGCTGCCGCCCGCGCCGCGCAGCCGGGCGCACAGCTTGTTTGCGTCGGACCGCGTGTCGTGGCCGATCTGCGCCACGTGCCGCCGGCCGGCCATGCCGGGGATCCTTGTCCTTGTGTAGACCACCGGCTGCGCCCCGAGAACCGCGCCGAACCGCTGCAACACCCGCGCCGCGCTGCGCTGCGCCACGTCACGGCTGGAATGCGACGCCAGCATCACCCCCCAAGGCAGGATCAGCTGCGGCGTGTGGAATTCGCGCAGCGTCCGCGCCGCGGCCCGGGTCACGCAGGCCGGCTGGAACGCCACCCCGGCCTCGAGCGACAGATCGACCGTATCGGGCGGATCGTCGCGCCAGGTCTCGGCGCTGTGGCCGGTGATGGCCTGCACGTAGTCCTGCGTCTCGTAGGGCAGGCCGGAGCCACCGGCGACAAAGCGCGCGGCCCGGTTTTCGCCACCGTTGTAGGCGACGGCGGCCAGCCCGAGGTTGCCGAAGCGGTCGCGCAATTCGGCAAGATAGGCTGCGGAGGCCGACAGCGCCTTGGCCGGGTTGAACGGATCGTCGAGACCGCGCAGCGCCGCCGTCCCGGGCATGAACTGGGCGATGCCCTCGGCACCGGCCGGGCTGACCGCCGAGGCGTCGAACAGGCTTTCCTTCCAGAGCAGCCGCGCGAAGAAACCGGGGTCGATCCGGTTCCTGACCGCCAGATCCTCGATCGCGCGGCAGATATCCGGGATGTAGCTTTCCAGGCCGATGCAGAAATCGCGGGTCGCGGTGCAGCGCATTTCAGGCCCGGACGGGCCAACGGCAGCGACGGTCAGCGCCCGGTCGACCGGCTGTGCCAGCGCGGCGCCCGCCATCGGCAGCCACAGCACTGCCGCGAGCAACCGCGCTGGCCAGGCCGACAGGGTCATCCGCGGCCCCGGCGGCCGAAATCTGGGTCTGGGTGCTGCATGGGCTTTCCTCGATCCGGTGGTCTTGTGCCGCGGCCGGTCCGATGCTGGCGACAAGACCCGAGGATCGAAACGCCCAGCCTCTGCCCGGGTTCCCGATTGCCCGCGGATCAGACTATATCTCAACCAACGGGTACGGCCGACATTTTATTACATAATTCGCGTTATGCGTGCATTTTTCGTTGCGTTCCACGTCCGAAGTTGATCCTGGCGGCGTTTTCCGGGGCCGTCGACAGTGGTAGTGTTCGACATACGAAGAAGGGCGTCGGATGGCATCACGACCGGACATCGATCATCGGACCAGGACCGCGGCGCTGCGTCGCGAAAGGATGTACCGGCGACTGATCGAGAGCGCGGTCGCGGTCTTCGCCCGACACGGTGTCGATGCCTCGGTGATCGAGCGCGTGATCGCCGAAGCCGGCGTGTCACGCGGGACGTTCTACAACTACTTTCCCTCGAACCGGGCGCTGCTGCTGGCAGCGAACCATCAGCTTGGGCAGGAGCTGCTGGAACTGGTGGAAAACTCGGTGGCGATGCAACCGGATCCGGCGCGCCGGGTCGCGCAGGGCATCCGGCTGTTCATCGAGGCCAGCCAGCGCTACCCGCTGGTCGGTCGCTTCATCGCTCAGGTCGGCATCGACGCCATCGGACCGGGTGCGCTGCTGTACCGTAAACTGCCGCCGCTTGTCGCCGAGGCCACCGACCGCGGCAGCTTCGTCGAGATGCCCAAGCCCGTGGCCTGCGACCTCGTCGCGGGAACCGTGCTGCTTTACATCAGCCGCAGCGTCGACGACCCGGTCGCCGCCGGTGATCCGCGCCACGCGGTCGCGGCCATTCTGCGCGGTCTCGGTGTGGCGCCGCAGGATGTCGCGGCCCTGCTCGACGACGGCCCGAAGGTGCTGGCGCCGCCGCGCGACAGCCTGTTGGCGCGCAGCCACGCCCAGATGCTCGACGCCGCGTCGAAGACCGACGCCTAGGCCGCGTCGCCGCAGGCCCCCTGCCCTGCCCGTCCCGCCTACCTGCACCGCCGCGCTTGCGAAGCGCCGCGGCGCGCGGCACTAGGGGCTTCGTTCCGCCGGCGCCGCCGGCGGGGGCGCAGCGCGGAAGGGACAAGTCATGAAAATCGCGATGATCGGCACCGGCTATGTCGGCCTTGTCTCAGGCGTGTGCTTTTCCGATTTCGGGCACGAGGTGATCTGCGTCGACACCTCGGCCGAGAAGATCGCCCGGCTCGAGGCCGGCGGGGTGCCGATCTACGAGCCCGGCCTCGAAGAGGTGATGGCGCGCAACACCGCCGCGGGTCGGCTTAGTTTCACCACCGATCTCGGCGCGGCGGTCGCCGGCGCCGAGGCCGTGTTCATCGCGGTCGGCACGCCGTCGCGCCGCGGCGATGGCCATGCCGATCTGAGCTACGTGATGGCCGCCGCCGCCGACATCGCCCATGCGCTGACCGGTCCGGCGGTGATCGTCACCAAGTCGACGGTGCCGGTCGGCACCAACCGCGAGGTCGCCCGGGTGATCCGCGCCGCCAACCCGGCGGCCGATTTCGACGTCGCCTCGAACCCCGAGTTCCTGCGCGAGGGCGCCGCGATCGACGACTTCATGCGGCCCGACCGGGTCGTTGTCGGGGTCGAGAGCGACCGCGCCCGCAAGGTGATGGGCGAGGTCTACCGGCCTCTGTTCCTGCGCGATTTCCCGATCGTCTACACCGATCTCGAAAGCGCCGAGATCATCAAATACGCCGCCAACGCCTTCCTCGCGACCAAGATCAGCTTCATCAACGAGATCGCGGCGCTGTGCGAAAAGGTCGGCGCCGACGTCAAGCAGGTGGCGCGCGGCATGGGACTCGACGGGCGGATCGGCAAGACCTTCCTGCACGCCGGCCCGGGCTACGGCGGCTCGTGCTTTCCGAAAGACACGCGGGCGCTGGCCCGCACCGCGCAGGACCACGGGGTGCCGCTGCGGATCACCGAAGCGGTGATCGAGGTGAACGACGCGGTGAAACGCCGGATGATCGACAAGGTCACCGAGCTGTGCGGCGGGTCGGTCAACGGCAAGCGGATCGCGGTGCTGGGCGTCACCTTCAAGCCCAACACCGACGACATGCGCGAGGCGCCGTCGCTGACCATCCTGCCGGCACTGGTCGGCGCCGGGGCGCAGATCACCGTGGTCGATCCGCAGGGCCGGCACGAAGGCGAGGCGCTGCTGCCGAACGTCGCCTGGGAGACCGACGCCTACGCCGCCGCCGCCGGCGCCGAGGCGCTGGTGATCCTGACCGAATGGAACCAGTTCCGGGCGCTCGACCTGGGGCGGCTGGCTGCGGCGATGGCGGCGCCGCGGATCGCCGACCTGCGCAACATCTACGCCCCCGAGGACCTGCGCGCCGCCGGCTTCACCGACCACGTCGGTGTCGGCCGCCAGGCCGGCGCCAAGCTCTGGAACAGCGATCTTGACGACGGCAGCCATGCCCCTCAAGGTTGAAACTCACGTTTGGTCGGGCGGATATGGGTCAGCTGGGCCACCGCCGCGCCAAAAGCGCCGCGACGGCCGCATCGGCCGCCGTTACGGCGCTGGCCGGCCACAGGACAGGACCGCACCGGACGCACCCATGCTGAACCGCCCAGACATCATCACCCCTGTTCTGCTGGCCGGCGGCTCCGGCACCAGGCTCTGGCCGCTGTCGCGCTAGAGCTACCCCAAGCAGTTCGTGCCGCTTTTGGGCGACGAGACGCTGTTCCAGGCGTCGGCCAGGCGGCTTTCGAGCACCGCCGCCAGCGGCCCGGCCGGGCTGCTGTTCGCGGCGCCGATGGTGTTGACCGCGTCGGATTTCCGCTTCATCGTCACCGAGCAGCTGGCCGGTGCCGGGGTCGATCCCGGCACTGTGCTGATCGAGCCCGAGGGCCGCAACACCGCCCCCGCGATCCTGGCCGCGGCGCTGTGTCTCGAGCGCAGCGACCCCGACGCGCTGATGCTGGTCGCGCCCTCGGATCACGTGGTGCCGGACACCGCGGCGTTCCATGCCGCCGTCGGCCGCGGCCTTGCTGCGGTGGCCGAGGGCCGGATCGTCACCTTTGGAATCCGGCCGACCCATGCCGAGACCGCCTATGGTTACCTCGAGCTTGATGCCGCGCCGGACGGGTCGGGCGCCGCACAGCCGCTGGCTCGCTTCGTCGAGAAACCCGATGCCGCACAGGCGGCGCGGATGCTCGATTCCGGGACCTTCCTGTGGAATGCCGGGATCTTCCTGTTTCGAGTCCGCGACATCCTTGCCGAATTCCGACGCCACGCCGCCGCGATCTGCGACCCGGTGGAGCGCGCGGTCGCGGCGGCCAGGGCCGATCTCGGGTTCCTGCGACTTGATCCCAAGGCCTGGTCTGACGTTCCGGACATCTCGATCGACTACGCGGTGATGGAGAAATCCGACCGGCTGTCGGTGGTGCCGTTCGACGCCGCGTGGTCGGACCTGGGCGGCTGGGACGCGGTCTGGCGCGAAAGCGGCCCCGACGCGCGCGGCGTCTCGACCTCGGACGGGGCGACGGCGATCGATTGCGACGATACGCTGCTGCGCTCGGAAAGCGACCGGGTCGAGGTGGTCGGCATCGGGCTGCGCAACATCATGGCGATCGCGATGAACGACGCGGTGCTGATCGCCGACATGAGCCGGGCCCAGGACGTCAAGCAGGCGGTCGCGGCGCTCAAATCCAAGGGTGCGGCGCAGGCCACGGCCTTCCCCAAGGACCACCGTCCCTGGGGCTGGTTCGAAAGCCTCGTCATCGGCAACCGGTTCCAGGTCAAGCGGATCATGGTGCATCCCGGCGCCAGCCTGAGCCTGCAAAGCCATCATCACCGGTCCGAGCACTGGATCGTGGTGCAGGGCACCGCCCGGGTGACGGTGGGCGACGATGTCAGCCTGGTGACCGAAAACCAGTCGATCTATGTGCCGCTTGGCACGCGGCACCGGCTGGAGAACCCCGGCAAGTTCCCGATGATGCTGATCGAGGTGCAGACCGGGAGCTATCTCGGCGAAGACGACATCATCCGCCACGAGGACGTCTACGCCCGCAGCTGACGCCCCCTTTCGCGGTATCGCGGCTTGGTCTATTGGCACGGACTGGCGCCAGAGCGAGGAGCAGCACGATGTCCAACCCGACGATCTACGACGGCCTGACCATGTTGGGCGGCCAGACCGAACAGCCGAAATCCCCCGAGGAAGCGGTGCTCGAGCGCGTGCCGAACCCGCAGGCCGACGTCGATTATGCGGTGCGGTTCACCGCGCCCGAATTCACCTCGCTCTGCCCGATGACCGGCCAGCCCGACTTCGCGCATCTGGTGATCGATTACGTGCCCGGCGACTGGCTGGTCGAAAGCAAGTCGCTGAAGCTGTTCCTGACCTCGTTTCGAAACCACGGCGCGTTCCACGAGGATTGCAGCGTGACCATCGCCCGGCGGCTGGTCGATCTGCTCGACCCGAAATGGCTGCGGCTTGGCGGCTACTGGTATCCGCGCGGCGGCATTCCGATCGACGTGTTCTTCCAGACCGGCGAACAGCCGCGCGGCGTCTGGATCCCCGAGCCCGGCGTGCCGGGGTATCGCGGCCGCGGCTGACAGGCCCCCGCCCCCGGGGCCTGCCCCGGGGTCAGAGCTGCGGGCAGCTGCCGTCGTCGGCCCGGCGCGACAGCAACTCGCGGTCGGGCGCCTGACGCAGCAGCAGGCAGGGGAACTCCCGGCCCAGATAGCCCGCCACCAGCCCGGCCGGATCATAGAGATCGGCACGGCGCGAGATGAACCAGACCCAATGGGCGTCGGCGACGCCGTCCTGCAGCGCCGGCAGCATCTGCGCGGTCACGCCCGGCGCGCCGCCGCCGCCTGCCGGGTAGGCATAGCCGGGCGCGATGGCCGGATAGGCCCCCGGGACCGTGATCAGCTCCATCGGCAGGTCGAGCTGCCGTCGGTAGTACAGCAGCGGCAGCTCGGCCTCGGTCGGCATCACCACCACCTTCGCGGTCTCGCCATCGGCATGGGCGCCGATCGCCAGTGCAAGGTCGCGCCAGTTCTCGTTGGTGTGGCGGCTGCCGGTGTGGAACGACCAGCTCGACGCGAGCGCGAGCAGCAGCAGCCCGGCGATCGCGACAACGCGAAGCCGGTGCAGCAGGAACGGCGCGAAGGCCATGCCGATGATCACCGGCACCTGCGACGGCTGCAATGTGCGGAACATGAAGATCGGCTGGCCGATCCGGCTGAGCACGAAGGTCAGCGCCGCCGGAATCACCGCCAGCGCCAGCAGGGTGAGCGGCAACGCAAGCGGCAGCCCGGCCGACCGGCGCCGCAGCATCAGCGCTACCAGCCCCGCAAGCCCGAAACAGACCGCTACCGCCGACAGCGCGGTTTCGCGCGTGTCATAGGGCGACAGCCCCAGCGGCATCATGATCACGGTCTCGATCAGCTGGCGCAGATAGGGGGTTTCGAGCCAGAAACCGTTGTCGCCCATCACCTCCATCTGCATCAGCAGGATCGGGATGTTCGGCGCGAACAGCAGCGTCGCGACGGCCGCCGACAGCAGCAGGTTGACCAGAAGATGCCGCGACATGCCGTCCACCAACCACCACAGCAGCAGGCACAGCCCGAGCAGGCCGCCGAACACCGGGCCGATGTTGTGGCTCCAACCCATCAGCGCGATCGCGACCCCGATGCCGACAAACGCCAGCGCCATGCCCCGGTCGTGACGCAGAAGCTGCCGCATCGGCCGCGCGGCTCGGCCGCGATCGGTCATCACCCGCACGGTCGAAAGCAGTCCCAACGCCAGGCCAAGCGTCAGGAAAACGTAGGGCCGCGCGTCCTGCGCGGCGGTCAGCTGGGTCGTCGAACAGGCGAACAGCAGCGCGGCGAGGATCGCGGCGGGGTATCGCGTGGCGCCGCTGCCGCAGAAATACGCGGTCATCGCCACCACCGGG
Source organism: Limimaricola sp. (assembly GCA_041580155.1). GTDB lineage: Bacteria > Pseudomonadota > Alphaproteobacteria > Rhodobacterales > Rhodobacteraceae > Limimaricola. The sequence goes on from JBFGEI010000015.1 coordinate 11,738, forward strand.
ATCGTTGCGGTGCCGACCAGCGCCGACAGCAGCCGCAGCGTGAATTCGCTGTCGCCGAAGGCTCCGCGCCAAAGCTTCAGGACCGAGTAGTAGAAGCTGGGATGGGTCTCGAACCGCGGAACCTCGGTCCACAGGTAGCTCCAGCTGCGCGAGGCGAACCAGACGCTGTAGGCTTCGTCCATCCACAGCGAGACCGCGTCGATCTGCCACAGCCGCAGCGCAAGGCCGAACAGCATGACCAAGCCGATGGCGGTCGCCAGGCCGACACGCCGCGGTGCGGCCGAAATCACCGGCTGGCCGGTCATTCGGGGATGCTCCGGAACACCCAGAACTTGTTGATAAAGAAGCTCAGCACCGGGACCGCGACGCAGCTGAGCAGGAATCCGATCTGGTAGCTCAGACCCAGCAGCTGGGTGGTCATCGCCATCACCGAGACGTTGGCGACGAAGCCGATCAGCAGCGACACCGCGAAGCGCATCAACTGCGCGCTGCTACGACCGGCGTGACCGCGAAACACCCAGAGCGATTGCCCGAGGTAGGTGACACAAACCGCGACGATGAAGGCGCTACCGTTGGCCAGCGCCGGGATCGCCCCGAGCCGCTCGACCGCCAGCGTCAGGACGGTGAAGTGCACCAGGGTCGCGGTGACCCCGACGATGCCGAACCGTAGGACTTCGGAGAACCGGCCTTGCGCCAACATCGGCGGTCAGCCCTCGGTGCCGGTTTTCTGCACGAGCTTCGGCTCGTACTTGACCTTGTCCTGCGCGAAGCCGACCCGGTCGCGCACGATGTAGATCGGCCGCTGCTTGGACTCGATGTAGAGCCGGCCCAGATATTCGCCGATGATCCCGAGCGAGATCAGCTGCACCGCACCGAGCGCCAGAACCACCACCATCAAGGATGCGTAGCCCGGGACGTCGCGACCGAACAACAGCGTCTGCGCGACGATCACCGCCACGTAGACCAGCGCCGCGAAGGCCACCGCGACGCCAGCGTAGGTCCAGATCCGCAGCGGCGCGGTCGAGAAGCTGGTCAGCCCGTCGATCGCGAAGTTCCACAGCTTCCAATAGTTGAACTTGGTGACCCCGGTTTCACGGGGCGGCCGGGCGTAATGCACGCCGACGGCGCGGAACCCGACCCAGGCGAAGATGCCCTTCATGAACCGGTTGCTTTCGCGCAGCTGCAGCGTCGCATCGACCGCCTGGCGGTTCATCAGCCGGAAGTCACCGACGTTCGCGGTGATCTTCAACGACGAGACCTGGTTGAACAGCCAGTAGAACATGCCTGCGGAGTTGCGCTTGGTGTTGCTGTCGGCATCGCGGCTGACGCGCTGACCGTAGACGATGTCGTAGCCGGCACGCCACAGATCCACGAACTCGACGATGAGTTCGGGCGGATCCTGCAGGTCGACGTCGATCGGGATCACCGCATCGCCCATCGCGGCCTCGAGACCGGCGGTCAGAGCGGCTTCCTTGCCGAAGTTCCGGCTCAGCTGCACCAGCCGGACCGACGGCATGTCGGCATGCGCCTTCAGGATCTCTTCGCAGGTCAGGTCCGTCGACCCGTCGTCCACGAAGATGATCTCATGGTCCAGATCCAGCCCGGAGAGGATGGGCACGACCCGGTCGAGGAACGGCGCGATGCCGTCTTCTTCATTCAGCACGGGAACAACGATCGAGAGAACTTGCATGAAGTACTTTCAGCTACAAAGAATTACTGCGGAACCTGATTGGCCTGCACATCTTGAACTTGAACAGTCCAGTCAAGCGAATTAGGGCCCTGTCCCGTAACCGCAAACCCAACGTTGCGAAACGCTCCGACAATGCGCCTTCAGAAGCCGCATCGTTGTGCAATTCGATCAAAACCCGCACGGCATCGTGTCTGAGGCGTCGGAAACCGTGGCCGACTGAGTCCCTGTCGCCGTCCGGCACGATCGACCTGGTCAGCGGTTGATTCCGGCGCGCCCATGCGCCTTGGCGCATCGCGGTCGGGATCCATCTGTCTTGCGTCCGGTCCGCCGGGCGCGCCCTGCGGCTGTCGGGTTATCAGGCAGTGACATTGACATTTCCAAGACATTCCACTAAACGCGCAACGCCCCAGTTTAATTGAAGAAATCATGCTCGTATCAGTTATTATTTGTACCCATAATCGGTCTAGTGCCCTGCCCTCCTGTCTCGACGCATTGGCGAAGGCAATTCGCAACACGCCGCAGGTCGACAGCCAGATCCTGATCGTGAACAATAATTGCAGCGATGACACCGAGCAGGTGATCGACGGCTGGGCCGCGGCGAACCCGGACATCGACCTCGTGGTCAAGTTCGAGGCCAGAAAGGGTCTGTCCTTCGCGCGCAACTGCGGTCTCAGCAACGCGCCCGGCGACCTGCTGCTGATGATCGACGACGATTGCCACGCCGACGAAAACTACATCAACCAGGCGCTGTACTACGATCGCAACGACACGTCGCTGGTCCTGCGCGGCGGCTCGGTCAAGCTCGGCGACCCGACCGATCAGCCGCTGACGATCAAGTCGACCTCGAAGAAAGAGGTCTGGTCCAAGGCGCTGAACTCGGCGCGTCATGACAACCTCGGCAACTCGCTGCTTGGCTGCAACATGATGATGCGCCGCGAATTGGCCGAGGCCATCGGCGCCTTCGACGTCAATCTTGGCGCCGGGACCGCGATACCGGGCGGCGAGGACACCGACTACATCCTGCGGTCCTACCTTGCCGGCTATCCGATCGAGTTCGTCCCCGACATGTGCGTCTGGCACTTCCACGGCCGCAAGAAGACGCAGGACGGCTACAACCTGCTGCGGAACTACTCGATCGGTGGCGGCGCGCTATACGCGAAGTATATCTTCAAGAACCCGAGCATGTGCCGGCAGCTCTACTGGGACATCAAGAAGCTGCCGAAGGAGTGGATCAGCCGCAAGAGCCTGTTCCTCGACGAGTTCGGCTTCACCATGACCGACAAGGTCCGCTTCTGCTTCTACGGCATGTATCTGTACTGGCGTACGCCCAAGGCCGCTTGACATTCGGCGGCACGCCGGTTCGACATTGCCCGTTCTGCATGCACCGCAACAGTCGGTCGGCGACCGCCCTGCCCGCTTGGACGGTCGCCGACAACTTGGCCAAGAAAAAACTCAGCCTACGGGCTGTTTCTTGATGCCTAGATCATGGCAAGATTGTTGAACCGAACCAGATTGGTATCTGCCGCTCGCGGCGCAAGCACTGTCCGCCATACCGTTTAAACCTTTGGTTCTGTTGAAGGGAGACCACCATGTCCGATGATCGTGAAGACCGTATCAGGAAGCGCGCCTACGACCTTTGGGAACGTGACGGCGCGCCCGAGGGTCATCAGCACGCGCACTGGCAGCAAGCCGAGCGTGAGATCGACGCCGAAGCGGCGCAATCGCCGGCCGGATCGCAAGACCCGCAGGGCGACACCGCCGCCAAACCCGCCAAGCCGGTTCGTGCCAGGGCGCCGCGCAAGACCGCGGCCAAGACCGCCTCGGACAAGCCCGCCGCGCCGCGCAAGTCGCGCGTCACCTGAGCGCGAGCGATCGACGCCCGGGTCGCGCGGTTTGACCCGGGCGCTGTCTTGCCAGCTGCCGATGCCAAGCCGTCGCATGTCACGGACCGGGCTGTCCATCGGCGGCTGATCCGGCCTCGTTGCGCCGCGAGGCAGAGTCTGGACTGCTTGCGGCGAAGCGCGGCGCCACCGACGCCGCGTTCCAACCGTCGCCTGCTTTTAGCAAGTGCAGTTTCCGAGAACACCTGCGGCCAGCTTGAGTAACGGGCACGTCCTCCGGCCCACCCCTGGCTCAGGCATCGAATGTCACGACCGCCGCGGGGTGTCCGGACTGCGCGTCGGCTCCAGCACCGCCGGGGACCGCCAGATCTGAGTGCGGGATTTCGGCGCAACGGCAATATCCTCGGCCGAACCGCGCACAAGTTTCTTAATTTAACTATACATTGCAGTGTGTTACTTGATCTTGCAGGGCGGTTCCCCGCGGGGAACCGCCCTGCCCCGTCACTCGTCCAGAGCCTTGAAGAACGCTTCGACCGCGAGCTGCAGCCGGGACCGGTCAAGCGCCGAGAAATCCCTATTGAGCCGCAACTCCACCCGCCCATCCGATGCCGCGACGCGCGCCTCGCCTTCGGCGCGCGGCAGTCGAAGGGTCGTCTTCGACACCGATTTCACACGGGTCCGCGCCGCCTGCTTCGGTGGCTGGCGGCTGAAATCCCGCAGCACCGCAAGCTCGGTCTCGGCGTCGCGATCCTCTGCCTTCGCCAGCATCGCGACCATCGCCTCGGCAAGCGACGGGTCGGCATCGAGGATCCGGAACAGCTCCAGGCCAAGCGCCCGCGGCATCGCCTCGGGGTAACGGATCGCCCCGTCAGCCAACTCGAGAACCCGCACGAAGCCACGTATGTAGCTGCGCTTCTGCTTCAACGCGGATGCGTATAGCTCGGCCACGGCGTCGTGCGGCTTGATCCCCGACTCGGCGGCGTAGGCCAGCGCCAGCTTGGCCATCTCGCCGAAGGAGATATCCTTCCGAACCAGATTCTCGTCGACCATCTTGCGATAGAGGTCACGCAGCGGTTCCCCGCGGGGAACCATCGCCGCCGGGATCCGGGCGTAGCGCGTGTCGCCGGTTTCGGCCAGCAGCGCACGGAACGCGCTGAGCCGTCGAAATCCCTGCACCAGCTCGTAGCCACCCTGCCCGTCCTGTTCGACCCGGATCGGGTTCGACAGCCCGACCTCGAGGATCGACAGCTTCAGCTCCTCGAGCTCCGGGTCACGGCCCGGCACCCGGTCGCGGGTCAGCTTGTCGGTCCGCACCGCGTCGACCGCGATCAGGTCGGTGATCAACCCGAGCTTCTTCAGCCTCACGTGCTCATGCGCCAGCTGGTCGTTTTCGGCGCGGATCGCAGCTTCGGCGGCGGCGCGGCCATGCGCCGCCTCGGCGGTTTCGGTGATCGCCGAGGCCATCGGACCGCGCCGGTCGCGGCCCGCGGCCGCAGGGGCCGCTGCGGGCGGGTCGGCCGCGACCACCGGAGACGGCGGCGCGGGGACCGCGTCGGGTTCGGGGGTGAAGTCGATATCGAAGACGTTGCGCTTCTTGGCCATCTCAGTCCTCCAGACGGTCCCAGGCGCCGACCAGCGTGGCGCGGAATTCCTCGTAGGCGCGGTCGAAACTGGCGCGGGCGCGGCGCCAGGTCTCGCGCGTCATGTTGCGGTAGTCGATTTCGTAGACCGAACTCAGGAACCTTCCCGACTGTTCGACCGCGCGGGTCATCTCGATCGGATGCTGCGCCACATGCGACGCGAAGACCTTCTCGAAGGCCTGTTGCATCGCTCGGTGCAGATCGTTGTTCGGCTCGAACCGGGTCAGCAGAAACCGGACGTCGGCAAAGTGCTTGCCCGGGTCGGTGCCCTCCGGGACGGTGCCGCGGAACCGCCCCAGATCCTCGAGCGCCTCGGACAGCTGGCCAATGAACGAGGTGGTGCTGTCGTATTCCCAGTAGCCGGGACCCGACGGGATATAGAGCACGTCGGCGGCGAACACCGCGTTCATCGACTGGTAGCCGATCGCCGGAGGGCAATCGAAGATGATGATGTCGTAGGCGTCGGCGGCCAGCGCATCGAGATAGCGATCGACCGCCGCGAAGAACGACCATTCCGGGTTCAAGTGCCGATACTGCGCCGAGGCGAACTCGACGAAGGCGGCGTTGGCGCAGGACGGCACTAGGTCGATGGTCGGCCAGGAGGTCGGCTTGATGAAGTCGGTCGGCCGCAGATCGTCGAGACCCATGCCGGTGACCGAGGCCGGCAGCCGGCGCTCGGGCAGGGCGGCGCCGCTCTCGGCGCCGCGGGCGGCAGCGTTCATCCGCTCGGTCTCGCGGATCAGGTCGCGGGCCATGATGCCCCAGACGGTGTATTCCTCGGCGACGTCCGACAGCCCCATCGAATGCGACAGCGTCGCCTGCGGGTCGAAGTCGACGCAGAGCACCCGGTAGCCATCGAGCGCCGCGGCATGAGCGAAGTGCAGCGCCACCGTCGACTTGCCGGCGCCGCCCTTGAAGTTGGCGATCGCGGCGCGGATCGCCCGCTTGCCGGCCGGTCGCGGCGGCATCAGCGGCTTGCCCTTCTGCTTGATCCGGCGGCGCAGCTCGTTGATCTCTTCCAGCGAGTACCAGCGCTGCCGGCCATCCTCTTCCACCAGCCCCTGCGGCAGCGACGGATCTGCGGCCAGCCGGCCGCGGAAGGTGGACGGGTTGAGCCCGAGGATCAGCTCGGACACCTCCCAGCTGGAAAACCGTCGCAGGGTCTTCTCGAGCTCGGGCGAGAAGGTCTGCTGGCGGATGAAGCCCTGCATCTTGAGCGACTGCGACTGCAGCCGGGCCAGGTCTGAATGGGTGAACATGGTGGTCCCTCGATCCTCGGTTCCCCGCGGGGAACCGGTTGGTCGCCACGCGGGAACGCTAATTATTCTTCTTCGCCGATTTACGCCGGATTTGCGCAAAAAGGAAAGCTGTATATCTTCGAAACAGCAAAACCGTCGAATCCCGCAAACGCTTTGCGAGACGGGGCCTTCAAGCGAATCGCCGGGCAGGGCGACGCCGCGGCAACCGCAGGGTTACAGGGGACGATTTGGCGGGACAGAATTCATCCTGTCCGGGCCGATAGGGGGACAAAAACGGGTCATTGGGGGACATACTGCACGTCCCCCAATACCAATACATACCAATTTTCGATTGAAAATGGAGAGGCGCAATCCGGCCAGGTCGGAACCGGTCTTGACAGAATCGAAGTTCCGGACGCAAATCAGCCCAAGACGGGGAAAGACGTTGCCAATCTCGGCGCCCCCGGTAATCCACGCCGGCAAACCGGCGCATCAACGGCAGTGATACACCCCGGGACACCCCGCGGCGAAGGACGGGCATCATGCTATCGACCAAACCCGTGGGCCGCGGCGCGGCGTCACGGAAGTACGATATCCTCACGGCAATCGGCGCATACGCGCTGGCGCGCGACAAGCACGACCAGCGGTTGGCGCTGCGGCTGATGACTCTGATCACCGCCCGCTACAACTGGAGCCGCGAGGAACTGGCGGTGGGCCAGCGCGAGATCGCCCGGCTCTGGGCGGTCGACGAACGCACCGTGAAACGCGATATGGCAAAGCTGCGGGCGATGGGCTGGCTGCGGGTGACCCGCGCCGGGGCGCGCGGCAGGGTCACCGAATACCGGCTCGAGATCGAGCGGTTGCTCGAAGACAGCCGCGGCGACTGGGACGCGGTCGGGCCGGACTTCGCACTGCGGCTGGCCGGGCAGGAGGAAGAGCCGCGAGTGATCCCGCTGCCGATCAAGGGCCACGTCGCCGCGCCCGATATCGCCGATGGCCACGAGTGGAGCCTGGCGCGGGCCGTGCTGCACGCCGAGGATGCCGGGCTTTACGCCTCGTGGTTCCGGGCGCTGCAGCGGGTCGAGCGGGCAGGGGGGCGGCTGACGCTCTCGGCCCCGTCGCGGTTTCACGCGGCCTATGTCCAGACCCACCTGGCGGGCCGGCTGCTGGCCGCCTGCCAGTCCGTCGACGACGACGTCGCCGAGGTCGTACTGACCGCCTAGAGCAACAGCGCGATCACCGTCAGGACCAGCGCGACCGCCACCGACACGCCGATGACGATGTTGCGGTTCGACGCCGTCGTATCGGCTTGGGTGCCGGCCGCCGGCCGGTCTGCGGCCTTGGCTTCGGCCTTGCTCTCGGCGGCCTGCGCCTGCGCGACTTGGGCGTCCGAATTTGGCGTTCCGGCCGCCTCGTCATCGGTGCCAAGCGGCGCCGCTGCGGGGGGCGCGGAATGGTCGACTTCGCCTTCCTTGCTCGCGTCGATTTCAGCGCGCAGCCGATCCGTGGTGTGCGGCGTGGTCTGTTCGGCCATGTCGGGCCTCCGTTGCGTGGCGACTGGTTGTCCTGGTGATGAAAGCGGTCTCGGGAACGAGCGGTTCCGCTGCGCGACCGGATGCCGCGGACCCGACCGGCTCGGAACAAACCGCGACCACGACAGTTGCTCCAGTGCTCGAGACTCCGCGCGAACCGGCAGATCATGACCGCTTTGCACTCTTCGCGTGCCGGATGCGGGATCGTGCGGACCGCCGAAAGGGGCGGGCAGGTGACGCACCAGCCAGAAGGGACAAGGCCATGACCGACCGCAAGGAAACCCGCCAGCGCGAGGATCTGCCGCATTACGATTCACCCTCGGGTGGCTGGGGATCGTTGATCGGCGTCGCCAAGCAATTGCGGCAGGACAATCCGGACCCCGGCGTGCTCGAGACCTTGATGCGGCTCAACAAGCCGGGCGGAGTGATGTGCACCTCGTGCGCCTGGACCAAGCCGGCCTATCCGCACCCCGCCGAATTCTGCGAGAACGGCGCGAAAGCGACGATCTGGGACCTGACGCGCGATCGTTGCGGGCCCGATTTCTTCGCCAGGCACAGCGTCACCGAACTGCGCGGCTGGAGCGACCATGCGCTCGAGATCGAGGGCCGGTTGACCCACCCCATGCGCTACGACGCCACGACCGACCACTATGTCGAGGCCAGCTGGGACGAGGCCTTCGCGGCGATCGGCGCCAGGCTGAAGACGCTCGATCCGAAGTCGACGGTGTTCTACACCTCGGGACGGGCCGGCCTCGAGGCTTCGTATCTCTACGCGCTGTTCGCCCGGCTTTATGGCCACAACAACCTGCCTGACAGCTCGAACATGTGCCACGAGACCACCAGCGTCGGGCTGAAGAAGGTGATCGGCTCGTCGGTCGGCACCTGCGTGCTGTCGGATTTCGACCACTGCGACATGATCCTGTTCTTCGGCCAGAACACCGGCACCAACAGCCCGCGCTTCCTGCACCCGTTGCGCAACGCCAAGAAGCGCGGCTGCAAGATCGTCACCTTCAACCCGGTCCGCGAGGCAGGGCTGGTGTCGTTCCGCGATCCCCAAAGTCCGGTCGAGATGCTGACTGGAAAGGACACGCAGATCTCGGACCGCTACCTGCAGGTCAAGCCGGGCGGCGACATCGCGGCGATTGCCGGGCTGTGCAAGCGGGTGTTCGAGATCGACGACGAACAGGGGGGCGGCGTGCTGGATCGCGGCTTCATCACCCAGCACACCAGCGGCTGGCCAGAATTCGTCGAGAAGATCAGGGCGACGACCTGGGCCGAGATCGAGGCCGCCTCCGGGCTGTCGCACGAGGATCTGGCCGAGATCGGCGAGATGTATGCCGGGGCGCAGAGGGTGATCGGCGTCTACGGCATGGGTCTGACCCAGCACGTCCATGGCAGCGTCAACATCGGGATGTTGGTCAACCTGCTGCTGATGCGCGGCAACATCGGCCTCGACGGCGCCGGGATCAGCCCGGTGCGCGGCCATTCCAACGTGCAGGGCCAGCGCACGGTTGGGATCTCGGAAAAGCCCGAGCTGGTGCCGCTCGACAAGATCGATGCGATGTTCGGCTTCAAATCGCCGCGCGACACCGGCCGGACCACGGTCGAGGTCGTCGAGGGGGTGCTGGACGGGTCGGTAAAGGCGTTCATCGGACTTGGCGGCAACTTTGCCCGGGCGATCCCGGACCAGGGCCGCAGCGACCCGGCCTGGGCCGGTCTCGAGTTGAACGTGCAGATTGCGACCAAGCTGAACCGGTCGCACCTTCTGGTAGGCAACGACGCCTGGCTGCTGCCCTGCCTGGTGTGGTCGGAGCAGGACATGCAGGCCACCGGGCCGCAGGCCGTGTCGATGGAAGACAGTCTCAGCTGCATCCACGGCTCGATCGGCAAGCGGGCCCCGGCGTCCGAGGCGCTGAAATCCGAACCGGCGATCATCGCGGGCATCGCCAAGGCGACGCTGGCGCCGAACCCGAAGGTGAAGTGGGACGAATGGGTCGGCGATTACGGCCTGGTCCGGTCGCTGATCGCCGAGACCTACCCGGAGATGTTCCGCGACTTCAACGACCGGCTGTTCACCGCCGGCGGCTTCTACCGCGGCAACCCGGCCCGCGAACGGCGTTGGAAGACCGATACCGGCAAGGCCCAGTTCACCACCCCGGCCGGCATGTCGGCGCTGGGGCAGCAGCCCGACGCCGATGGCTTCACCCTGGTCACGATGCGGTCGAACGACCAGTTCAACACCACGGTCTACGGCTTCGACGACCGGTTGCGCGGGCTGAAGACCGACCGGATGGTGGTGCTGATGAATCCCGAGGAGATCGCCCGCGCCGGGCTTGCCGAAGGCGACGTGGTGACGCTTGCCTGCGCCGTCGACGATGGCGAAACCCGCGAGGTCGCCGGGCTTCGGGTGCTGGCCTACGACCTGCCGGATGGCTGCGTCGGAGCCTATTACCCCGAGACCAACCCGCTGGTCCCGCTGTCGTATCATGACG
>JBFGEI010000016.1:0-22096 GCA_041580155.1 Limimaricola sp.
GCTGTTCTGCGACGGCAAGGCGACGCAGATCGTCGCGATGCTGCGCGACGAGGCGGCCCGCGCCGGGGCGCAGATCCAGCTGTCGACCGAGATCGGCGAGATCAGCCATGACGGCGACCTGTTCCGCACCACGCTGACCCGCGAGGGCCGGGTCGAAGCGGTGGCGGCGCGCAACCTCGTGGTGGCGACCGGCGGCAAGTCGATTCCGAAGATGGGCGCCACCGGGCTGGCCTACCGGATCGCCGGCCAGTTCGGCCTGCCGGTCACCGAGACCCGGCCGGCGCTGGTGCCGCTGACCTTCGACGACCGCTTCGCCGGCCTGTCGGGCGTCGCCCTGCCGGTGCGCGCCGCCGCCGGCGACACCAGCTTCGACGAGGCGATGCTGTTCACCCACCGCGGCCTGTCCGGCCCGGCGATCCTGCAGGCCTCGTCCTACTGGCGCGAGGGCCAGCCCGTGCGGATCGACCTGGCCCCCGGCGCGACGCTGGCCGACACCCTGCGCGGCGCCCGGCGCGGGTCCGGCAAGAAGGCGGTGAAGACGCTGCTGGCGCAGTTGCTGCCGGGGCGACTGGTCGATCACCTGGCCGCCGAGCTGCCGCTGTCGGGCAACATCGCCGACCAGAGCGACAAGGCGATCGACGCGATCTGCGACCGGCTGCACGGCTGGGAGCTGCTGCCGACCGGCACCGAGGGCTACCGCACCGCCGAGGTGACGCTGGGCGGCATCGACACCGACGCGCTGTCGTCGCGCAGCATGATGTCGAAGACCGTGCCGGGGCTGTATTTCATCGGCGAATGCGTCGATGTCACCGGCTGGCTTGGCGGTTACAACTTCCAATGGGCCTGGGCCTCGGCCCACGCCGCTGCCAGCGACATCGCCAGCCGGGCCTGACCCGGCCGGCGACCGTTGCCCTAGATCCGGGCCAGCACCTGCGCCGCAAAATCCTCGCCGCGCCGCTCGAAGTTGTCGTATTGGTCGAAGCTTGCCGCCGCCGGCGCCAGCAGCACGGTGTCGCCGGGCTGCGCCTCTTCGACGGCGCGCGCCACGGCCTGCGCCATGGTGGTGCATATCTCGACCTCGATGCCGGGCAACTGGCGGGCGAAGGCGTCGGCCTCGCGACCGATCACATAGGCCTTGGCGACATGGCCCAGCTGCGGCGCCAGCGCCGACAGCCCGCCCTCTTTCTCGAGACCGCCGCAGATCCAGCGGATCCGCTCGAAGGCGGCCAGCGCCTTGGCGGCGCTGTCGACGTTGGTGGCCTTGGAATCGTTGACATAGGCGACGCCGTTCGCTTCGGCGATGCGCTGCGACCGGTGCGGCAGGCCGGGATAGCTGCGCAGCGCCGCCTCGACGCCGCGCGGCCCGATGCCGAGGCTGCGGGTCACCGCCCAGGCGGCGCAGGCGTTCTGGTGATTGTGCGCGCCCGGCAGCCCGGGGATGTCGCGCAGATCGACCGAGGCCGCCTGCCGGCCCTTGCGGAACTCGGCCAAAAACCCCTTGCGGGCGAACACGTTCCAGCCGGGCCCGGTCAGCTTGCGCCCCGAGGACACCGCGATCACCCGGTCGTCGGCGGCGACGGTGGCCAGCTGGTTCGCCAGGTAGCGGCCTTCGGGTTCGTCGACGCCGATCACCGCGCGATCCGGCCCGCCTTCGGCGAACAGCCGGCGCTTGGCCGCGAAATAGCCGCCCGGGCCGCCGTGCCGGTCCAGGTGATCGGGCGACAGGTTGGTGAACACCGCGATGTCGGGGGTCAGCGCGCGGGCCAGTTCGGTCTGGTAGCTCGACAGTTCCAGCACCACGACCTCGCCGTCATGCGGCTCGTCGAGATCGAGCACGCCACGGCCGATGTTGCCGGCCAGCTGCGCCGGGCGGCCGTTCTCGACCAGGATGTGGTGGATCAGCGCCGAGGTGGTCGACTTGCCGTTCGACCCGGTGACCGCGACCACCCGCGGCGGCACGTCGAACTGGTCGAAGCTGTCTGAGGCGAAGGAGCGGAAGAACAGGCCGATGTCGTTGTCGACCGGCACCCCGGCCTCCCAGGCCGCGGCGATCGCCGGGTGCGGCGCCGGGTAGAGATGCGGGATGCCCGGCGAGGTCACCAGCAGGGACACGCCTTCGTAGGCCGAGGCCCGGGTCAGGTCGCGCAGCTCGAGACCCTCGGCCTCGGCGGCCTCGCGGCCGGCGACGCCGTCATCCCAGGCGACGACATGCGCGTCGCCCGCGACCAGCGCCCGCGCCGCACTCAGCCCCGATCGTCCCAGGCCCAGGACCGCGATGGTCTGGCCTTCGTGTCCGCGCACCGGAATCATCGCAACTCTCCGTGGAAAGCGCCGGGCCCTGCCCTAGCGCAGCTTCAGCGTGGCAAGGCCGATCATCGCGAGGATCAGCGAGATGATCCAGAAGCGGATCACGATCTGCGGCTCGGACCAGCCCTTCTTCTCGTAGTGGTGGTGGATCGGCGCCATCAGGAACACCCGTCGCCCGGTGCGCTTGAAGTAGAACACCTGGATTATCACCGACAGCGCCTCGACCACGAACAGGCCGCCGACAACCGACAGCACGATCTCGTGCTTGGTCGCCACCGCGATCGCGCCAAGGCCACCGCCAAGCGCCAGCGACCCGGTGTCGCCCATGAACACCGCCGCCGGCGGCGCGTTGTACCACAGGAAGCCAAGCCCGCCGCCGATCAGCCCCATGGTGAAGATCAGGATCTCGCCGGTGTCCGGCACGTAGTGCACGCCGAGATATCCGGTGAAGTCGGTGCGGCCGACCGCATAGGCGATGATGCCGAAGGTGCCGGCGGCGATCATCACCGGCATGATCGCCAGCCCGTCGAGACCGTCGGTCAGGTTCACCGCGTTGGCCGAGCCGACGATCACGATCATCGCGAAGGGCACGAACAGCAGGCCGAGGTTGAGCAGCAGCTCGTTGTAGATCGGAAACGCCAGCTGATTGGTCAGGTTGTCGGGGTGGTACATCGCCGCCCAGAACCCGGCGAGCCCGGCAATCGCGAAGCCAAGCGCCAGCCGTAGCTTGCCCGACACGCCGTCGGTGTTCTGCTTGCGGACCTTGGCGTAGTCGTCGGCGAAGCCGATCATCGCGAAGCCGAGCGTGACGAACAGCACCATCAGCACATAGGGGTTGTCGAGCCGGGCCCAGAGCAGCGTCGAGGTCACCACCGCGCCGACGATCAGCAGGCCGCCCATCGTCGGGGTGCCGGCCTTGGCGAAATGGCCCTCGGGGCCGTCGCTGCGGATCGGCTGACCCTTGCCCTGGCGGCGGCGCAGCACGTTGATCAGCGGCTGGCCGAAGATGAAGCCGAACAGCAGCGCCGTCAGGAACGCGCCGCCGGCGCGGAAGGTGATGTAGCGAAACAGGTTGAAGACATCGCCGCCGTCGGACAGCAGGGTCAGCAGATACAGCATGGGCTCAGGCCTCCTGGTCGCCGGAGGGGCTGCGTTGCCCCAATTTCCGGATCGCGTCAACGACGCGGGACACCCGGCTGCCTTTCGAGCCCTTGACCAGCACGACATCGCCGGCGTCGACCAGCCGGGCGATCTGCGGGATCAACTGGTCGACGGTCTCGACCCAGCGGCCGCGGCGTTCGTCGGGCAGGACGTCGTGCAGCGCCCGCATCCGCGGCCCGACGCAATGCACCATGCGCAGCGCCGGCATCGACGCGTCCTCGGCCATCGCGGCGTGCAGCGCCGATTCGTCGGGGCCGAGCTCCAGCATGTCGCCGAGAATCGCGATGCGGCGGCCGCGCGCCACCCGGCCGACGCCGTCGCGCGGCGCGCTGGCGGCCAGCACCTCGAGCGCCGCCGACAGCGAGGTCGGGTTGGCGTTGAAGGCGTCGTCGATCAGCTCGAGCGATTCGCCGTCCTTCGCCGGGTCGAGCACCACGGTCTCGCGGGTGCCGCGGCCCGGCGGCGGCGCCCAGCTGGACAGGTTGCAGATCACCCGCGCCCGGTCGGCGCCAAGCGCCTGCGCCACGGCGATCACGCCGAGGCCGTTGACCATGAAATGCCGACCCTCGGTCGCCACCTTGAGCATCACCTCGGTGCGCCAGAGCCGCGCCTTGCCGACCGTGGCGCCGGCGCGGACGTTGGCCGAGCGCAGCCGGTGGTGGTTGCTGACCCCCATGCCGAAGCCGACGATCCGGGCCCCGGCGGCGCGCGCCGCGGCGCGCAGGATCGGGCTGACCGCCAGATCGCCGTTGATCACCGCGCAGCCGCCCGGCTCCAGCCCCTCGAAGATCGACGCCTTCTCGCGGGCGATGCCCTCGAGGTTGTCGAAGGCTTCGAGATGCGCCGCAGCCACCGTCGTGACCATCGCCACATGCGGCCGCGCCATCCGCGCCAGCGGCGCGATTTCGCCGGGGTGGTTCATGCCGATCTCGATCACCGCGAAATCGGTGTCGGCGGGCATCCGCGCCAGCGTCAGCGGCACGCCCCAATGGTTGTTGTAGCTGGCCTCGGCGGCGTGGACCCGGCCCTGCCCCGACAGCGCGGCGCGCAGCATTTCCTTGGTCGAGGTCTTGCCGACCGACCCGGTGATCGCCGCGACCCGGGCGCCGGTGCGGGCGCGCGCAGCTATTCCCAGCCGCTCGAGCGCCTGCAGCACGTCGCCCACCACCAGCAGCGGCGCGTCGGGCGCGACGCCCTCGGGGATCCGGCTGACCAGCGCCGCGCAAGCGCCCTGCGCCAGCGCCTGCGCCACGAAGTCATGGCCGTCGCGCGCCGCGGCCAGCGCCACGAACAGGTCGCCGGGCGCCAGCGTCCGGGTGTCGATCGACACGCCGGTGGCGCGCCAGTCGCCGGTGTTGCGGCCGCCGGTCGCGGCCTGCGCCTCGGCGGCGGTCCACAGCGGCGTCATGCCCGGCCCTCGAGCGCCGCGACCGCGACGCTGGCCTGTTCGGCATCGTCGAACGGCAGGATCGCGTCGGCGACAATCTGCCCGGTCTCGTGGCCCTTGCCGCAGATCAGCAGCGCGTCACCCGGCCCCAGCGCGTCGATGCCGCGCAGAATCGCCTCGGCGCGGTCGCCGATCTCGAGAATCGATTCGGCGCCGCCGACCACGCCGCGGGCGCCGGCCATCACCGCGGCGCGGATCGCGGCCGGGTCTTCGGTGCGCGGGTTGTCGTCGGTGACGATCACCGCGTCGGCGTGGTGCGCCGCCGCCGCCCCCATCAGCGGCCGCTTGCCGCGGTCACGGTCGCCGCCGGCGCCGATGATCGCGATGATCCGGCCCATCACATGCGGCCGCAGCGCCTTCAGCGCGGTTTCGACCGCGTCGGGGGTGTGGGCGTAATCGACGAAGGCGGTGGCGCCGTTGTCGCGCTGGGCCGCGAACTGCATCCTTCCGCGCACGGTGGTCAGCGACGGCAGCGTCGCGAACACCTCGTCGGCATCCTCGCCGGCGGCGATCACCAGCGCCGCGGCCAGCACCACGTTGTCGGCTTGGAACCCGCCGACCAGGTCGAGCCGGGTCATCCGCGGCGTGCCCTGCCAAGAGAACCTCAGGTCCTGACCGGTGGCGTCGAAGCGCTGCGCCTCGATCCGCAGCCGGGCGTCGGGGTGGTGGCCGACGCCGATCACCTCCTGGCCGCGGCGGGTGGCGATGCTCGCCACCTCGGTGCCGCGCGGGTCGTCGAGGTTGATCACCGCGACGCCTTCTTCCGGCAGCACCCGGTCGAACAGCGCCATCTTGGCGTCGAAATAGGCTTCGAAACTATGGTGGTAGTCGAGATGGTCCTGGGTGAAGTTGGTGAAGCCCGCGGCCGAGAGCCAGACCCCGTCGAGCCGGTGCTGGTCGAGCCCGTGGCTCGAGGCCTCCATCGCGACATGGGTGACGCCGGCGCGGTTGGCCTCGGCCAGCGCCCGGTGCAGCGTGATCGGCTCCGGGGTGGTGTGCTTCAGCGGATGCGCCCAGGCACCTTCGATGCCGGTGGTGCCGAGGTTCACCGCCTGGCGCCCCAGCGCCATCCAGATCTGCCGGGCGAAGCTCGAGACCGAGGTCTTGCCGTTGGTGCCGGTCACCGCGATGACGGTGGCCGGATGCGGCCCGAACCACAGCGCCGCGGCGCGGGCCAGCGCCTGCCGCGGCTCGTGCGCCAGCACCAGCGCCGCCTGCGACCGATCCAGCGCCGGGCCGGCGATTCGCGCGCCCTCGGCGTCGGTCAGGATCGCCGCGGCGCCCTTTTCCAGCGCCGTCTCGACGAAGCCGGCGCCGTGCAGCGTCGCGCCGGGCAGCGCCGCGAACAGATGCCCGGGCCGCACCTCGCGGCTGTCGACCGACAACCCGGTGATGCGCGCCTCGCGGCCGCCCTGCGCCGTCAGCCCGAGATCGGCCAGTGAGACCTGTTTGCCGTCCATGTCGTCCCCGCTCAGTTCGCGGCCAGCGATATACCCGCGACGGGGGCACCTTCAACCTGTGGCCGGAGCCCGAGCAGCGGCGCCGCACGACGGATCATCTCGGCGGCGACCGGCACCGCGGTCCAGCCGGCGGTGCGGCGCGGCGTCGAGCCGGTGGTTTCGACCGGTTCGTCGAGGGTGACGATGATCACGTATTTCGGATCCAGCGCCGGGAACATGCCGGCGAAGGTCGCCACCACCTTGTCGTCGTAATAGCCGCCGCCGTTCTCGCGCGGCTTGTCGGCGGTGCCGGTCTTGCCGCCGACCTCATAGCCTTCGACATCGCCGAGGCTGGCGGTGCCGCGGCTGACCACGGCGCGCAGCATGGCGCGCGAGGCGGCGGCGGTGCCGGCGCTCATCACCCGCTCGCCCGGGGTCGGGTTCGGCTGGCGCAGCAGCGTCGGCGTCACCTTGGTGCCGCCATTGGCGATCGCGGCATAGCCGGCGGCCAGGTGCAGCGGCGACACCGACAGCCCGTGGCCGTAGGAAATCGTCATGGTCGAGATCTCGGACCATTGCGCCGGCAGCAGCGGCCGCCCGGTCGGGGCCTCGGTCAGCTCGACCTCGGTCGCCTCGAGCATGCCGAGGTTCTTCAGGAAGTCGCGTTGCCGATCGGCGCCGACCAGCAGCGCGATGCGCGAGGTGCCGACGTTCGAGGATTCGACGATCACGTCGGTCACCGACAGCTGCGGGCCGTAGTCGTGGAAGTCGCGGATCCGGAACCGGCCCCAGGTCATCGGCCCCTTGGTGTCGATCATCGTCGACGGCTGCACCAGCCCCAGCTCGAGCGCCTGCGCCACGGCGAAGATCTTGAACACCGAGCCCAGCTCGTAGACGCCCTGCACCATGCGGTTGAACAGCGGGCTGTCGCCGGGCGAGCCCTTGGTCAGTGGCCGCGGCCGGTTGTTCGGGTCGAAGTCCGGCAGGCTGGCCATCGCGACGATCTCGCCGGTCTTGGCCTCCATCAGCACCGCCGCCGCGCCGCGCGCGTTCAGCAGCGTCATGCCGCCCAGCAGCACCTCTTCCATCGCCGCCTGCACCGTGAGATCGAGCGACAGCTGCAGCGGCACGCCTTCGTTGGCCGGGTCGCGCAGATAGGCGTCGAACCGGCGCTCGACGCCGGCAACGCCGATCACCTCGGCCGAGGACACGCCCTCGCGGCCGTAGCTGGCCCCGCCAAGGATATGCGCCGCGATCGGGCCGTTCGGGTAGATCCGCATCTCGCGCGGGCCGAACAGCAGGCCGGGGTCGCCGATGTCATGCACCGCCTGGCGCTGCTCGGGGCTGATCTGCTTGCGGATCCAGACGAAGCGGCGCGGCCCGGTGAAATCGCGCAGCAGCTCCTGTTCGTCAAGTTCGGGGAAGATCGCGACCAGCTGCTTGGCGGCGCCGATCGGGTCGATCATCTGCGGCGGCTGGGCATAGAGCGCGTAGGTGTCGAGGTTGGTCGCCAGGATGCGGCCGTTGCGGTCGGTGATGTCGGCCCGCTGCGCGATGATCGGGTTGCCGGAGGCGGTCGAGCGCGGCTCTTCGGCGACCGACCCGGCCATCACCCCCATCCGGCTGCCGATCACCGTGAAGGCGATGAAGAACAGCGCCCCCAGCATCAGCAGGCGGCCCTCGGCGCGCAGCCGCGACCGGTCGCGGATTTCCTCGTGCCGAAGCCGCAGGTTCTCGCGTTCGATCGCGTCGGGGTTCTCGCCGCGGTCGCGGGCCTTCAGGATCCGCGCCAGCGGTCGCAGCGGCCGGCGGATCACAGCGGCTCCTCGTCGGTGTTCATGAAGGCCGAGGACACCTCGACCGGGTTCATGATCGGCGGCAGCATCTCGGGCGGGAAGCTGACCTGCTCGATGTTGCCGAAGGCCTCGGGCATCAGCGGCAGCAGCCCGAGCCGGTCGAAGTTCAGATCGGCAAGGTCGCGCAGCCGGTCGGGGCGGTTGAGATAGGCCCATTCGGCGTTCAGCATGCCAAGCCGCGAATGCGACGCGCCGATCTGGGCGTAGAGATTGCGCACGTCGCGAATGCTCTGCTGCGTGCGGTAGTTTTCCTGATAGGCCCAGAAGCCGAGCGCCACGACGGCGAAGGCCGACAGCACGTAGATCACGCCCCTCATCGGCGTCTCTCCTTGGGTTCGAGTATTGGCATTCCCAGCGCGGCGCGGTCGGCGCGCCCCGCCGGGGCTTCGGTGCGCCGGGCGATCCGCAGCCGCGCCGAGCGGGCGCGCGGATTCTCGGCAAGTTCGTCATCGTCGGGGCCGGCGGCCTTGCGGGTCACCAGCTCGAACGCCGGCGCCGGCCCCTCGATCTCGGGGGCGTAGCGATTGGCGTTGCCGGTGGCGCCGGCGCGCATCTGCATGAACCGCTTGACCATCCGGTCCTCGACCGAGTGGAAGGTCACCACGCCCAGCAGCCCGCCGGGCTTCAGCGCCCGCTCGGCGGCGGCGAGGCCCTCGAACAGCTCGTCGTATTCCTCGTTCACCGCGATTCGCAGCGCCTGGAAGCTGCGGGTCGCCGGGTTCGACTGGCCGGGCTTGGGCCGCGGCAGGCAGCGGGCGACGATCTCGGCCAGCTGCAACGTGGTGGTGACCGGCCGCGCCGCGACGATGGCGCGGGCGATGCGGCGGCTGGCGCGCTCTTCGCCGTAAAGATACAGGATCCGCGCCAGATGCTCGTCGTCGGCCTGGTTGACGATGTCGGCGGCGCTGGGGCCGTCGCCGCCCATCCGCATGTCGAGCGGGCCGTCCTTCTGAAACGAGAAGCCGCGCTCGGCCTGGTCGATCTGCATCGACGACACCCCGAGATCGAGAACCACCCCGTCGAGCGGCTCACCCGCCAGTGTGTCGAGTTGCGAGAACCGGCCCTCGCGCAGCACCAGCCGGTCGCCGTAATCGGCGGCCCAGCCTTTGGCCATCTCGAACGTGCTGGGGTCGCGGTCGACCGCGATGACCTTGGCTGCGCCCTCGGCCAGCAAGGCCCTGGTGTAGCCACCGGCGCCGAAGGTGCCGTCGAGCCAGGTGCCGGTGATCGGCCGCAGCCCGGCGATCAGCGGGCGCAACAGCACCGGGACATGCGGGGTAACGGCGTTCGACATCGGTCAGAGTCCTTCGACGAGGCTGAGCGGATCGAAGCCCTCGGGTTGGTCGGCCAGCCAATCCTGGACTTCCTGGCCCACGGTAGCGTCGAAGGTGTCGGCCTTCCAGATCTCGAAATGGTCGCCGGCGCCCGAGAAGAACACCTCGCCCTCTTCGAGACCGAGCTTGCGGCGCTGCCGGATCGGCATCACCACGCGACCGTCCTTGTCGACATCGAGCTTCATCGACTGCCCGAGATAGAGCCGCGACACGAATTTCTTTTGCGGCGACCCGGCCGGCATCCTGGCGATCGACGCGGCGATACGGTCGAATTCCTCGACCGTGTAGACGCGCAGGTTGTCCTTGAGATGGTCGCCGAACTGCAGGTAGAGGCGCGGCTGCAGGCCTTCGGTCCAGTCCGGGTCGCCGGCCTCGAGCACGCGGCGGAAGTCGGCCGGGATGGACATGCGTCCCTTCCCATCGATCTTCTGCGGATACTCTCCGGTGAAACCCAGCACGGATCGAGATCCTTTCCTCGCCCGCCCAGGATCGCTACCCTGACAAAACCGAAAACGGCGGATCGAGCTGCTGCCACTGCTCGATCCGCCGCCCTCGTCCCGTTGCCGGGATGTCCGATCACGCGCGCCACCTGGGGGGATGTCTGCTCGCTCGCGCGCCGGATCTCTTTGTTCGAAAACAGCGGGTTGCCTGTATGAACCTGCTTTTGCCGGTGGGGTTCTTTATCGCCCCGTATTCTGTCTGACCGCCGCTTCCGTGCAGACAGGGATGCCATGGGAATTCATGGGAGGCAACAAATTTCGGGCCTCGGAGCTGCGGGTTTTTGGAGGATCTATCGCGTTGAGCGCGAAATTCGCACAACCCAGACGTGGTGCAATACTCCCCATAGGGGCGCGCCAAGCTGTGTCCACAATATGTTGTGATTTGGACCCTGTGGCGCAAAAACCCCACGATCAGAACGATATTTAGCCCCTCGGCCGAGGGGTTCCGCCACATTCTCGCCATAGTTAACAGAGTTCGCCGAAAAAAGATCCCTCGCCTGTGGATAAGATTGCGGATCCGGTCGATTTAGCTCGAATCGACCGCCGCGATCTCGCCGCGATTCGACCGCCCCCCTGGGCGGACCGGCCCCGTCCCATGGTTTCCCGGCCATGCCGCGGCGCCAGCATGGCGACCCCCGGTCGCCGAAACGCGAACGGCCCGACCCAATGGGCCGGGCCGTCGCCGCGGGCACTCGAAAGCTGGTCGGAAGGGGTCAGGCCATGCCGCCGGCGACCAGGCCGCGCGCGATCTGCCGGTAGGCTTCGGACATCGGCCCCTCCCCCGCCGCGACCGGCTGGCCGGAATCGCCGCCAAGCCGGGTGTCGAGGTCGATCGGCAGCGCGCCGAGCAGCGGCACGCCAAGCCGCTCGGCTTCCCTGGCGACGCCGCCATGGCCGAAGATATGCGCCTCGTGGCCGCATTCGGGGCAGACATAGAGAGACATGTTCTCGATCAACCCAAGCACCGGGGTCTTCAGCGTGTTGAACATGTCGATCGCCTTGCGCGCATCGAGCAGTGCCACGTCCTGCGGCGTCGACACCACCAACGCCCCGGTCAGATGGGTGCGCTGGCACAGCGTCAGCTGCACGTCGCCGGTGCCAGGCGGCAGATCGACGATCAGCACGTCGAGCTCGCCCCAGGCGACCTGGCCCAGCAGCTGCTGCAGCGCGCCCATCAGCATCGGGCCGCGCCACACCACCGCCTTGTCGGGGTCGAGCATCAGCCCGATCGACATCATCGTCACCCCATGCGCGTGCAGCGGTTCGATCGTCTTGCCGTCGGGCGAGCCGGGGCGCTTGCTCACCCCCATCATCCGCGGCTGGCTGGGTCCGTATATGTCGGCGTCCAGCAGTCCGACCTTGCGGCCCTCGCGCGCCAGCGCCACCGCGAGGTTCGAGGCGACGGTGGATTTGCCGACGCCGCCCTTGCCCGAACCGACCGCGAGGATCCGGTCGATGCCGGCGATCCGCTGCGGCCCGGTCTGGCCCGGCGGCTGCGGCGTCGGGTGACCGCCGATCTTCAGAGACGGCGGCTGCTGCGCCGGGGTCCGGGCGGCGGGGGCCGACGGGCCATGCGCGGTCAGAATCACGCTGACATGTTCGACGCCGGGCAGCGCCGTCACCGCGGCTTCGGCGGCGCGGCGCACCGGTTCGAGACCGCGGGCGATCTCGGCGGTCGGCGCCTCGATGACGAATCGCACCCGCCCGCCGTCGATGCCGATCGCCCGCACCATGTCCCGCGACACCAGATCGCCACCGTCGGCGAGGCCGATCCGTTTGAGTTCAGCAAGAATGTCGTCGCGGCCGATGGTCATCTGAGAAGCGTCCTAGCTTGGGGGCGTCAACCGGCTGCCCGATTGCGCGGCAACCCTGTTCATTCCGTGGCAGAAGTGCAAGTGGACCTAACGTAAGGCCAGCTTCGCCTCAGAAATCCCTGATTTCATGAAACTTTCATCATGCGTTTGCTGCATAGCAGCATTGCCGATCCGAGGTATTGTGCATCCGCAGCATGACCCTATTTTGGATCTCGAAGACGCAATACGGCGCTTCGCCAAGTCCGGTCCCGCAATCTGGGGCCCAGAGCAGACCGGCCCCCGGATGGGGCCCAGACATAAAGTGAGCATGCTAATGGCATACGCAGCAACCACCCGCACCGTCGGCATGACCTTCGGCCAGCGCATCAGCGAATTCCGCGCCACCGTTGCCGATCGCGTCGCGAAGAACAAGATCTATCGCACCACGCTGAACGAACTTTCGGCGCTGACCGACCGTGACCTCGCCGACCTCGGCATCAGCCGGTCGATGATCAAGGGCATCGCCATCGAGGCGGCCCACGGCAAGTAATTCAAGGATCGGACCGGTTTTCTCCTCCCTGAACCGGTCTGTACCTGCGGCCCCGCTCCTCCTCCTCCCTGAGCGGACCGCACCCAGAGCGGCGGCATCTTCCTCCTCCCTGATGCCGCCGCTTTGACAGGACACCGAGATACGGGCGCCCCTCCTCCTCCCTGGGCGCGCGTTGAAAAGAGCGGCGGGGCTTCCTCCTCCCTGGCCTCGTCGCTCACCCAATACCGAGATACGCGCACCCCTCCTCCTCCCTGGGTGCACGTTGAAAAGAGCGGCGGGGCTTCCTCCTCCCTGGCCTCGTCGCTCACCCTGATACGACCGCGGGTCTTCCTCCTCCTCCCTGAGGACCCTCGATCGGAGCCGCGGCGACATCGACCTCCTCCCCGAGGTCGTCGCAGGCGACCCGGTGCTGCGGCCCGCTCCTCCTCCCTGGGGTCCGCAGCCCAGACTAGACGGCGGTGCCCTCCTCCCGGGGCACCGCCGTTTCGCGTTTCGGGGGCACCGCGGCCGATCACGAAACCCGTTTCCTTCGGCGCGGCGCGGTGCATTGTTCGGGCATGGCGATTCTCACCCTGATCCCCGCCCTCGCCGGCTTTGCCGTGGTGACGCTGTTCACCCCCGGGCCGAACAACCTGATGCTGATGGCGTCGGGCGCCAACTTCGGACTGCGCCGCAGCCTGCCGCATCTGACCGGCGTGGCGCTTGGCTTCGCGGCGATGGCCGGGCTGGTCGGGCTCGGGCTGGCGCGGGTGTTCGAGATCTGGCCGGTGCTGACCCTGGTGCTGCGGATCGGCAGCGTCGGCTTCCTGCTGTGGCTGGCCTGGAAGATCGCCAGCGCCGCGCCTAAACCGGACGCGGCGCCCGAAGCCACCGGCCAGCCGCTGTCGTTCCTGCAGGCGGCGGCGTTCCAATGGGTCAACCCCAAGGCCTGGGCGATGGCGGTGACCGCGACCAGCGCCTACGCCGCCGATGCCGGGCTGGCCGGCGTCGCGCTGGTGGTGCTGGTGTTCGCGGTGCTGGGCACGCTGTCGGCCGGGCTCTGGACCGTGCTGGGCCGAGGGCTGCGCCGGCTGCTGGCGACGCGCGCGCGGCTGCGGGCGTTCAACTGGACGATGGCGGCGCTGCTAGTGGCGACGCTCTGGCCGATCCTCAACGCGCTCTGACGCAAGACGCCGGCAGCCTTGCGGGCCGCCGGCGTTCAGGTCGCATCGTCGGACCCGGCGGTCTCAGCCTTCCGAGAACTCGGCCATCACCTCGTCCGAGGCTTCGAAGTTGGTGGTGACGTTCTGCACGTCGTCGTCATCCTCGAGCGCGTCGATCAGCTTCATCAGCTTCTGCACGCCTTCGAGGTCGAGCGGCGTGCGGTTCTGCGGCTTCCAGATCAGCTTGGTGGTCTCGCTCTCGCCCAAGCTCGCCTCGAGCGCGGTCGACACCTCGTTCAGATCGGTGTCGGCGCAGTAGATCCAGTGGCCGTCCTCGTCGCTCTCGACATCCTCGGCGCCGGCTTCGATCGCCGCCATCATCACCGTGTCGGCGTCGCCGACGCTCGCCGGATACATGATCTCGCCCTTGCGATCGAACATGAACGACACCGAATTGGTCTCGCCGAGGTTGCCGCCGCTCTTGGTGAAGAACGACCGCACGTTCGACGCGGTGCGGTTGCGGTTGTCGGTCATCGCCTCGACGATCACCGCGACGCCGTTCGGGCCGTAGCCCTCGTAGCGGATCTCGTCGTAGGTCTCGGCGTCGCCGCCCTGGGATTTCTTGATCGCGCGGTCGATCACGTCCTTCGGCACCGAGACCGACTTGGCCTCTTTCACCGCCATCCGCAGCCGCGGGTTCTTGTCCGGATCCGGGTCGCCCATCTTGGCGGCCACGGTGATTTCCTTCGAGAGCTTCGAGAACAGCTTGGAGCGCGCGGCGTCCTGGCGCCCCTTGCGGTGCTGGATGTTAGCCCATTTGGAATGGCCGGCCATGAGAGGCTCCTGTCCTGAAATGTCGAAAAAGTCGGGTCTCTATATGACAGCCCCGGCGCGGGGGGCAAGCCGGGTCAAAGCGGGAAGAACAACGGGATCACCACCGAGGCGGTGGCCGCGGTCAGCAGGTTGAGCGGCACGCCGATCCGCAGGAAGTCCGAGAAGCGGTAGCCGCCGGGCCCGTAGACCAGCGTGTTGGTCTGGTAGCCGATCGGCGTCGCGAAGGACGCGCTGGCGCCGAACATCACCGCCACCACCAGCGGCCGCGGATCGACCCCCAGCGACACGGCCAGCCCGATCGCCACCGGCGTCAGGATCACCGCGACGGCGTTGTTCGACACGATCTCGGTCAGGGTCGAGGCGATCAGGTAGACCACCAGCACCAGCGCCCAGGACGGCAACTCGGTCAGATGCGGCGTTAGCCAGCCGACCGCAAGCTCGACTGCGCCGGAATTATCAAGCCCGGCGCCGACCGCCAGCATGCCGAAGATCAGCGCCAGAAGCCGGCCGTCGACGAAGCCGAAGGCCTCGTCGGCGTCGATGCAGCGGGTCAGCAGCACCACGGCGACGCCGATGAAGCTCATCACCGCGATGTTGGCGACGCCCAGCGCCGACAGGCCGACGATGGCGAACAGCACCGCCAGCACGATCGGCGCATGGCTGCGCCGGAACGCCCGCTCGCTGGGCTGCGCCACGTTGACCAGGTTCATCTCGACGGCAAGCCGCTGGATGTCGGCCGGCGCGCCTTCCAGCAGCAGCGTGTCGCCGACCCGCACCACCAGGTCGTCGATCTGGCGGCCGATGTTGCGGTCGCGGCGGTGCACCGCGAGGGTGTAGACGCCGTAGCGCCGCCGCAGCCGCAGATCGCCGAGCTTGCGGCCGATCATCCGGCAATCGGGGGTGATCAGCACCTCGACCGTGGTGGTCTCGACCGCCGAGACCTGGTCGACCCGGCGCAGCGCCCGGTTGCTTTGCAGCGACAGCAGTTCGGTCATCGCGGTGCGCAGCACCACCCGGTCGCCGACCTCGAGCGTGACGCCCGCGAGGTTGCGGCGCAGCGAGGCGTCGCCGCGCACCACGTCGATCAGCCGTACGCCTTCGCGCTTGAACAGCTGCACGTCGGTGACCTCGCGGCCGATCAAGTTGCTGTCGGGCGGGATCACCGCCTCGGTGAAGAACCGCATCTTCGACTTGCCGCCCAGCAGCCCGGCCATCGAGTCCCGGTCGGGCAGCAGCTTGTGGCCGACCAACCCCAGATAGGCCACCGCCACCGCCGCCATCACCAGCCCGGCGGTGGTGATCTCGAAGATCCCGAAGGGCCGCATGCCGGCGGCCTGCACCACGCCGTCGACCAGCAGGTTGGTCGAGGTGCCGATCAGCGTCAGCATGCCACCGAAAATCGCGAAATAGGACAGCGGGATCAGCAGCTTGGACGGCTGGTGCCCCATCTGGCCCGACAGCTTGACGAAGATCGGGATCATCACCACCACGATCGGCGTGTTGTTCACCACCGCCGACATCGCCAGCACCGTGAAGGTCAGGGTGATCAGCGTGGTCTTCGGGCGCCGTTCGACATGCCGCGCCGCCTGCGCCGAGATCCAGTCCAGCGCCCCGGTGCGCACCAGCGCGCCGACCACGATGAACAGCGCCGCGATGGTCCAGGGCGCCGGGTTGGCGAAGATCGAGATCGCCGCCTCCTGCGGCAGGATCCCCAGCACCAGCATCGTCACCGCGCCGGTGATCGCCACCACCTCGACCGGATACACCTCGCGCAGGAACGCGAGAAACATCGCCAGCACGATGACCATGGCGGCGATGGCTTCGGTCTCGGGGGCTAGGGAGATACCGAACATCAATCATTCCTCTCGGGGACGTGGCCCGTGGCGGGCAGCGCCGAAATCACGCGCGGCCGGGTCGGTTTCGCGCCGATGACGATCGGCGCCAGTGCGACCCGGACGAAGCCCGAACCGACTTCGCCATGGATCGGCATCGCCCGAAGCGCGCCCAACCCGGTGACCAGATAGGCAGATTGCGCCGCAAAGGTCGATCCGGCACGGCTGGCGAACCGGAGATATCCGGCACCGGCAGCGGCATCGGCGCCGCGGATCGACGAAAAATCAGGCAGTGCCGTCTGCTGCGGCCGTCGCGCCGCCGCAACGGGTCGCGCGGCGCGCGACGGCGCGGCGGTCATCGACGCCCTTGGCACCGGCATGGCGTCAGGCGGGCCCGCACTGCGACAGCCGGCCGCCCTGACGCACCATCTCGACCCGCTTGGCGCGGCCGGTGCGGTCGTCGGTCTCGACATACAGGCCGGTCAGCGTCGCCTCGCCCAGCGCCGGCGCGAACCGGCCCTTCGGCATGCCGGTGATGAAGCGGCGCAGCGGCTCGGCCTTGTCCATGCCGATGACGCTGTCGTAATCGCCGCACATGCCGGCGTCGGACTGGAACGCGGTGCCGCCCGGAAGGATCGTCACATCGGCGGTCGGCACATGGGTGTGGGTGCCGACGACGATGCTGGCGCGGCCGTCGCAGTAATGGCCCATCGCCATCTTTTCGCTGGTCGCCTCGCAGTGGATGTCGACCAGGCTGGCCGCGACCATGCCGCCCATCGGATGCGACTTCAGCACGGTGTCGATCGCCGAGAACGGATCGTCGAACGGGCGCTTCATGAACACCTGCCCCAGCACTTGGGCGATCAGGATCTTGCGGCCGCCGGGCGCGTCGAACACCCGGGCACCGACGCCGGGCGCCGCCTTGGAGTAGTTCAGCGGCCGGATCACCCGCGGCTCGGTCTCGATGTAGCGCAGCATGTCCTTCTGGTCGAAGGCGTGGTCGCCCAGCGTCACCACGTCGGCGCCGGCCTCGAGAATCCCCTTGGCATGTTCGGGCGACAGCCCGACGCCAGAGGTCGCGTTCTCGCCGTTGACCACCACGAAATCGAGCCGCCAGTCGGCGCGCAGGCCGGGCAGCCGTTCGGCCACCGCCTGACGTCCGGCGCGGCCCACCACGTCTCCAAGGAACAGTATTTTCATGATCTGCCTGTTAGGACGCGGCCGGTGAAAGGGCAAGCGATGCCTTGCGGCCAGCGCCGGTTCAGCCCGGGTGGATCAGCCCGGCCTCGGTCACGATCAGGTCGAGCGGCTGGTCGGTCGGCTCGGTCGGGATCTCGTCGGCCTCCTGCGCCGCGAAGGCGAAGCCGACCGCCAACACCGGGCCGCGGGCGCGCAGCGCCTGCAGCGTGCGGTCGTAGAACCCGCCGCCGTAGCCCAGCCGGCCGCCGCGCCGGTCGAAGGCGACCAGCGGCACGATCACCACCTGCGGCGTCATCCAGCCGCCGGTGACCGGGACATGGGCGCCGAAATGGCCGCGCTCGGTGGTGCAGCCGGGGGTCCATTCGCGAAACCGCAGCGCGGTATCCGGGCCTTCGATCACCGGCACCCCGACCGGGCCGAAGGCCGCCGCCGCCTGCATCGCCGGGGTCGGGTCGATCTCGGACCGCATCGCGATGTAGCCGGCCAGCGGCACGCCGCGATGCTGCGCCAGCAGCGCGGTCAGGTGCCGGGCCTGGTCGCTGGCGCTGGCATGCGCAAGCTCGCGGCGCAGGAACGCCGCCTTGCGGGCCGCGGTCTTGCGCGCGCCAAGGCCGGTCGAGTCGGTCACAGCAGGATCACGCTGGCCAGGCCGAGGAAGGCGAAGAAGCCGACCACGTCGGTCACCGTCGTCACGAAGGTCCCCGAGGCCAGCGCCGGGTCAACGCCGAAGCGCTCCAGCACCACCGGGATTCCGACTCCCGCCAGCCCGGCCACCACGAGGTTGATCACCATCGACGCGGCGATCACCGCGCCCAGCATCGGCGATCCGAACCAGACCAGCCCGACGATGCCCATCACCACCGCGAAGGCGATGCCGTTGAT
Organism: Limimaricola sp.; assembly: GCA_041580155.1. Taxonomy (GTDB): domain Bacteria; phylum Pseudomonadota; class Alphaproteobacteria; order Rhodobacterales; family Rhodobacteraceae; genus Limimaricola. Next base: position 18,278 of record JBFGEI010000016.1, read on the forward strand.
CAGCCCGACCGCCACCTCGCGGCGGATCACCCGCCAGACGTTCGAGGTGGTGAGGTCGCGCGTCGCGATGGCGCGCACCGCGACGGTCAGCGACTGGGTGCCGGCGTTGCCGCCCATCGAGGCGACGATCGGCATCAGCACGGCCAGCGCCACCAGCCCGGCGATGGTCTCTTCGAACAGCGAGATCACCAGCGACGCGATGATCGCGGTGCCAAGGTTCACCGCCAGCCAGGGCAGCCGCTGCTTGGTGGTCTCGCGCACCGAATCCGACAGCGTGCCATCGCCGACGCCGGCCAGCCTCAGGATGTCCTCCTCGTGCTCTTCGTCGAGCACGGTCATCGCGTCGTCGATGGTGATGACGCCGACCAGCCGGTCGTCGTCGTCGACCACCGGGGCCGAGATCAGGTGATACTGGTTGAAGGCATAGGCGACGGCGCCTTCGTCATCCTCGACGTGGAAGGTCCGGAAGCTGTCCTCGGTGATCTCGCGCAGCGGCAGCTCGCGCGCCGCCGACAGCAGCCGGCCCAGCTGCACGTAGCCGACCGGCTTGATCCGCGGATCGACCAGCATCAGGTGATAGAATTGGTCCGGCAGGTTGTCGGAATGGCGCAGGAAATCGATCGCCTCGCCGACGGTCCAGTGCTCGGGCGCGCGCACCACCTCGACCTGCATCAACCGGCCGGCGGATTCCTCGGGGTAGGCCAGCGCCTTCTCGACCGCGACCCGGTCGATCGCGGTCAGCGCATCCAGCACCGCGGCCTGCTGATCCTCGTCGAGATATTCGACCAGGTCGACGACGTCGTCGGATTCGAGCTCGCGCACCGCCATCGCCAGCTCGGTCGGCGCCAGCGACTGGATGATCTCCTCGCGCAGGTTGTCGTCGAGCTCCGAGAGGATCTCGCCGTCCATCCCGCCCTTCCACAGCTGCAGCAGCCGGCGTCGGTCGCGGGCGTCGATCTGCTCCAGCAGGTCGGCGATGTCGGCCGGGTGCAGCGGCTCCATGATCGCGTCGAGCGCCGCGACGTCGCCAGCCTCCACCGCGTCGAGCACCTCGTCGAACAACCGCGCCGGCAGGCCGAAATCATCGTCCTCCTCGGTCTGCGGATCGGGCTGATTCTCGTCGGTCATCGCGGCCTCGCTGTGTCGCGGCGACCATAGAGATTGTGGCCGCAACGGCAACCGGGCGGCGCTGCGGTGCGATGATTTACCTTTGCCGTTCCCCGGCCTAGGGTCGCGGCATGACGACAATGCTTCATCTGGGCCAGACCCTGCACTTCACCGGCGATCCCTTCGTCGAAGGCCTCGCGGCCACCCGCCATTCCGCCCGCGGCGGCGTGCTGGTCCGCGACGGCCATGTCGCCGCCACCGGCGAGGCCGACGCGCTGCGCGCCGCGCATCCCGACGCCCCGGTCACCGACCACGGCGACAGGCTGCTGCTGCCGGGCTTCGTCGATGCGCATATGCACTACCCGCAGACCGCGATGATCGCGAGCTGGGGCAAGCGGCTGATCGACTGGCTGAACAGCTACACCTTCCCCGAGGAGATGAAGTTCGCCGATCCCGACTACGCCGCCGAGATAGCCGGCCGGACCCACGACCTGGCGCTGATGAACGGCACCACCTCGCTGACCAGCTTCTGCACCATCCACCCGACCAGCGTCGACGCCTTCTTCGACGCGGCGCAGGCCCGCGGCATGGCCGCCTTCGCCGGCAAGACCTGCATGGACCGCGACACCGCGCCCGACGGGCTGCGCGACACCGCCGCCTCGGCGCATGACGACAGCGCCGCGCTGATCGCGCGCTGGCACGGCAAGGGCCGCGCCACCTACGTGATCACGCCGCGGTTCTCGCCGACCTCGACGCCGGAGCAGCTCGAGGCGCTCGGCGCGCTCTGGGCCGCCAACCCGAGCTGCCTGATGCAGACCCACCTGTCGGAACAGCTCGACGAGATCGAATGGGTGCGCGGGCTCTACCCGCAGGCGCGCGATTACCTCGACACCTACGAGGCCTACGGGCTGCTCGGCGAACGCGGGCTCTACGGCCATGCGATCCATCTCGAGCAGCGCGAGGCCGATCGGCTGCAGGAGGTCGGCGCCGGGCTGGTGCATTGCCCGACCTCGAACACCTTCATCGGCTCGGGTATCTTCGACATGGAGAACCGGATCGCCGAGGGCCAGCGCATCGGGCTTGCCACCGACACCGGCGGCGGTTCGTCCTTCTCGATGCTGCGGACGATGGCCGCGGCCTACGAACTCGGCCAGCTGCGCGGCAACCCGATCCACCCTTCGCAGCTGCTGTGGCTCGCCACCGAAGGCTCGGCCCGGGTGCTGCACATGGAGGGCCGGATCGGCCGGCTCGCCGAAGGCGCCGCCGCCGACATGATCGTGCTCGACCTCGCATCGACCCCGGCCATCGCGCAGCGCGCGGCGGTGGCAGGCGACATCTGGGACGCGATCTTCCCGACGATCATGATGGGCGACGACCGCGCCATCGCCCGGGTCTACGTCGCCGGCCGCGAGATGCACCCCTTCGCCTGAGCCGCCACGCCCGGGTTACTTTGTCCCGGAACTACGCATTCGACCGGCCCGCCAGCCGCGGGCCGGTGCCGCTTTGGGTCAGTCGACATCCACCAGCAACGCCAGCGCCTCGGCGTGGATCCGCGGGTTGGCGGCGGCGATCACCCGGCCGCCGCGATGCGCCGGCCGGCCGCGCCAATCGGTGACGATGCCGCCGGCCGCCTTGACCACCGCGATCGGCGCCTGCACGTCGTAAGCCTGCAGCCCGGCCTCGATCACCAGGTCGACCTGGCCCAGCGCGACCAGCGCGTAGCCGTAGCAATCCATGCCGAAACGGGTCAGCCGCGCCGCGCGCGACACCGCCTCGAAGCCGCGCCGCTCCTCGAGGCTGCCGACCTCGGGGAAGGTCGTCATCAGCGTCGCCTCGGCCAGCCGCCGCGGCGCCCGGGTCGCCAGCCGCACGGCGCCATGCGGCCCGACAAGCCCGGCCCGGCCGAAACCGCCCTCGAATCGCTCGCCGACATAGGGCTGGTCGATCAGCCCGTAGAGCGGCCCCGAGGCGTCGGCGACCGAGATCAGCACCCCCCAGGTCGGGGTGCCGCTGATGTAGCCGCGGGTGCCGTCGATCGGATCCAGCACCCAGGTAAGCCCCGAGCTGCCGGGACTCTCGCCGTATTCCTCGCCGAGGATCGCGTCGTCGGGCCGACGCTGGGCCAGGATGGCGCGCATTGCCCGCTCGGCGGCGCGGTCGGCCTCGGTCACCGGGTCGAAGCCCGCGACCCCGGCCGCGGTCTTGTCGTCGGCGGCGATGCCGCAGCGGAAATGCCGCAGCGTCTCGGGCCGCGCCGCGTCGGCCAGCGCATGCGCGGTGTCGATCAGCGCCGCGATCGTGGTCTCGTCCAAATTATGCCTGGTCATCGCACCGCCTGCCCCGTCCCGGCGGCCAACCCGCCCATGATCGAGGCGGTAGCGCGGGCGCGGCGGCCGGGTCAAGCCGGCGCGCGGGCGCGGCGGCCGGGCTCAAGCGCCGTGTCGAACCGGGCCGGCGCCAGCCGGCCCCGGGTCGGCTCAGGCCGCGTCGTTCTTGTCCTGCGAGAAGGCGGATTGCACGAGCTTGCCGGCTTCCTCGAAGCTGCCCTGAACGATTTCGCCCTGGGAGCGCATGCTCTCCTGCATCGCGTTCCACAGCGCCTCGCCGTACTCGCGCTGGAGTTCGAGCAGCCCCGCGATGTCTTTCACCTCCGCGACCTTAGAACCGTAGTCCTGCATCGTCTGCACGTACTTCTGCATGCCCGACTGCGAC
>JBFGEI010000017.1:0-22035 GCA_041580155.1 Limimaricola sp.
AGAGCCTTGTCCAGCATCGGGACGGTCTGGGTGAGGTCCATGATGTGGATGCCGTTGCGGGCGCCGTAGATGTACTCGGACATCCGCGGGTTCCAGCGGGCGGTCTGGTGACCGAAGTGCACGCCTGCTTCGAGCAGCTGACGCATGGAAAACTCGGGAAGAGCCATGGTGGTAACCTTTTTCCGGTTTGGCCTCGGCGAAGGATCAAGGAGCTGCGCTCCAACCGGTGGACCCTCGGGGATGTCTCTCCTCCGGGCCCGCCTTCGCCTGCGGGATTGATCGTGTCGCGTGCCTTATATCCAGCGGCGGGCGGGCGCAAGCCCCCTGCCCGATCCCGCCGGTTTTCTTGTACAATCCCGGTCAGAGCAGCGTCCGCTCGACCACCCACCAGGCGCCGACCAGCGCGATCGCCGCCGAGGCCGGCACCGAGATCACCCGCCGATACCAGCCACGCCGCCAGGCCCAGCCGACCGCGACGAAGGCCAGCGCGATCACCGCGAGCTGGCCCAGCTCGACGCCGATGTTGAAGCCGATCAGCGCCGGCACGAAGGCGCCCTCGGGCAGGCCGAACTGGCCCAGAACGCTGGCGAAGCCCAGCCCGTGCAGCAGGCCGAAGCCGAACACGATCAGCGGCCGCCAGATCCCGAGCCGCGGCGCCAGGATGTTCTCGACCGCGACGAAGGTGATCGAGGCGGCGATCAGCGGCTCGACCACCGAGGCCGGCACCGAGACATAGCCAAGCGCCGCCGCCGCCAGCGTCACGGTATGCGCCAGGGTGAAGGCCGAGACCTGCCACAACAGCGGCCGCAGCCGCGCCGCCAGGAAAAACAGCCCCAGCACGAACAGGATATGGTCAAGCCCGAGCGGCAGGATGTGCTCGAAGCCGACCGGGATGTAGCGCAAAAACGCCTCGAAGCCGCTGGCCTGATCGCCGCCCGACAGCTGGATCGGGTCGGACAGCGCACCGGCCTCGAGATAGCCGTCGTAGGGCTTCTCCACCCCGATCTGCCGCAGCACCAGCGTGCCGAAGCCGGCGTCCCAGCCGACCTGCACCTCGGTCGCGCCCTCGGGCAGCGTGACCGCGAAGCCAAGCTGGGCCGGCCGCGGCAGCGACAGCTCGTCCTGCTCGGGGACCTCGACATCGGTCAGCTCGGGCGCGATCGCCGTGCCGTCGACCAGGATGCTGATGCGCTGCGCCATCTCGGGCCAGAAGTCGCGGAACCGCGCCTCCATCTCGGCTGGCGGCAGCGCCCGCAGGGTGTCGTAATCCTGCGCTTCCGGCGCGGTGTTGGTGTCGCTGACCGCCGAAAGGTCGATGCCGGCGACGTAGCCCTCGAGCGGCGCCTTCACGGTGAATTCCAGCCGGTCGCCGTCCTGCTCCATGTCGGCGATCGCCGGCAGCACCTCATGCGCCACGGCGGCGCCGGCCAGTGCGACGACCAGACTTGACAGCAGCAGCGCAAACCGCACCTTCACCGCAGCCCCAAGGAGCCTTCTCATGCGTATCACCACTCTCTGCCTCGCCTTTTTCGCGCCGCCCGCGGCCGCGCATGAATTTTGGATCGAACCGCTGGAATGGCAGATCGGCGAGGACGATACGATGCAAGCCCGGCTTGTCAACGGAGAGGACTTCGAGGGCATCGAATTTGCCTATCTGCCGCAGCGGTTTGGCCGCTTCGATATTTACGAGGGCGGAACCGCGATGCCGGTCGTCGGACGCACCGGCGACACCCCGGCGCTGCGCTTCAGGCCGGCGTCCGACGGGCTTGCCGTGGCCTCCTACGAATCGATCCCGCACACCGTGACCTACGATGATTTCGAGGTCTTCGGATCCTTTGTCGAGCACAAGGATCTGGGCGACGTCCTGGCGCGGCACGCGGCGCGGGGCCTGCCCGAAACCGGCTTCGCCGAGGTGTTCAGCCGCTACGCCAAGACCCTGGTGAGCGTCGGCGACGGCGCCGGCGACGACCAGCGCACCGGGCTCGAGACCGAGATCGTGGTGCTCGACAACCCCTATGTCAGCGACCCCGCCGACGGCATCCGGGTGCAGGTCTTTTACGGCGACGCGCTGCGCACCGACACCCAGGTCGAGCTGTTCGACCGCGGCCCCGACGGCGCGGTGGCGCTGACCCTGCACCGAACCGACGACGCGGGCATCGCCACCCTACCCGTCGCCGCCGGCCATGACTACCTGGTCAGCGCGGTGGTGCTGCGCGAGCCCGACGCCGCGCTCGCGGCCTCCTCCGGCGCGGTATGGGAATCGCTCTGGGCGTCGCTGACCTTCGCCGTGCCGGATTGACCCGCGCCCGGGGCTGCGCCAAACCCCGGGTCATGATGACGACTGACAAACCAGACATACTTTGCATCGGCTCCGTCCTGTGGGACGTGATCGGCCGCACCGCGTCGCACATGCGCGTCGGCTCCGACGTGCCCGGACGCATCACCCGGCTGCCCGGCGGCGTCGCGATGAACATCGCGATGACGCTGGTGCGGTTCGGCATGCGGCCGACGCTGCTGACGGCGCTTGGCCGCGACGCCGAGGGCGACGAACTGATCGCCGAGGCCGCCCGGATGGGCATGGACACCGCGCATATCTACCGCTCGGACGACCTGCCGACCGACGTCTACATGGCGATCGAGGGCGCGAACGGGCTGATCGCGGCGGTCGCCGACGCGCATTCGCTCGAGACCGCCGGGGCCAAGATCCTGCGGCCGCTCGAGAACGGCGCGCTCGGGATTGACGGCGCGCCCTGGGACGGGCTGGTGGCGCTCGACGGCAACCTGACGACCGAGCTGCTGGCCGACATTGCCCATTCGCCGCTGTTCGCGCGCGCCGATCTGCGGGTCGCGCCCGCCTCGCCCGGCAAGGCCGAACGGCTGCTGGCGCTGATGGGCCACCCGACCGCGACGCTCTACGTCAATCTCGAAGAGGCCGGCATCCTGTGCCACGCCGAATTCGACAGCTCGGATGCGGCGGCGCGGGCGCTGGTGGCGCGCGGCGCGCACCGGGCGCTGGTCACCAACGGCGGCCGGCCGGCGACGCTGGCGACCGCGAGTGACTGCCTGACCCGCACCCCGCCCGAAGTTCTGGTGACCCGGGTCACCGGCGCCGGCGATACCTTCATGGCGGCGCATGTCGCCTCCGAGGCCGTGGGCATGACGCCCGACGCGGCGCTGAAGCGCGCGCTGACCGCCGCGGCCACCTATGTTTCCGGAGATAACCCGCTGTGATCGATATCGAATATTCCCCCGAGGTCGCGAAGGCACGCGCCGAGGGCGCCGCCATCGTCGCGCTGGAAAGCACGATCATCACCCACGGCATGCCGTTCCCGCAGAACGTCGAGACGGCGCGGCGGGTCGAAGCCGAGATCCGTGCCCACGGCGCGGTGCCGGCGACGATCGCGGTGCTGGGCGGCCGGCTGCACGTCGGGCTGACCGATACGCAGCTTGACCAGCTGGGCCAGGCCAGGCAGGTCGCCAAGCTGTCGCGCGCCGACTTCGCCGCCTGCCTGGCGCGCGGCGGTGACGGCGCCACGACGGTGGCGGCGACGATGATCGCGGCGCATCTGGCCGGGATCGAGGTCTTTGCCACCGGCGGCATCGGCGGTGTGCACCGCGGTGCCGAACTCAGCTTCGATATCTCGGCCGACCTGCACGAGCTGGCGCAGACCCCGGTGACCGTGGTCGCGGCCGGCGCCAAGGCGATCCTCGACCTGAAGAAGACCTACGAGGTGCTGGAAACCCTCGGCGTGCCGGTCATCGCCTTTCGCCAGGACAGCCTGCCGGCGTTCTGGTCGGCCAGCTCGGAAATGCCGGCGCCGCTGCGGATGGACAGCGCTGCCGAGATCGCCGCGGCGCAACGGATGCGCGGCGCGCTGGGGCTGCGCGGCGGCCAGCTGGTCGCCAACCCGATCCCGGCCGACTCCGAGATCCCGGCCGATGTGCTGGCCCCGGTGATCGACCGGGCGCTGGCCGAGGCCGAGGCGCAGGGCATCGCCGCCAAGTCGGTGACGCCGTTCCTGCTTGATCGGATCTACGTGCTGACCGAGGGCCGGTCGCTGGCCGCGAACATCGCGCTGGTGCTCAACAATGCGCGTCTGGCGGCGCGGATCGCCGCAGAGCTGGTTGCCAGGCCGGCCTGACGCGTGCCCGGCGCCACGCGCCCCGGCAACGCCATTGCCGTAGCGGCCTCGGCCCCTTAGATAGGCGGTATCCCGCGCGTTCCTTGCGCCTTGACATGACGTGAGCCGCCCAGTGACCCCGCCGCCGCTGCTGATCGAACCGCCGAAGCGCCGCCATCTCTTCGGCATGCTGCGCAACAATTTCCTTGCCGGCGTGGTGGTGATCGCGCCGATCGCGCTGACCGTCTGGCTGATCTGGTCGGTGGTCGGCTGGATCGACGGCTGGGTGCTGCCCTTCGTGCCGGACCGGTTCAACCCCGAGCAATACATCGGCATCAACCTGCGCGGCGTCGGGGTGATCTTCTTTCTGATCTTCACCTTCCTCGTCGGGTCGGTGGCCAAGGGCATGGTCGGCCGCAGCTTCCTGCGGATCGGCGAAAGCATGGTCAACCGGATGCCGGTGGTGCGCTCGATCTACAAGGGCGCCAAGCAGATCGCCGAAACCGTGTTCGCGCAGACCGACACCAGCTTCGAGAAGGCCTGCCTGGTCGAATACCCGCGCCCCGGCCTCTGGGCGATCGCCTTCATCTCGACCAGCGCCAAGGGCGAGGTGGCGCGCCGGCTGCCGGCGCATGGCGACATCGTCACCGTGTTCCTGCCGACCACGCCGAACCCGACCTCGGGCTTCCTGCTGTTCCTGCCGAAAAGCGAGATCGTCGAACTCGACATGTCGGTCGAGGACGCCGCCAAGCTGGTGATCTCGGCCGGGCTGGTGTCGCCGCCGGACCGCAAGGCGCCGCCCGCCGTGGTCAGCGCCACCGGCACCCGGCCCTAGGCCGGCGATCAGCTGAACATCTGCACCAGGTCGACGCTGCAGCGCTTGCCGATGTCGGCCTTGTGGTCGCGCAGGAAGGCGTCGGTCGCGGCATGGCCGGCGGCGCGCAGCCGCGCCAGGATCACCGGCGCCGGGATCGTCTTGGTCGCCACGTTCAGATCATTCATCAGCGCGTCGTCGCTGACCATGTGCACCAGCACGTCCTTCATCGTGCCCTCGGGCAGCTGGTGCGCCGCCAGCAGCCGCTGCACGAAATGAACAGACCGCAGCTCGCGCAGCAGCGAGCTGTTGAAGCTGATCTCGTTGATCCGGTTCTGGATTGCGAGGCTGTCGCGCGGCAGCTCGTCGCGGTACAGCGGGTTGATGTTGACGATCACGACATCGCGCGGCAAGTCCTTGCGATATAGAGGGAAAAGCGCCGGATTCCCGGTGTATCCGCCGTCCCAATAGGCCTCGAGCCGCCCGGTCACCGGGTCCTCGATCTCGATCGCCTGGAACAGCGTCGGCAGGCAGGCCGAGGCGAGGATCGACTGCCGGTCCAGCCCGTCGCCCGAAAAGATCCGGATCTTGCCGGAGCGGACGTTGGTGGCGCAGACGAACAACTCGGGCCCGTCCGGGCCGCGCACCGCCTCGAAATCGATCTCCTGCAGGATCCGCTCCAGCGGGTTGCGCAGGCTCGCGCCGTAGACATAGGGCGACAGCAGCCGCGTCGTCATGTCGAAGGCGGCGAATGCCGGCGACGACTCGATCGCCTCGGCCAGCGCCGGCGCGGTCGGCGCCAGCGCCGAGATCCAGTCCGACCAGCGCGCATCGGTCACCGCGCCGATCCGGCCCCAGAGCCAGGCCAGGTTGTCGCGCGCACCAGCGCGGCCACCCTTGGCCATGCCGGCCTTGAGTACCGCCGCGTTCAGCGCTCCCGCCGAGGTGCCCGAGATCGCCGCGATCTCGATGTCGTCCTCCTCGAGCAGCCGGTCGAGCGCGCCCCAGGTAAAGGCGCCATGCGCGCCACCGCCTTGCAGCGCGAGGTTGATGCGATGGGTCATCTGCGCCGCCTAAAGCGCGGTCCAGCCGCCGTCGATGCTGATCGTGGTGCCGGTGATCTGCGCCGCTGCGTCCGAACAGAGAAAGACCGTGGTGCCGCCGACCTGTTCGGTGGTGGCGAATTCCTTCGACGGTTGCCGGTCAAGCATCACTTCGCGGATCACCGTCTCGCGGTCCATGCCGCGCGCCTTCATGGTGTCGGGAATCTGCGCCTCGACCAGCGGCGTCAGCACGTAGCCCGGGCAGATCGCGTTGGCGGTGATCGGCTCGCGCGCGGTCTCGAGAGCCACCACCTTGGTGAAGCCGACGATGCCGTGCTTGGCCGCGACGTAGGCCGACTTGAACGGCGACGCGGTCAGGCCGTGCGCCGAGGCGACGTTGACCACCCGGCCCCAGCCGGCCTTGCGCATCATCGGCAAAGCGACGGCGCAGGTGTGGAACGCCGAGGTCATGTTGATCGCGATGATCGCGTCCCACTTGGCGGTCGGAAACTCGTCGATCGGGGCGACGTGCTGGATCCCGGCGTTGTTCACCAGGATGTCGCAGCGGCCGACGGTTTCGACCAGCCCACGCGCCGCCTCGCCCTGCGACAGATCGGCCGCGACGTAGCGCACCGAGACGCCGAATTCATCGGCAAGATCCCGCGCAAGCGCGTGGTCCTCGTCGCGATCGGTGAAGGAGTTGAGGGTGATGTCGGCCCCGGCACGGGCCAGCTCGCGGGCGATTCCCAGCCCGATACCGGAATTCGATCCGGTGACAATCGCCATCTTGCCGTCAAGTTTCATGGTCGTGGTCCTCGTGCTGAAGCTCGCCGCCGACTGTGCCGCGCCGCGGCGCAAAAGCGAAGAGAATTCTATGAAAACCTTGCGAAACTAAGGGGCTGTCGAATCTTCATGCAGCGCCTTCAGGGCCATGGGCGCCGGGTTCGCGCCACAGCCCGGACCAAAAAAAACGCCCGCACGAGGCGGGCGTTGAGTTATTGAGGCAGGTTTCATACAGGCAAGAAACCTATCGAGCAGTAACTCTCTTATAAGCCTTTCCCCGCCGTCCTCCAAGCTAAAAGTTTGATAATGATCGGGGGGGGCTATACGGTTTTCTTCAACCACCAAACGATCACGAAATCGACAGGGGACCACCGTTAAATGAGACCACAGTTGTTCACCACGATGCGCCACGCAGGCCTGGCGCTGGCGCTTGGCGCGGCCTCGGCGCAGGCCGAACCCGAGCATGGCATCGCGATGTACGGGACGCCGGATCTGCCGGCGGACTTCAAGGCGCTGCCTTACGCCAATCCGGACGCGCCCGAGGGCGGCAAGATCGTCACCGCCGAAGTCGGCAGCTTCGACAGCCTTAACCCTTATATCCTAAAGGGTTCCGTGCCGTGGCAGCTGAGCTTCCTGGTTGGCGAAAGCCTGATGGGCCGGTCGCTCGACGAACCGTTCAGCCTGTACGGGCTGCTGGCCGCGACCATCGAGACCGGGCCGAACCGCGAATGGGTCGAATTCACCCTGCGCCCCGAGGCGAAGTTCTCGGACGGCAGCCCGGTCACCGTCGAGGACGTGATCTGGTCGTTCGAGACGCTCGGCAGCAAGGGCCACCCGCGCTACCAGGGCTTCATGGAGAAGGTCGAAGGCCTCGAGAAGACCGGTGAACATTCGGTTAAGATCACCTTCAACACCGAGGACCGCGAGCTTGCGCTGCTGGCCGGGCTGCGTCCGATCCTGAAGAAGGCGCAGTGGGACGGCGTCGATTTCGCCGAAAGCGGGCTCGACACGGTGCCGATCACCTCGGGCCCCTACGTTGTCGACGACTTCGAGGCCGGCCGCTTCGTGTCGCTGAAGCGCGACGAGGACTACTGGGGTGAAGAGGTGCCGTTCCGCGTCGGCACCGCCAACCTCGACGAGGTCCGGCTCGAGTTCTTCGGCGACGAAACCGCCGCCTTCGAGGCGTTCAAGACCGGCGAGGTCAACTTCACCCGCGAGTTCAACGTCGCGCGCTGGGACAGCCAGTATGACTTCCCGCTGGTGCAGTCCGGCGACGTGGTTCTTGCGACCCTGCCCCATTCCCGGCCGTCCGGGATGACCGGCTTCGTGATGAATACCCGCGACCCGCTGTTCGCCGACTGGCGGGTGCGCGAGGCGATGATCCAGGCCTTCAACTTCGAGTTCGTCAACGACGCGATGACCGGCGGCGCGCAGCCGCGGATCACCTCGTATTTCTCGAACTCGCCGCTGGGCATGTCGAACGGCCCGGCCGAGGGCCGCGAGCTGGAGTTCCTGACCCGCTGGCAGGACGCGCTGCTGCCCGGCGCGATCGAGGGCTACGCGCTGCCCGAGGGCGACGGCACCGAGCGCAACCGCGCCGGCACCGCGGCGGCGCTGGAGCTGCTGGGCGATGCCGGCTGGACGGTGCAGGACGGGGTGCTGAAGAATGACGCCGGCGAGGCGTTCAAGTTCGACATCCTGCTCGAATCCGGCAGCTCGGAAAACGCGTCGATCATCGACATGTACACCCAGTCGCTGTCGCGGATCGGCATCACCCCGACGATCACCACCGTCGACAGCGCCCAGTACAAGGAACGCACCGACGCCTACGACTTCGACATGACCTACTTCCGCCGCGGCCTGTCGCTGAGCCCCGGCAACGAACAGTATCTCTACTGGGGGTCCAAGGCGGCCAACGAACCGGGCGGCCGCAACCTGATGGGTGTCGAAAGCCCGGCGATCGACGGGTTGATCGACCTGCTGCTGACCTCGGAAAGTCAGGATGATTTCCTTGCCGCGGCCAAGGCGCTTGACCGGGTGCTGACCACCGGCCGCTACGTGATCCCGATCTACCAGTGGAACATCAGCCGGATCGCCCATGCCAAGACGTTGAACTACCCCGAATACATGCCGATCTTCGGCGACTGGCCGGGCTGGCAGCCGGACGTGTGGTGGTCCGACGAGGCGGCGCAATGAGGATAGCGCTGGTGCTGGTCGCGCTCGGCGTGCTGGCGGGCTGCACCCCGGTGCGCGTGGTCGGCGACGCGGCGATCGGCACCGGTCAGCTGGTGCTTGGGGCGGCCGACGTGGTGATCTGATTTCGATCACGTTTTCGGGTCCCGATGGGGGGCGGATCGGAACCCGGTCCGCCCCCTTGTCGTTGCCGTGGCATAGACCGGGCACGAAAGGAGACCCCGAGATGAAATGGAGCCATGTGGCCAAGCACTGGCACGCCTTCGTGCCCAACATCCTGACCCAGTGGCCGGATCTCGACAGCGACGAGGTCGAGGCCACCGAGGGCGAGCTGGGGCCGTTCCTCGATCACCTGTGCGAGGTTTCGGGGATGAGCCGCGAGGACGCCCGCGACGAGGTGTCGGAATGGCTCGAGGGCACCGACCCGGCGGACGCCATGATGGACGAGACCCGCGACAACGAACGGATCATCGCCTCGGCGCGGTCGATTCACCCGGGCGAAGACGTCTACAGCGACGACGCCGAATTCGGCGATGACGACGCCAAGGAAGACAAGCCGGTCTGAACCGCCAGATCAGTCGAGCGACGTGACCCACAGGATGGTCGCGTCCTCGACGCTCAGCGACACCACGTTGTGGCCCATGCCGGCGTCGTAATAGGCGCTGTCGCCGCGGCTCATCTCGACCGGTTCGTAGAATTCGGTGTAAAGCCGGATCGCGCCGGTCAGCACGTAGAGGAACTCCTCGCCGTGGTGCCGCACCCAGCCGTCGAACTCCTCGATCCGCCGCGCCCGGATCCGGGCGCGATACGGCAGCATCTTCTTGCCCTTCAGCGTCTCGGCCAACAGCTCGTGCTCGTAGGTCGCGGTGATCTGCGCAGCACCATCGCCTGATTTCGTGGTCACCATCCGGCCGGTCGCCTGGCCGCGCTGCGGCGGGGTGAACAGCTGCGGCACGGTGATGCCAAGCCCGACCGCCAGCTTCTTCAGCGCGTCGTATGTCGGCGACATCTGGCCGTTCTCGATCTTCGACAGCGTGGAGCGCGCCAGACCCGCCTGCCCGGCCGCCTGCTCCAGCGTCCAGTCGCGGTCCTTGCGCAGCTGCCGCACCCGCGCGCCCAGGTCCAGCGGCGGAGCGATCTCGGTCATCCCGTCTTCGCGGGAGATCCTGATCAGGGACGTTGTGGCGCGCTCTGGATCGGTGCTTGACATGGCGATCTGCATATACCGCCGCCGGCGCGGCTTGCAACCGACGCCGCGCGGGTCTAGCCAGTTTGCGCGCGACGCGACCCGTCGCGCCACGGGATCCGGCCGACGGGTCCCAGCCACCCGGTCGCGCGGCGCGGCCCGCAGCACCGAAAGACGCCTCCCATGGTCAAGCTCGACATTCTCTCCGATCCGATCTGCCCCTGGTGCTGGATCGGCAAGGCCAATCTCGACAAGGCGCTGGCCGAGATCCCCGACCACCCCTTCACCATCGAATGGCACCCGTTCCAGCTGAACCCCGACATGCCGGCCGGCGGCATGGACCGGCGCGCCTATCTCGAGGGCAAGTTCGGCGGCAAGGAAGCTGCGGTGAAATCCTACGCGCCGATCGTCGCCGCCGCCGAAAAGGCCGGGCTGGCGCTGAACCTCGACCGGATCAAGACCACGCCGAACACGCTCGACGCGCATCGGCTGATCCACTGGTCCGGCATCGAGGGCCGCCAGACCGCCGCGGTCAGCGCGCTGTTCCGCGCCTATTTCACCGACGGCCGCGACATCGGCGACCACGAGGTGCTGGCCGACATCGCCGACGGCATCGAGATGGACGCGGCGCTGGTGCGCCGGCTGCTGGCCAGCGACGCCGATCTGCAGGACATCCGCGCCCGCGACGCCCACAGCCGCGAGATGGGCGTCACCGGCGTGCCGTGCTTCATCGTGGCGCAGCGCCACGCGGTGCCCGGGGCGCAGCCGCCCGAAATGTGGCTGAAGGTGATCGACGACATCCGCGCCCAGATCGCCGCAGAGGGTGAAAGCCCCGACGCATGACGGTGCTGGCGCAGCGCGCGCCGCGCCGCGCCGGACCGCGTGAATTCGTGTTCATGGTCGCGATGCTGACCGCCACCGTGGCGTTCGCGATCGACGCGATGATGCCGGCCCTGCCCGAGATCGCCGCGGCGCTGTCGCCGGCGATGCCGAACAAGGTGCAGCTGATCCTGACGCTGTTCATCCTCGGCATGGGGCTTGGCACCTTCGTCACCGGGCCGATGGCCGATGCCTGGGGCCGGCGGCCGGTGATCGTCGGCGGCGCCGCGGTCTATTGCGCCGGGGCGCTTTTGGCCTGGCAGGCGCCGACGCTCGAATGGATGCTGGCGGCGCGGTTCTTGCAGGGGCTCGGCGCCGCCGGGCCGCGGATCGGCGCCGTGGCGATGGTCCGCGACCTGCATGGCGGCCGCAACATGGCGCGGATCATGTCCTTCGTGATGCTGGTGTTTTCGCTGGTGCCGGCGCTGGCGCCATCGGGCGGCGCGCTGATCGTGGCCCTGGCGGGCTGGCGCGCGATCTTTCCGGCCTTCGTGCTGTTCTCGGTGCTGGGGGTCAGCTGGTACCTGCTGCGGCAACCCGAAACCCTGCCGCCCGAGGCGCGCCAGCCGCTGCGGCCGCGCCGCCTGGCCCGCGCCACCCGCGAGGTCCTGTCGACGCCCAGCACCCGGCTGTCGATCGCGGTGCAGGCGCTATGCCTCGGCGCGCTGTTCTCGCTGCTTTCGGCGTCGCAGCAGATCTTCGAGATCAGCTTCGACCGCGCCGCAAGTTTTCCGCTGTGGTTCGGGCTGACCGCGGTTCTGGCGTCCTCGGCGTCGCTGATCAACGCCAGGCTGGTGGTCCGGCTTGGCATGCGGGCGATGATCAAGGCGATGCTGACGGTGCAGGTCGTGGTCTCGGCGCTGATGGTCGCGGTGACGCTGGCCGGGCCGCCGGCGCCCTGGGATTTTGCGGTGTTCTGGATCTGGATGCTGGTGGTGTTCTTCCAGAACGGGCTGACGCTTGGCAACCTCAACGCGCTGGCGATGGAGCCGCTGGGTCATATCGCCGGGCTGGCGGCCTCGGTGATCTCGGCGCTGTCGACCGTCGGCGCGGTGCTGATCGCGGTGCCGGTCGGGCTGAGCTTCGACGGCTCGCCGCTGCCGATCGCCATCGGCGCGCTGTGCTGCGCCGCGCTGGGGGTGCTGCTGACCGGCCGGATCCGCCGCGAAAGCGACGGCTGACCGCAAGGGTCAGCGGCTGGTCGCCAGGTCGAAGCGGGTGGTGCGGAAGCCGCGCGGCAGCAGCAGTTCGGTCTCGTCGACCACGGTGCGGCCGCGCTCCTGCGCCAGGTCCTTCGCGGTCACGTCGCCGTCGCGTTTCGGCATGGTGATCCAGACGATCGGACCCAGCGGCAGCACCGGATCGTCGGGCAGGTAATAGACCGCCCGCCCGGCCAGAAACAGCGGCAGGATCCCGGCAAGCCGGATCTCGTTGGTGGCGATCGCGGCGTTTGCGGCGCCGTTGTCGCCGATGCTCTCGGCGACAACGGCATAATCCAGGCCGCGCCAGCCCGGATCGACACGGCCCTCGTAGAACAGCATCAGCACCGCGCCGCCCCAGATCGCGGCAAGCCACCCGGTCAGTCGCCGGCGCCCCGGCGGGCCAAGCCTCGGGACGAAGCGCAGCGCCGCCAGCGGCGCCACCAGGTAGACCAGCGGCAGCATCCAGTGGTTCTGCATCCGCGTCGACCCGGTCACCAGCATCACCGCGAACAGCAGCAGGACGCCGACGACGACCAGCGTGCCGAGAAACCGGTCCAGCGGCAGCGCCGGCGCCCAGGGCCGTCCCCGCAGCGATCGCGTCATCATGCCGACCACGATCAGCAGCAGCCCGGCGACGGCGGCAAGCGTGACCAGCATCGCCAGCGGCGCCGCGAGCAAGGGCGGGATCGCGCCTTCATCGAAGCCGAGCTTGTCGAGCGTGTTGGTCGCGCGCTCGAAGTTCGCCAGGGTCCAGATCACCGGCCCGGTAACCACCGCCGAGGCGATCGCCGCGGCAAGCGCGACGCCGCGCACAGAGATCGACTTGCGGGTCTGCGGGATCCACAGCGCGGTGATCAGCAGCGCGACCGGCACCAGCAGGTAGTTCCATTTCGAGATCATGCCGAGGCCGATCGCCAGCCCGAACCAGGCCCAGCTGCGCATCCGTTCGTCGCGCAGGGCGCGCCACAGCAGCCAGGTGGCCAGCACCGTCAGCCCCAGCGCCAGCACCGAATGGGTCAGCGCGCGCTGCGCCCGCCAAAGCACGTCCGGCAGCAGCGCCAGCATCGCGACGCCGGGGCCCGCGAACTGGGGCGGATGCTGCTCGCGCAGCAGCCCATAAAGCCCGCAGCCGAACAGCGCCAGGGTCGCGGCCTTCAGCAGCCCGACGGCGAAGACCGTCTCGCCGAAGACCTGGAAGAACACCCATTGCAGCCAGAAATACAGCGGCGGCTGCGCGTCATAGCCAAGTCGCAGGTCACGCGCGTAGTAGAACGCCTCGGCCTCGTCGTAGGACATGCCCGCCCCGTAGAGCGGCCGCAGCAGCGCGCCGAGAACGGCATAGCCGCAGATCAGCGAGATCCACAGGACATCGCCGCGCCGCTCAGCCCTCATGTCTCGGTTCGTTCAGGCGACGCTCGGTCCAGATGAAGTAGATGTTGCGGGCATAGACCATCAGTCCGAAGGCCTGGCCGAGGATGAACACCGGGTCCTTGCGGTAGATCGCATAGGCCAGCAGCATCGCGCCGCCGCCGGCCGAGAAGTACCAGAACGCCTCGGGCACGATCGACTTGCGGACCCGTTCGCTGGCGATCCACTGAACCAGGAACCGCGCCGAGAACAGCCCCTGCGCCATGAAGCCCACGGTAAGCCATGTCAGTTCGACCCAATGCGCGTCGCGCAGCCAGTCAGTCACGAAGCTCATGCGATTTCCTCCGCTTGGGAGCTGCGGGCGCGGCGGATCAGCCAGCGGACGCCCATAAGATCGGGAACGCCCTGCAGGCCGCGCTTCCAGTTGGTGTAATTCGAAGACCCATGGCGCCGCGGCCGGTCCGAGACCGGGATGTAGGCGGTGCTGGCGCCGTAGGCGGTGAACAGCGCCGGCAGGTAGCGGTGCTGGCCGTGAAAGAACGGCAGCGCCAGGTGGCGGTCGCGCTCGAACACCTTGAGACCGCAGCCGGTGTCGGGGCAGTCGTCGCCCAGGACCCGGCGCCGCAGCCGGTTGGCCCACCGCGACGCGGTGCGCTTGGACCAGGTGTCGCGGCGCTTGGCGCGAACCCCGCCGACCAGCTGCGGCCCGGCGGGATCGTAGGCCGCCACCAGCGCCGGGATATCGCCCGGCGGGTTCTGCCCGTCGCCGTCCAGCGTCGCGACCAGCGGATAGCGCGCCGCCGCCACGCCGGTGCGCACCGAGGCGCTCTGGCCGCAGTTGCGCCGGTGCCGCAGCACCCGCAGCCGCGGATGCGTGGCGCGCAGCGCCAGCAGCCGCGCCACCCCGTCATCAGTGGAGCAATCGTCGACCACGATGACTTCGCCAAGCAGCGTCTCGGGCAGCAGCGTGAAGGCTTCGGTGACCAGCGCGTCGATGTTCCCGGCTTCGTTATACGCGGGAATGACCAGCGAAATCATCTTGTTGTCTGACGTGGTTGTTACGTTCATCCGACCGCTGCCTTTGCCTTTTTCGCCGCCTTCACCTTGTCGGCAAGATCGCGGGCGATCTGGAACGCGCCGCGGATCTTGTCGGCTTCCTTGGTCCATTCGCGCATCACCACGATCTTGTTGTCCTTCACCTTGGCCTGGCCCTTCTGGTCCTGAATGAATTCCACCAGCCCCTCGGGCGAGACGAACTTGTCGCGGTGGAAGCGCACCGTCGCGCCCTTCGGCCCGGCGTCGAGCTGGCTGATCCCGGCCTTCAGGCACATCGCCTTGATCCGCACCACCAGCATCAGCGTGTTGACCTCTTTCGGCAACGGCCCGAACCGGTCGATCAGCTCGGCGGCGAAGCCCTCGAGCTCGACCTTGGTGGTCAGCTCGGACAGCCGGCGATACAGCCCCAGCCGCACGTCGAGATCGGGTACGTAGGCCTCGGGGATCAGCACCGGCACCCCGAGGTTGATCTGCGGCGCCCACTGGCCGTCGTCGGCGATGCCCTCGGCCTCGCCCGACTTGATCTTGGCGATCTGGTCCTCGAGCATCTGCTGGTACAGCTCGTAGCCGACCTCGCGCATCTGGCCCGACTGCTCTTCGCCAAGCAGGTTGCCGGCGCCGCGAATGTCGAGATCCTGGCTGGCCAGGGTGAAACCGGCGCCGAGGCTGTCGAGACTGCCCAGCACCCGCAACCGCTTCTCCGCCGCCGGAGTCAGCTTCATCCGCGGCTTGGTGGTCATGTAGGCGTAGGCGCGGGTCTTCGAGCGGCCGACCCGGCCGCGGATCTGGTAGAGCTGGGCCAGGCCGAACATGTCGGCGCGGTGCACGATCATCGTGTTGGCGGTCGGGATGTCGAGGCCGCTCTCGACGATCGTGGTCGCCAGCAGCACGTCGTACTTGCCGTCGTAGAAGGCGTTCATCCGGTCGTCGAGCTCGCCCGCCGCCATCTGGCCATGCGCCACCACCACCGAGACCTCGGGGACCTCCTTGCGCAGGAACTCCTCGATCTCCGGCAGGTCGCTGACGCGCGGCACCACGAAGAAGCTCTGGCCGCCGCGGTAGCGTTCGCGCAGCAGCGCCTCGCGCACCGTCACCGCGTCGAATTCGCTGACATAGGTGCGGATCGCCAGCCGGTCGACCGGCGGCGTGCCGATGATCGACAGCTCGCGCACCCCCGACAGCGACAGCTGCAACGTGCGCGGGATCGGCGTCGCGGTCAGCGTCAGCACGTGGACATCGGTGCGCAGCGACTTCAGCCGCTCCTTGTGCGACACGCCGAAGTGCTGTTCCTCGTCGATCACCAGCAGCCCGAGATCCTTGAACTTCACCGACTTCGCCAGCAGCGCATGGGTGCCGATGACGATGTCGACCGTGCCCTTGGCCAGCCCGTCGCGGGTTGCCGCGGCCTCCTTGGCCGAAACGAAGCGCGACAGCGGCCGCACGTTGATCGGAAAGCCGCGGAACCGCTCGGCAAAGCCCTTGTAGTGCTGCCGCGCCAGCAGCGTGGTCGGCGCCACCACGGCGACCTGCACCCCCGACATCGCCGCGACGAAGGCGGCGCGGATCGCCACCTCGGTCTTGCCGAAGCCGACGTCGCCGCAGACCAGCCGGTCCATCGGGCTGCCGGCTTCCATGTCGTTCAGCACGTCCTCGATCGCCTGCAGCTGGTCCTCGGTCTCCTCGTAGGGGAACCGGGCGAGGAACTGCTCCCAGATGCTGTCCTGCGGCACCAGCCGCGGCGCGCTGCGCAGCGCCCGCTCGGCGGCGACCCGGATCAGCCTGTCCGCCATCTGGCGGATCCGTTCCTTCAGCCGCGCCTTCTTGGCCTGCCAGGCGCCGCCGCCGAGCTTGTCGAGCAGGCCTTCCTCGTGGCCGAAGCGGCTCAGCAGTTCGATGTTCTCGACCGGCAGGTACAGCTTCGAGCTTTCGGCGTATTCCAGCAGCAGGCATTCATGCGCCGCGCCAAGCGCCGTCACCACCTCGAGCCCGAGGTAACGGCCGACGCCGTGATCGACATGGACCACCAGGTCGCCCGGCGACAGGCTTTGCGCCTCGGTCAGGAAATTCTCGGCCCGGCGCCGCTTGCGGCTGGTGCGGATCAGCCGTTCGCCAAGCACGTCCTGTTCCGAGATCACCGTGAGGTCGCGCCCGGTGAAGCCGTGCTCCAGCGGCCAGACCGCAAGATGCAGCCCGCGCTTGCCGACACCCCCGAAGTCGCGCACCAGGATCGTCTCGGCCAGGCCCTCGTCCTCGATCAGCCCGGCAAGCCGTTCGCGCGCGCCTTCGGAATAGGAGGCGATCACCACCGGGCCGGCGGCCATGCGGTCCTTCACATGCGCCGCCAGCGCCGCGAACAGGCTGATGTTCTCCTGCTGCCGCTCGGGCGAGAAGTTGCGGCCGATCCGGCCGCCGGCGTCGATCACCCCCGGCCCGGTCGGCTGCGCCGAGGCGCTGAACCGCAGCACCCGGCGACCGGCGGTGGCCTTGGTCCAGCCGGCCTCGTCCAGGTAGACCAGCGCCGGAGGCGCCGGCTTGTAGACCGAATCCATCCGGCCCTTCTGCGACATCGCGTGGCGCCTCGTGTCGTAGGCGTCGGCCACCAGCGTCCAGCGGGCGTCGCGCTGCGCGTCGGACTGTTCGTCCAGCGTGATCGGCGCGTCGGGCAGATAGTCGAACAGGGTTTCCAGCCGCTCGTGGAAGAAGCCGAGCCAATGCTCCATTCCCGATTGCTTGCGACCGGCGCTGACCGCCTCGTAGAGCGGGTCGTCGGTGCCGGCGGCGCCGAATTCGATCCGGTAGTTCTGCCGGAACCGGGTGATCGCGTCGTCGTCGAGGATCACCTCGGAGACCGGCGCCAGCTCGACCATGTCGAGCTTTTCGGTGGTGCGCTGGGTGGCGGCGTCGAACCGCCGCGCGCCGTCGAGCACGTCGCCGAACAGGTCGAGCCGGATCGGCCCGGACTGGCCCGGCGGGAAGATGTCGATGATGCCGCCGCGCACCGCGTAATCGCCGGGCTCGGTCACCGTCGGGCTTTGCACGAAGCCCATGCGGACCAGGAATCCGCGCAGCGCCGTCTCGTCGATCCGGTCGCCGACGCGGGCGCTGAACGCGGCCTCGCGCAGCAGGTCGCGGGCCGGCAGCCGTTGCGTCGCGGCGTTGACCGTGGTCAGCAGCACGAAGCGGTCCGGCATGCCGTGCATCAGCCCGGCCAGCACCGCCATCCGCGCCGCCGAGATCTCGGCCGCCGGCGATACCCGGTCGTAGGGCAGGCAGTCCCAGGCCGGGAAGGTCACCACCGGCATCTCGGGCGCGTAGAACGCCAGCGTCGCGCGCATCGCCGCCATCCGCTTGTCGTCGCGCGCGACGTGGATCACCGGGCCGTCGGCGCGCGCGATCTCGTCGAGGACGAGGCGCGCGTCGAAGCCCTCGGGGGCTCCGCCGACAAGAATGCTGTTGGTTTTGGTGCTGTTCGCCATTCGCGCTGACCTACCGCTTGGGGGCCGGCTGTCAAGCGCCGCGGCGCGTCAGAAGCCGGGAACGACCGCCAGGTTCTGATACATTCCGAACATCGCGGTGACGAAGATCGAGATCATCCCGACCACCTGGGTCCAGAACCTCAGCCGCGCCAACCGCTTGTACAGCAGCTCTCCGTCGTGTGGTTGTGTGGCGATCCGCCGCGCCGTGGCCAGCCGCATCGCGCCGATGATGGTCAGCGGCAGCGCGATCAGCACCACCGCCTGGGCGAATTCGACCCAGTACCAGAACCCGAGGATCAGCAGCACGGTCAGCATGAAGGCGGTGCCGCCGAACAGCCAGACCCCGGACATGCCGCTGATGTGCAGCAGCCGGTCGATGTTGATCCGCACCAGGTCGCGCAGGTCGCGGTCGGCCTGGCCGCCGTGCCGGCGCGCCCGCACCACCATGTCGAACGGCACGCCGAGAACCCAGTGGCTGGTCGACGACCAGACCAGCGCCAGCATGATCCAGAACCACAGGTTGGAGAACGACCGCATGTCGATCACTTCGAAGAGAGTCTTGGTCAGGTCCACGCGCGGCAACTTCCCGTTTCACAACAGGCGGACCCTAGCCGTGGCCCTTGGCGATGCCCAGTCTTGTGACGCCCAAGGTTTAATGCGACCAGCGGGAATGTGATATGAAATCCTCGCGGCTGCCGGGCAGCCGCGCGCCGCCGGAAAGATCGCTCATGCCGCAGACTCCCGCCTTCGCCCCCGCCGCCTTCCCCGCCGCCCGGCCGCGCCGGCTGCGCCGCAGCGCCGCGCTGCGCGCGATGGTCCGCGAAACCGCGCTGTCGCCGGACGACCTGATCTGGCCGATCTTCCTGATGCAGGGCCGCGACGACGAGACCGCGATCGGCTCGATGCCCGGGGTTACCCGGCGCACCGTCGACCGCGCCGTGGCGGCGGCCCGCGAGGCGCGTGACCTCGGCATTCCGGCGCTCTGCCTGTTCCCCTACACCGCGCTGGAAAGCCGGACCGAGGATTGCGCCGAGGCCTGGAGCGACGACAACCTGACCAATACCGCGATCCGCGCGATCAAGGACGCGGTGCCGGAGCTCGCGATCATGACCGACATCGCGCTCGATCCGTACAACATCAACGGCCATGACGGCTTTGTCGAAGACGGGGTGATCGTCAACGACCGCACGGTCGAGGCGCTGGTCAAGATGGCGCTGGCCCAGGCCCGCGCCGGGGCCGACATCCTGGGTCCGTCGGACATGATGGACGGCCGGATCGGCGCGATCCGCGCCGCACTGGAATCCGAGGGCCACGGCGAGGTCGCGATCCTCAGCTACGCCGCCAAGTTCGCCAGCGGCTTCTACGGCCCGTTCCGCGACGCGGTCGGCGCTTCGGGGGCGCTCAAGGGCGACAAGAAGACTTACCAGATCGACCCGGCCAACGCCGATGAGGCGCTGCGCATGGTGGCGCGCGATCTGTCCGAGGGCGCCGACATGGTGATGGTCAAGCCGGGCATGCCCTATCTCGACGTCTGCCGCCGGGTGAAGGACGGCTTCGGCGTGCCGACCTTCGCCTATCAGGTGTCGGGCGAATATGCGATGATCCAGGCCGCGGTTCAGAACGGCTGGCTCGATCCCGACCGGGTGGTGCTGGAAAGCCTGCTGGCGTTCAAGCGCGCCGGCTGCGACGGCATCCTGACCTATTTCGCGCCGGACGCGGCGCGGCGGCTCGCCGGCTGACCACCGCGCATCGGCAGCCTGAACGGGCCGGCAACGGATGACACCGCGCCGGTTCTCGCCTATCCTGCGCGGGATCGCCCGGTCACAAGGGCGACGCAACGCCCGTGCACGGGCCACACGAGGGCAGTTTCATGACCACAACCACAAGACGTAGCCTGATTCTGGGCGCCGGCGCTGTCGGGCTGCTGGCAGCCTGCGACAACGGCATTGGCGGCGACGGCGGCTCGCGGATCGACGCGCGGGTGCAGAGCACGCTGAACTACATGTTCCAGACCTACCCCGGCACCCAGGACCTGGCGCGGACCGCGCGCGGTATGCTGGTGATGCCGCTGGTCACCGAGGTCGGGCTTGGCTTCGGCGGCTCCTACGGCCGCGGCGCGCTGGTGGTCGGTCAGAGCACGGTCGACTACTACTCGGCCGCGGCGGCCAGCGCCGGGCTGCAGATCGGCGCGCAGCAATTCAGCCACGTGCTGTTCTTCATGACCGAACAGTCGCTGATGGAATTCCGCCGGTCGCCGGGCTGGGCTGCCGGTGCCGATGTCGAATACGCGGTCAACGACCGCGGCGAGATGCTGCGCGCCGAAACCACGACCTCGCTGTCGCCGGTGATCGCGGTGGTGTTCGCCCAGACCGGGCTGCGGGTCGGCGCCACGCTCGAGGGCACCAAGTACAGCCGCATCATCCCGTGACGCCATCCCCGGCGAGGCTGTCTTGCAGCACCGCCGCCGGGGTCGCCTGACGCAGCCGGTCGCGGTCGGACGGGAAGGCAAGCCCCGTCTGGCCGCGCCGCCAGACCTCGCAGCCGGTACGATGCGCCGCCAGCGCGATGCCGTGGTCGGGATGCCGGGCCAGTGCGGTCAGCGTCTTCTGCATCGAGATCAGCACCTCGACCTGCGCCGCCCCGTCGCGGGCAATCGCCAGGAACCCGTCGATCAGCAGATCCTGCGGATCGAGCGGCTCCAGCCAGACCCGGTCGTGATGCACCTCGTGGTCGCCGCCGATCTCGTCGCGGAACGACCCGAGCACCCGGCCGATCCGGCCGATCACGTCGATCGCGGTGCCCGGATCGTTGATCCCGGTCGACAGCGCCTTGCTGCCGATCTCGGACAGCATCAGCAGGCCGAAGCGCGGGTCCTGCTCGGTGGTGCGCAGCTCGCCCATGTGGATGTGGTCGAGCACCGCCCTGTCGAAGGCCTCGTCGCCGCCGGTGACATGCGCCAGGGTTTCGCCGAAGTGCACGAAGCGGCCGACCGGCGCCTCGAGATAGACCCGGCCGTCGGCCTTCTCGGCCGCCTCCTGCAGGCTTTCCTGATAGATCGCCTGGACGTAACCGGTGCGCGGCGACCGGATCTCGCGGGCGTCGTCGGGAATGTCGCCGGCCTCGAGCGCGTTGCAGCCCAGGCAGGGCCGCTGCATCCGCGCCCGGAACGCGGCCAGGGTCTCGCGCTCGATCCGGGCGGTGGTGTCGAGCAGGCTGCCGAAGGCCTGCAGGTGCAGGATCCAGCGCAGGATCATCGCGACGATCAGCACCAGCACCACCAGCGTGGTGATGTACAGCGTCACCACCTCGCGTTCGCCGTAATACGGCGTGGCGATCAGGATGATCGCGGCCAGCGAATAGATGTAGGCGCCAATGAAGGTCGCCAGCACGGTCTGCGTCGTGGTGTCGGCCAGCAGCATCCGGTGCGCCCGCGGCGTCCAGCGGCTCGAGGCCGACTGGTGCACGCTGACCATCACCGACAGCGAAAACGTGGTGACCGCCAGCATCGAGGTCGAGATGATGTCGAGCAGCCGGTTCAGCGCGTCGGCGCCGATGATCTCGGACAGGCCTTCGGGGATCAGCGCGCCGAACAGCTTGGCCATGCCGATCGCCACGAAGCTGAGCATTGAAATCAGCAGGACCCGCACCCAGAGGCGGCGGGACAGGCGGTGCAGCTGGCGCAGGAGCGTGGCGATCATCCGCCCTGTGTTCCAGTTGCCGTCGGCCACCGCAAGTCCCGGCGCGGCTGGCACAATGTCGCGGGTCGGGCTACCCCGGTGCGATCCAACCGTAAAAGGTGCCAAGATGATCCCGCTCCTTCTGCTTGCCGCCGGACGCGCGTCGCGGATGCAGGGCCGCGACAAGCTGGCCGAGACGATCCACGGGGTGCCGTTGCTGCGGCGCCAGGCGTTGGC
>JBFGEI010000018.1:0-20936 GCA_041580155.1 Limimaricola sp.
GGCGGCAGCTTCGGGGTGCCGATCATGGCGCTCTACGACGTGGCGATCCACCGCGCCGTCGCCACCGCGGCCGGCTTCGGCGTGCTGATCGCGGTGCCGTCGGTGGCCGCGTTCCTGACCGTCGACCTGCCGCAGGGGGCGGCGCCGCCCTACACGCTGGGCGCGGTCAACGGCCCGGCCTTCGCGCTGGTCATCGCGATGACGCTGCTGACCGCGCCGATCGGCGCGGCGCTGGCGCATCGCACCGACGCGGCGCGGCTGAAGCGGATCTTCGGGCTGTTCCTGATCGTGGTCGCGCTGAACATGCTGCGCAAGGCGTTGTTTCAGTCCTGACCGAGCCCGCCCCGGCGGCCGCCGCGACGCCCCGAGGGCGCCGCCTTGCGCGATGGCAACTCGGCCATCACCGCGCGCCGCGCCTCGGGGGTCATCCGGCCCCAGGCGGTGATTTCGTCGATCGAGCGGGCGCAGCCGAGGCACAGCCGGGTTTCGGGATGGATCGTGCAGAGCTTGACGCAGGGGCTCTCGATCTCGTCGCGCTGCCAGGGGGTATCGGTCATGACCGCCCCATGAAGGCCAGCCGGTCGAGCATGCCCTGCAGGATGTAGCCCGCGGCGACGTGGTCGATCACCTCGGCCCGGCGCTTGCGCGAGGTGTCGGCCTCGAGCAGGGCGCGCTCGGCGGCAACGGTCGACAGCCGTTCGTCCCAGTAGCCGATCGGGATCTCGGTCAGCCGCGACAGGTTGCGGGCGAAGGCGCGGGTCGACTGCGCCCTCGGCCCCTCGGACCCGTCCATGTTGCGCGGCAGCCCGAGCACCAGCCCGGTCAGCGCCCGCGCCTCGATGATCTGCAACAGCCGCGCCGCGTCGACGGTGAATTTGCTGCGCTTGACGGTCTCGAGCGGGCTCGAGACGCTGCGCAGCCCGTCCGACACCGCGACGCCGATGGTCTTGGTGCCAAGATCCAGCCCGGCCAGCGCGCCGACCCGCGGCAGCGCGGCGGAAAACTCTTCTGCGGTCTCGTGGATCATTCCGTCACTCCTGCCTGTGCGGCGGCGGCTCGGATCGCGTCGAGCCCGGGTTGTCCGGCGAAGACCTGCTGCGCCTCGGTCCAGATCGCCGCGGCGCGGTCGGTGTCGCCCAGCACCCCGAGCGCGCCGATCAGCCGGGCCCAGTCCTCAGGCGTGCCGCCGCTGCTTCCCAGCCGCTCTGCCAGGCCTTCGACCATGCCGCGGATCATCGCTTCGCGGTCCCCAGGCGCCATGTCCTGCGCCGCGGCGATGTCGTCGGCGCTGGGGCCGCGCGCCGAAGCGGTCTCGGGCAACAGTTGGTAGTCGACGCCGGCCATCGCCGCGGCGCGTTCGATCTGGCCGCGCGCGAGCCGGGTGTGCGGCAGCGTCGGATCGCCGCGCTCGACCACCCGGCGCCATAGTTGAAACGCAAGGTCCGGGCGGTCGGTCTGGGCATAGAGCAGCCCGAAATAATACTGCGCCCCGACGTTCTCGGGGTCGGCATCGCGCACCGCGCGCAGCTCGGCCTCGGCCTCGGGTGACACGATGCCGCCGGCGGCGGCGATCATCCGGTCGGCCAGCGCCAGCCGGTCGCCGGGGCCGGCGGCCGGGCCTTTCAGCTCGATCACCCGGCGCTGCGCCTTGGCGGCGTCGGAATAATTGCCCAACGCCGCCTCGTGGCGCGACAGCAGCTGCCAGCCGGTCAGATCGTCGGGCCGGCTCGGCACCACCTCGCGCAGCTCTTCGACCATCTTCAGGTAGTCGGCCGGCACGTCGGGCGCCGGCAGCGCTTCGGCCATCGCCTCGGCCGAGGCCTGGTTCGGGCGCGAATCGAACAGCGCCTGCGCGTCGTTGATCCGCGAATCCAGCGGCAGATCGCCAAGCCCGGGCGCGCCAAGCGTCCAGTACAGCCCAAGCGCGCCGCCGATCGCGGTCAGCGCGGCAAAGCCGGCGGCGATCCAGCTGGCCAGCCGCGGTGCGGTCGACGTGGTGTCGGCATGGGCACTGCGGTCGGCCGCGATCAACCGTCTGGCGATCTCGGCGCGGGCGCGCTCGGCCTCGGCCGGCGCCATCAGCCCGCGCGCGGCGTCGCGCTCGATCTCGGCCAGCTGGCCGCGGTAGAACAGCGTGTCGGGGTCTTCGGCTGCCGCCTCGGGCGGTTGCCGCAACGGCGCGATCAGCGCCAGCGTCACCAGGGCCGACAACGCCAGCGCGATGATCCAGAACAACATGGGCGTCTCCTTCGGTGCCGCATGTCTACCCGCGCCGCCGCCCCGGCGAAAGGCCCCGGCGGGAGGCTGCGGCTTCACGAAGCGCGGCGGCTTCCGTTGCGGCAAGAAGGGCGGTGTCGCATTTGGAGCGCGCGATGCCGCAGCCAGTCGCCATCGCGCCGGGGTCGCGGTGCAGGAAGGGGCGGAACAGCTGCGCCCGGGAAATCGCCATGAGACGCTATTCGGCCTTCGCCATCGCCCGCGAGGCGGCCCGTCATCACCTTGGCTGGGACCGCGCCTGGCGATCGCCCGCGCCGAAGGCCCGCTACGACGTGGTGGTGGTCGGGGCCGGCGGCCACGGGCTGGCCACCGCGTATTATCTTGGCAAGAACCACGGCATCACCAACGTCGCGGTGATCGAGAAGGGCTGGCTCGGCGGCGGCAATACTGGCCGCAACACCACGATCATCCGGTCGAACTACCTGCAGGACCCTTCCGCCGCGATCTACGAGAAATCCCGCAGCCTCTACGAGACGCTGAGCCAGGAGCTGAACTACAACGTCATGTTCAGCCCGCGCGGCGTGATGATGCTGGCGCAGACCGAGCACGAGGTGCGCGGCTACAAGCGCACCGCGCATGCCAACGCGCTGCAGGGCGTCACCACCGAATGGATCGACCCGGCGCGGGTCAAGGAGCTGTGCCCGATCATCGAGCTGAAGGGGCCGCGCTACCCGGTGCTCGGGGCGCTATGGCAGGCCCGCGGCGGCACCGCGCGGCACGACGCGGTGGCCTGGGGCTATGCCCGCGCCTGTTCCGAGATGGGCATGGACATCATCCAGCAATGCGAGGTCACCGGGGTCCGGTCGGAAAACGGCAAGGTGACCGCGGTTCAGACCAGCAAGGGCGAGATCGGCTGCGGCAAGCTCGCGATGGTGGTCGCCGGCCATTCCGGCCGGCTGGCCGAGATGGCCGGGTTCCGGCTGCCGATCGAAAGCCTGGCGCTGCAGGCGCTGGTCTCCGAGCCGATCAAGCCCTGCATGGACGTGGTGGTGATGGCCAACACGGTGCACGGCTACATGTCGCAGTCCGACAAGGGCGAGATGGTGATCGGCGGCGGCACCGACGGCTACAACAACTACACCCAGCGCGGCTCTTTCCACCATGTCGAGGAAACCGTGCGGGCGCTGATCGAGACCTTCCCGATGCTGTCGCGGCTGCGGATGCTGCGGCAATGGGGCGGCATCGTCGACATGACCGGCGACCGGTCGCCGATCTTGTCGACCACGCCGCTCGGCGGATGCTACGTCAATTGCGGTTGGGGCACCGGTGGTTTCAAGGCGATCCCCGGCTCGGGCTGGGCGATGGCGGAGCTTGTGGCGAAGGGCTCTGCCGGGCCGCTGACTGCCGCCTTCGGGCTTGAACGGTTCCGCGAAGGCCGGTTCATCGACGAAAGCGTTGCGGCCGGGGTGGCGCATTGATCGAAATCTTCGCCATAGGCGGGAACCCCCGGATCGCGGGTGACGTTGCGCTGTCAAATGACACTCTCATGGAGCTAGGGATATGTCCGACCGCAACAACAACCTGCCGCCGCAGAAAAGCAGCAGCAGCACCATCGCCCTCATCGTCGGCGGCCTCGTCGTCGCCGTCGTCGTGCTCTACTGGCTGTTCGCCGGCGGCAGCGACGTCGACAGCGCCGGCGCCATCGGTGACGAGACCAACATCAACGTCGAGGCCGAGGGCACTGCCGAGGCCGTCGAAGAGACCGGCGACGCAATGGCCGTCGAAGTCGAAGATGCTGGTGACGCCGCTGCCGAAGGCGTCGAAGACGCCACCGACGCCATCGGCGCCGAAGGCGAAGCCGAGGCCGACGTCGAAGTGGTGCAGTAACCGCAGCCGACCGACTCCGCCGTTCCGGGGTCACATTTCGAACCGCCTGGGCGGGCGCCTCGCGGCGTCCGCCCTCGTCATCTCCGGGTCCCGGCACCGCGCCGTGGCCCGGTTTTCGTATGTCCAGACCGAGTGGCCGCCATGCTGATCCTGAAATGCCCCTATTGCGGCATCGCCGCCGACGAGACCGAACTGGCCCCCGGTGGCCAGGCGCATCTGAAGCGCGAAGGGCCGGAGGCGTCCGCCGAGGAGTTCGAAGCCTACCTGTTCCAGCGCGACAACCCGCGCGGCGTGCATCTCGAGCGGTGGCGTCATGCGCATGGCTGCGGCAAGTGGTTCCTCGCGGCGCGCGCCACCGACACGCTGGAGGTGTTCGGCACCTACAAGGCGCAGAGCAAGGCGCCGCCACAGGAGATCCTCGACCGGATCCGCGACCGTCGTCCCGACTGGAAAGGGCTTGAGGCATGAGCGCACGTCTTGCGACCGGCGGCCGTCTGATCGACCGCAAACGCCGGTTCGGCTTTCGTTTCGACGGCCGCCGCTATACCGGCCATCCCGGCGACACCCTGGCCTCGGCGCTGCTGGCCAACGGCCAGATGGTGCAGGGCCGGTCGTTCAAGTATCACCGGCCGCGCGGCCTGGTGGGTTCTGGCCCGGAAGAGCCGAACGCGCTGATGGGGATCGGCACCGGCGCCCGGTTCGAACCGAACCAGCGCGCCACCGTGGCCGAGCTGCACGAGGATCTGGTCGCGGTGTCGCAGAACCGCTGGCCGTCGCTGGCCTTCGACGTCGGCGCGGTGAACGCGCGGCTGTCGAAGGTTTTCCCGGCCGGTTTCTATTACAAGACCTTCCTGTGGCCGCGCGCCTTCTGGAAGCACGTCTACGAGCCGATCATCCGGCATTCGGCCGGGCTTGGCCGGCCGCCGAAGGAGCGCGACGCCGACACCTACGAGCATTTCTACGCGCATGTCGACGTGCTGATCGTCGGCGGCGGCATCGCCGGATTGTCGGCGGCGCTCGAGGCGGGGCGCTCGGGTGCCCGGGTGCTGCTGATCGAGCAGACCGCACATTGGGGCGGCCGCGCCATGGTCGATGGCCCCGAGATCGGTGGCGGATCGGCCGAGGATTGGGTGAAGTCCGCGCTGCAAGAGCTTGGCGCGATGGGGAATGTCACTTTGCGCAACCGCTGCTCGGGGGCCGGGGTCTACGATCACGGCTACGCGCTGGCGCAAGAGAAGATGACCGACCACGACCCCGCGGCCGGCGGGCCGCGGCACCGTCTGTGGCGGATCCGGGCGAAACGCATCGTCACCGCCACCGGCGCCATCGAGCGGCCGCTGAGCTTTGCCGCCAACGATCTGCCCGGCGTGATGCTGGCCTCGGCGCTGCGCGATTACGTGGTGAACTGGGGCGTCAGCGCCGGCGATCGCACGGTGATCGTGACCAACAACGACGACGCCTACCGCACCGCGCTGGCATTGGCCGACGCCGGGCTGGTGGTGCCGGTGGTGCTCGATGCGCGGCCGAAGGCCGACGGCGCGCTGCCGCAGGCGGTGCGGGCGCGCGGCATCCGGGTCGAGACCGGCCGCGGCATCGCCCATGTCGCCGGCAAGTCCGGCGTCACCGGCGTGGCGATCTGCGCCCAGTCCGGCGAGGGCGCGGTGCTCGAGGAGATCGGCTGCGACGCGGTGGCGATGTCGGGCGGCTGGTCGCCGGTGGTGCACCTGTGGTCGCATTGCGGCGGCAAGCTGTGGTGGGACGATGCCCGTGCCATGTTCCGGCCTGACCACGACCGGCCGCCGACCGGCGACGACGGCGCCGGCTTCGTGCGGCCTGCCGGGATCTCGGACGGCATGATCTCCACGCTGGAGGTCATTGAAAATGCCATGAAAGCGGGCAGGGCGGCGGCGCGGGACTGTGGCTTCGACAGCACCGAAGCGGCGCTGCCGGAAGTGCAGGAACCGGCGGAAGCGCCGCTGCTGCCGGTCTGGCTGATGCCGCAGGGCGCCGGCATCGAGCTGCGTGAAAAGATGTGGCTCGATTACCAGAACGACGTGAAGGTGTCGGATGTGCAGCTTGCCGCCCGCGAGGGCTACGAGAGCGTCGAGCACGCCAAGCGCTACACCACGCTCGGCATGGCCACCGACCAGGGCAAGCTGAGCAACATCAACGGCCTCGCGGTGCTCTCGGCGCAGCTTGGATCGCCGATCCCGCAGGTCGGCACCACGACCTTCCGGCCGCCCTGGACGCCGATCTCGATGGGCGCGATCGCCGGGGCCGCGCGCGACGGGCTGTTCCAGCCGGTGCGCCGCACCCCGATGCAGGGCTGGCACGACAGCCACGGCGCCGCCTACGAACCCGTCGGCCACTGGCGCCGCCCCTACAGCTACCCGCGCGGCGACGAGACCCGTCACGCCGCGGCGGCGCGCGAGGTCAAGAACGCCAGGCAACACCTTGGAATGCTTGACGCGTCAACGCTGGGCAAGATCGTGGTCAAGGGGCCCGACGCGGGTCGCTTCCTCGACATG
Organism: Limimaricola sp.; assembly: GCA_041580155.1. Taxonomy (GTDB): domain Bacteria; phylum Pseudomonadota; class Alphaproteobacteria; order Rhodobacterales; family Rhodobacteraceae; genus Limimaricola. The sequence goes on from JBFGEI010000018.1 coordinate 6,633, forward strand.
ATCTACACCAACGTGATGAGCACGCTGAAGGTCGGGCGCTGCCGCTACGGGCTGATCTGCTCGGAGAACGGCTTTCTGACCGACGACGGCGTGGTGGCGCGGATCGATGACGACACCTGGCTGTGCCACACCACCACCGGCGGCGCCGACCGGATCCACGCCCACATGGAGGACTGGCTGCAGACCGAGTGGTGGGACTGGAAGGTCTACACCGCCAACCTGACCGAGCATTACGCGCAGATCGCCGTGGTCGGACCGCAGGCGCGGGCGCTGCTGCAGCGGCTTGGCGGACTCGACCTGTCGGCTGAGGCGTTGCCGTTCATGGGCTGGGCGGAAGGCCGGCTTGGCGATTACCACGCCCGGGTGTTCCGGATCTCGTTCTCGGGCGAACTCAGCTTCGAGGTCGCGGTGCAGGCCGATCAGGGGCTGGCGCTGTGGCGCGAGCTGCTCGACAAGGGCGCCGATCTGGGGGTGATGCCCTACGGCACCGAGGCGATGCACATCCTGCGCGCCGAAAAGGGCTTCATCATGATCGGCGACGAGACCGACGGCACGGTGATCCCGCAGGACCTGGGGCTGGACTGGGCGATCTCGAAGAAGAAGCCGGACTACATCGGCAAGCGCGCCCAGGCGCGCAGCCACATGGCCGACCCCGAGCGCTGGAAGCTGGTCGGGCTCGAGACGTCGGACCGGTCGGTGCTGGACGAAGGCGCTTATGTCATCGCCGACGGCGCCAACGCCAACGGCCAGTGCAACACCCAAGGCCGGGTGACCTCGACCTACCATTCGCCGACCTTCGATCGCGGCATCGCGATGGCCTTGCTGCACCGCGGCCCGGACCGGATCGGCGAAGAGGTCGAGGTCAGCCGGATCGGCGGTGGCACGGTGACGGCACGGGTCGTCGATCCGGTGCTCTACGACAAGATGGGAGAGCGGATGAATGGCTGAGCTGAAGATCACCCAGGCCGGGCCGACCGGCATGATCACCCTGCGCGGCGACCTGTCGGACCAGGGGCTGCAGGAGCTGTGCACCGGGCTGACCGGCACCGGCTTTCCCGACAGGCTCGGCGCCGAGACCGGCGATGACACCGGGCTGTTCTGGATGTCGCCCGACGAGCTGCTGCTGCTGCTGCCGCAGGACCGGGTCGCCGAGGCGCTGCGCCGGATCGCCGAGGCGCTGGAGGGCCAGCACCACCTGGCCGCCGACGTGTCAGGGGCGCGGGCGCTGTTCACGGTCGAAGGCGCCTGGGTGCGCGAGCTCTTGGCCAAGCTGACCCCGGCCGACCTGCATCCGGCGAGCCTCGGGACCGGCCAGATCCGGCGCAGCCATCTTGGCCAGGTCGCCGCCGCCTTCTGGCTGCCGCGCGAGGGCGTCGCCCGGATCATCTGCTTCAGGTCGGTCGCGGACTACATGCGCGAGCTGCTCGAGGTATCGTCGCGCGCCGGGCCGGTCGGTCACTTCTGACCGGCCGCGTCACAGGCAACAGCTTTTCGCGGCAAGCGGTTGCTACGAAAGCGATCCTGCCGCCGGGCGGCGCGCGGCCCGCGGCGGTCGCGCGGTCGGCCATCTCTGGCCGAGGCGTAGCGATTTCCGCGTCATATCTTGGCTCTGGCCATTGACCTTTGCCGGTGCCGGGTTCTGTTATGGGACGCAAATTCACCCCTGGCAGCAAAGCGAGACTGACATGGCTTTCGAACTTCCCGACCTTCCCTACGCCCGCGACGCGCTAGCCTCCAAGGGCATGTCCAAGGAAACCCTCGAGTATCACCACGACCTGCACCACAAGGCCTATGTCGACAACGGCAACAAGCTGATCGCCGGCACCGAGTGGGACGGCAAGTCGCTCGAGGAGATCATCCGCGGCACCTATGACAAGTCCGCCGTGGCGCAATCGGGTATCTTCAACAACATCTCCCAGCTGTGGAACCACAACCAGTTCTGGGAAATGATGAGCCCGGATCAGAGCGCCATGCCCGGCGAGCTGGAAAAGGCGCTGACCGACAGCTTCGGCTCGGTCGACAAGTTCAAGGAAGAGTTCTCGGCTGCCGGCGCCGGCCAATTCGGTTCGGGCTGGGCCTGGCTGGTCAAGGACACCGACGGCGGTCTCAAGGTCACCAAGACCGAGAACGGCGTGAACCCGGTGTGCTTCGGCCAGACCGCGCTTCTGGGTTGCGACGTGTGGGAGCACAGCTACTACATCGACTACCGCAACAAGCGCCCGGCCTACCTGACCAACTTCCTCGACAATCTGGTCAACTGGGAGAACGTCGCCTCGCGCATATGATCGCGACGCCGCATTCTCAAAGCTTCTCGAACGCCTGCCGGGTCCGCCCGGCAGGCGTTTTCGCATCCGGCCGTCATGCCACGGCGGACCCGGTCCGGAACCCGGCCCGCGGTGGATCGTTGGCCCTGCAGACAACCAAAGGAGGCTGCGATGGCCGAGAGGGAAAGATCCAAGGACGGGACCCGCGAGACCGATGCCTACATCGACAAGGACGACAAGACGGCGCCGGGTGGCCAGCCCGGCCGCGAGGGCGGCGACCTGAGCCGCAAGGTCGGCACCCGTGACGAGTTGAAGCGGGCCGAGCACGACAACACCGGCGCCACGCGGGTTCGCAAGAGCGACGAGGAGGAGTCCTGATGTTCAAGCTGACCGACGGCACCTGGGTGCTGGTGGCCGATGGCGAGAAGGCGCTGTTTCTCGAGAACACCACCGACGCGATCGCGCCGAATCTGCAGGTGGTGCGCAAGACCGAACAGGACAACCCGCCGGACCGCGAGCAGGCCACCGATCGGCCGGGCCGCGCCGCGGATGGCGGTGCCGGGCAGCGGACCGCGCTGGCCGAAACCGATTTCCACCAGCTTGCCAAGGACCGCTTTGCCGCCGATCTGGCCGACATCCTGTATCGCTACGCGCACAAGGGCCGGTTCAAGTCGCTGGTGCTGGTCGCGTCGCCGAGCGTGCTGGGCGCGCTGCGCCCCGAGTTGCACAAGGAGGTCAGCGACAAGGTGATCGGCGAGATCGCCAAGACCCTGACCAACCACCCGGTGGTCGAGATCGAGAAGGCTCTGGCCGCCGAACGCGCGGTCTGACCTGTGGTGGCGCGGGCGTCGCGCCCGCGCCTAACCCAGCGTTCGGCGCAGCCGCTGCTCGAGCTGCGGCACGTCGGGCAGCCACTCGGCCAGCTCCAGCAGCGATTCGTCGGCGAAGCCTTCGGTGACGATGTGGTCGATCAGCCCGCGCAGCTTCGACCAGTAGCCGTCGGTGTCCAGCAGCAGGATCGGCTTGTCGTGCAGCCCGAGCTGGCGCCAGGTCAGCACCTCGAAGAACTCGTCCAGCGATCCGCCGCCGCCGGGCAGCACCACGATCGCGTCGGCGTTCATGAACATCACCTTCTTGCGCTCGTGCATCGTCTCGGTGACCACGTAGGTGTCGAGATCGCGCTTGCCGACCTCGAGGCTGACCAGGTGCTGCGGGATCACCCCGAAGCTGGCGCCACCGGCGGCCTGGGTTGCCCGCGCCACGGTGCCCATAAGCCCGACGTCGCCGGCGCCGTAGACCAGGCGCCAGCCGTTGCGGGCCAGCATCTCGCCGGTTTCGGCGGCGGCGGCGGCATAGGACGGGCGGGCGCCGGGGCGCGATCCGCAGTAGACGCAGACCGAGACGGCTGGAAAACTCTGGGACATCGGCAACCTGTGATCCGGAAGTGACGCGAGCGACGCCAGAGGCGATGCCCTTTTGACCGGGTCTAGCGGCATTGCTATGCTCGCTCAACCCGGAGATCCGGGGTTCAGCCGGAGGGGATGACGGTGACGGGATCGAACGGGCTGCGCGTGGCTCTGGGCGCCGGGGCGGCCCTGGCGCTGCTGCTGGTCCTGGTGGCGACCGTCCCATATTTGACGTTCGACACCGGGCAGCCGATGAAAGATCAACAGACCGGCCTCGTCGGAACGGCGGCGCCGGACCCGGATGTCTTGGCGTCCGACGCCAGGCCCCAAACCGCCGGGCCGCAGATCGACACGGTGCGGATCGACCCCGACGGCCAGATGCTGATAGCCGGGCGCGCCGCCGCGGGCGACCTGGTGCGGATCCTCGTCGACGACACGCCGATGGCCGAGACCCTCGCGGATTCGCAGGGGCAGTTCGTCGGCTTCGTCACCCTGGCGCCGTCGGATCGGCCGCGCCGCCTGTCGCTGATCGGCGACCCCGAGGGCGCGGCGCTGGTCTCCGACGCGACCACGATCATCGCGCCGACCCTGTCAGGCTCCGGAGGAACGGTGATCGCGCCGATCGACGATCCGCGCGACGCTGCGGCGCCGGAAGACGTGCCGGCCGAAATCGCCAGCGCGCCCGCCGCCGAAGCCGCCGCGCCGGCCGATGCCGATGCTTCGCAAACCGTCGATACCGCCGTGCAAGCTGACGATGCGATGCCGACCGGCAGCGCGACCGCGCGCCGCCGCGCCGCCGCGCTGGCCCAACCGGCGCCCGGCGCCGACCCGGCGCGCGCCGCGCCGCGACCGCAGGTAGTGATCTCGGCGCCGCAGCCGGCGCCGCCGGCAAGCCCGGAGGCGCCGGCCCGGCCGCCGGTGCTGCGCGCCGATGCCTCGGGGTTGCGGCTGCTTCAGCCGGCGCTCGGACCGGGGGCGACACCTGAAGTCCTCGATACCGTGGCGCTCGACGCGATCGCCTACGATGACGGCGGCGCCCTGCTGCTGTCGGGCCGCGCCGTCGGTGGCGGGCTGGTGCGGGTCTACATCGACAACGCCGCGGTGCTCGAGACCGAGGTCGGCGGCGCCGGCACCTGGGACGGCCGGCTGACCGACGTCGCGCCGGGGCTTTACACGCTGCGGGTCGACCAGATCGACGCGACCGGCGCGGTGGCGTCGCGGATCCAGATCCCGTTCCTGCGCGAGCCCGCCGGGACCGTCGAGGCCAGCCTGCGCGACGAGGTCGATGCCAACGGCCTGGCGATCCGCACGGTGCAGCCGGGCAACACGCTCTGGGGGATCTCGGAGGAACGCTACGGCGATGGCATGGCCTATCTGATGATCTTCGAGGCCAACGTCGACCGGATTCGCGACCCCGACCTGATCTACCCGGGCCAGATTTTCCGAATGCCCGAGGCCGGCATCGGTTCCGGCGACGAGTGACCGTTTATCTGGCGTTCCGGCGCCGCGCATCCTACCCTGCGGCGTCCCGATACCGACGCCGGAGCCCGTGCCTATGCGACGCCTGTCCAAGACCGATGCCAACCTGTCGGGCCAGCCGGTCAAGGGATGGGACACGATCCGCCAGGTGATCCCCTACCTGTGGCCGGACGGCGAGGCCTGGGTGAAGCGCCGTGTCGTGATCGCGGTGTCGCTGCTGGTGGTCGCCAAGCTGATCGCGGTCGGCACGCCGCTGCTCTACAAGGGCGCGGTCGACGCGCTTGCCGGCGACGGCGACAGCGCCGCGATGCTGCTGGCGATCGGCGCCGCCGGGCTGACCCTGGTCTACGGCATCGCCCGGCTGGCCAACGTCGGGTTCCAGCAGCTGCGCGACGTGGTGTTCACCCCGGTGGGCCAGCGAGCGCTGCGCAAGCTGGCGCTGCGCACCTTCCAGCACATCCATGCGCTCAGCCTACGCTACCACATCGCGCGCAAGACCGGCGGGCTCAGCCGGATCATCGAACGCGGCACCAAGGGCGTCGACTTCCTGCTGCGCTTCCTGCTGTTCTCGATCGGGCCGCTGATGCTCGAGCTGCTGCTGGTCGCCGTCGTGCTCTTCTTCCTGTTCGACGTCTGGTACCTGGTGGCGGTGCTGGGGACGATCGCGGTCTACATCTGGTTCACCTTCGCGGTGACCGAATGGCGGGTGAAGATCCGCAAGGTGATGAACGACCAGGATACCGACGCCAACCAGAAGGCGATCGACAGCCTGCTGAACTTCGAGACGGTCAAGTATTTCAGCGCCGAGACCCGCGAGGCCGAACGCTATGACGGCGCCATGGCGAAATACGCCGCGGCCGCGACCCGGACCAACTACTCGCTGGCTTTCCTGAATTTCGGCCAGTCCTTCATCATCACCACCGGCCTGGTAATCGTCATGGTGATGGCCGCGCTGGGCGTCGAGCGCGGCACCATGACGGTGGGCGATTTCGTCATGGTCAACGCCTACATGATCCAGATCACCATGCCGCTGAACTTCCTCGGCACCGTGTATCGCGAGATCCGCCAGGCGCTGATCGACATGGCCGAGATGTTCGACCTGCTGGGCCAGCCGCCCGAGGTCCGCGATGCGCCCGACGCCAGGCCGCTGCGCTGCACCGACGGCGAGATCACCTTCGACGAGGTGACCTTCGGCTACGAGGCGGCGCGCGGCATTCTAAAGGGCGTGTCCTTCACCGTGAAGCCCGGCGAAACCGTCGCCATCGTCGGATCGTCGGGTGCCGGGAAATCGACCATCGGCCGGCTGCTGTTCAGGTTCTACGACGTCACCGGCGGCGCGATCCGGATCGACGGCCAGGACCTGCGCGAGGTCACCCAGACGTCGCTGCACGCGCAGATCGGCGTGGTGCCGCAGGACACGGTGCTGTTCAACGACACCATCCTCTACAACATCGCCTACGGCCGCGACGGCGCCAGCCGCGCGGACATCGAGGCGGTGGCCCGCGCGGCGCAGATCCACGATTTCATCACCTCGCTGCCCGACGGCTACGACACCACGGTGGGCGAACGCGGGCTGAAGCTGTCGGGTGGCGAAAAGCAGCGCGTCGGCATCGCCCGGACCCTGCTGAAGGATCCGCCGATCCTGCGTCTGGACGAGGCGACCAGCGCGCTCGACACCGAGACCGAACGCGAGATTCAGGGCCAGCTCAAGGCCATGGGGCAGGGCCGCAGCGTGATCACCATCGCGCACCGGCTGTCGACCATCGCCGATGCCGACCGCATCGTGGTGCTCGAGGCCGGCCGCGTGGTCGAGACCGGCAGCCACGAGACGCTGCTGGCGCAGGACGGCCGCTACGCGGTGCTGTGGCAGCGCCAGCAGGCCGAGGAGGCGGAAATCGCCGCCTGAACCGAACGGTTCAATTTGGCGATTGTGCCGCTAGGGCATCGGCACTAGTCTGCGCGCGAACCTCACCCCGCGCCGCGCGCAGGGGTGCGCCGAAAAGGACTTCCCGATGACCTCCTCGCTTCTCCGCACCGCGCTGGTGCTGGGCCTCCTGTCGGCCGTTGGGCCGTTCACCATCGACATGTATCTGCCGGCGCTGCCGGCGCTGGCCGCCGATCTGGACAGCTCGGTGGCGGCGGCGCAGGTGACGCTGACCTCGTATTTCCTCGCCTTCGGCCTTGCGCAGCTGGTCTACGGCCCCTGGGCCGACCAGTCCGGCCGCAAACGGCCGATCTACGCCGGGCTGGGGCTGTTCCTGCTCGGCTCGATCGGTTGCGCGCTGGCCCCCGACTTGGGCTGGCTGATCGCCTTCCGCTTCGTGCAGGGTCTGGGCGGCGCCGCGGTGATGGTGATCCCGCGGGCGATCATCCGCGACATGCACACCGGCCACGAGGCGACGCGGCTGATGGCGATGATCATGCTGGTGATCTCGGTGTCGCCGATGCTGGCGCCGTTGGCCGGTTCGATGCTGCTGATGGTCGCCGGCTGGCGCGAGATCTTCTGGGCGCTCTGCGTGGTGGCGCTGCTCGGGCTGGCGCTGACCGCGCGGACGCTGCCGGAAACCCTGCCGGTCGCCGCACGGCGCAAGGTCAACATCGCCTCGCTGGGCCGCGGCGCGAAGATCCTGCTGCGCGACCCGGTGTTCATGGGGCTGACCCTGGTGGGCGGCTTCGGCATGGCCAGCTTCTTCGTGTTCATCGCCAGCGCCAGCTTCGTCTACACCGGGCAGTTCGGTCTCAGCCCGACCCAGTTCAGCCTGGCCTTCGCCGCCAACGCGGTGGGCTTCTTCGGCACCAGCCAGGTCGCGGCGCCGCTCGGGCTGCGCTTCGGCATGGTGCCGGTGATGCGGCTGGCGCTCTGGGGCTTCGCGACCTTCGCGCTGATCCTGCTGGGGCTGGCGCTGGCCGGCCTGGCGTCGCTGCCGGTGATCATGGGGATGCTGTTTCTCGCCAACGCCTGCCTCGGGCTGGTGATTCCTTCGACCATGGTGATGGCGCTCGATCCGCATGGCGAGATCGCCGGCCTCGCCTCGTCGCTGGGCGGCACGCTGCAGATGGTGGTCGGCGGCGCGATGATCGCGGCCACCGGGCCGTTCTTCGACGGCACCGCGCTGCCGATGATCGCGGCGATCGCGATCTGCGCGGTTTCGGCGCTGATCCTGGCGCTGCTGGTGCTGCACCGGGTCGACCCGGCGCCGACGCCGGCGTCGCAGCCGGTCTGACCCGGCGCCGCGGTTACTTTGTTCCCTGAAAACGCGCGGGGGGAGGCCGCAGGCCGGGGGGCGGCAGCCCCCTTGCCGGCGCCGCCTCCCGCCGTCACTCGGCGGCGCGCAACCCGCCGCGCCGCGGCTCGGCCTCGGCCGCCGGATCGTCCCAGATGATCTCCGGCGTGTGGATCTGCCGCGCCTCGCGGCGCAGCGCCCAGTCCCGCGCTGCCCGCGACCCGCGGCCCAGCGACAGCCGTTCCAGCAGCCGCGCCAGCCAGCGCGCATAGGTCACCGCCCAGATCCGCAGCGCCAGCATCGCCGGGGTGAACACCAGCGTCAGCATCGTCGCGATGCCAAGCCCGAACACCACCGCGGTGGCAAGCTGCTTCCACCACAGCGCGGTCGGGCTGTCGATCGTGTAGCCGCCCTGGAAGAAGTTCAGAGACAGGCCGAACATCATCGGCGCCAGGCCCGCCATCGTGGTGATCGTGGTCAGCAGCACCGGCCGGATCCGGTCCTCGGCGGTGCGGATCACCGCTTCGGTGCGTGGCATGTAGCCGACGTAATCCTGGTAGGTGTCGATCAGCACGATGTTGTTGTTCACCACGATTCCGGCCAGCGCCACGATGCCGGTGCCGGTCATGATGATCGAGAAGGTCTGGTCCATCACCAGCATGCCGATTAGCACCCCGGCGGTCGACATGACGACCGCCAGCAGCACCAGCGTCGCGTTGTAGAAGCTGTTGAACTGCGCCAGCAGGATGATGAACATCAGCCCCAGCGCCCCGGTGAAGGCCGATTGCAGGAAGGCCTGGCTTTCGGCCTGGTCCTGCTGGTCGCCGGTCCACTCCCAGTCGACGCCGGCGGGCAGCGGCGATGTCTTGAGCCAGGCGGTCAGCGCCTCGATCCGCTCGTTGGTGGTGACCGGCACCCGCAGCAACGCGCCGCTCTCGATCCGGGCCTGCAGGTCGGCGTCGGCATCGACCTGCGTCGCCGGCAGGATCCGGTCGTCACCGGTCGCAGCATCGGTCAGCCGTAGCAGCCCCGGCGTCACATCGGCTAGCACGTCGAAATAGCGCTGCTGGTCGACCCGGGCGATCTCGGCCAGCTTGGCGACCGGGGTCCGGGTCACGAAGTTCGACAGCGGCACCAGCCCCGACGGGGTGCGGACCCGCAGGCTGTCGAGCGTCGACAGCACCCGGTCGTCCTCGGGCAGCCGGACCCGGATCTCGATCTCCTCGTCCGAGCTTTCGACCCGCATCGTGTCGAGCATGATGCCGCGGGTCACCAGCTGCACCATGGCGCCGACCGTGGCGACGTCGGCGCCGAACCGGCCGGCCTTCTCGACATCGACATCGATCTGCCAGTCGATGCCGGGCAGCGGCAAGGTGTCCTCGACCAGCGTCAGCCCCGGCGTCGCCTCGAACCGCGTCCGAACCTGCGCCGTGACGTCGCGCAGCACCTCGAAGCCGGCGCCGGTCAGCCGCAGATGCACCGGCTTGGCCGATCCGGGCCCCGCCGCGAGGTCGAGCACTTCGGTGCGAATCCCCGGGATGTCGGCCAGCCGCGCCTGCAGCGCCTCGATGACCCGGTTGCCGTCGAGCGTGGCCGGATCGATGCCGCGCGCCGCGGCGAAGCCGGCGCGGTCTTCCCATGGAACCAGCTCGATCTGCAGCTGGCCGATCGCGTCGGCCGGGCCACCGGCGCCTGCGGTGTTGGAGTTCAACCCGCCTTCGCCGGCGAAGGCGAACACCGTCTCGATCCCGGCGGTGTCGAGCGCCGCTGCCTCGACCTGCGCCACCAGGTCGTCCTTCTCGGCCAGGCTGAGGTTGCCGCGGGCCTGGACGTAGATGATCGCCTGCTCGGGTTCGGTCTCGACGAAGAACTCGACGCCGTTGTTGTGGGTGCCGAAGTAGCTGAAGGTCGAGACCACGAAATAGCCGACCGCGGCGATCGTCACCAAGGGCATCACCGGGTTGCCGGCGATCAGCGCGATCGCCTTGCCGAACAGCGACCGCCGGTAGCCGGCGTCGACCCGGCGCGGCGGCCGGGTGATCTTGGCGGCGCCGACGGTGATCGCGGTCAGGATCGCGCCCAGCAGCGCCACCGCGGCGCCCGGCGCCACGTCCAGCAGGCCGCGCGACGGCCGCGCCGCGCCGCTCAGGTAGCCCGGGTTCAGCGCCAGCATCAGCCCGCCGTACAACAGCGCGATCGCCGGCAGCACCAGCAGCGCCCGCACCAGCCAGGGCAGGTGACCGCGCAGCCCGTCCGACGCGCGGCCGAACACCCGGCTGACCCGGCCCAGCACGCCGCCCATCACCGGCAGGTAGATCAGCGCCACCACGAGCGACGCCGACAGCACGAAGATCAGCGTCACCGGCAGCATGCCCATGAACTGGCCGGCCACGCCGGGCCAGAACAGCATCGGCAGGAAGGCGCAAAGCGTGGTCGCGGTCGACGACACCACCGGCCAGAACATCCGCTTGGCGGCCTCGACATAGGCGTGCATCGGGCCGACGCCTTCGCGGATCCGCTTGTCGGCGTATTCGACCACCACGATGGCGCCGTCGACCAGCATGCCGACCGACAGGATCAGCCCGAACATCACGATGTTCGAGATGCTGATGCCCATCACCGCCAGCAGCGCGAAGCACAGAAGGAACGAGGTCGGGATCGAGAACCCGACCAGCAGCGCCGGCCGCGGCCCGAGCGCCGCCAGCACCACGATCATCACCAGCGCGATCGCGGTCAGCACCGCCCCCTCGAGCTGGCTGACCATCGAGGCGACGTTGCGGCTCTGGTCGTTCGAGGTCCCGACCCGTATCGCCATGCGCAGCTCTTCGGGCCAGCTTTCGCGCTCGGCGTCGACGGTCTCGCGGACCAGCGCCGCGGTGTCGATCAGGTTGAAGCCCTTGCGCTTGACCACCTGCAGCGCCACCGTGGTTTCGCCGTTGAACCGCGCCGTCGAGGTCCGGTCCTCGAAGGTCAGCCGGATCCGCGACAGGTCGCCCAGCGTCACCACCCGGTCGCCGCTGGTCTTCACCGGCAGCGCGAACACGTCCTGCGGCTCGTCGAAGCTGGACGGGATCTTCACCGAGAAGGCGCCCTGCGCGGTCTCGACCTCGCCGGCGGCGATCAGCAGGTTGTTGGCGGTCACCACCTGCAGCAGCTCGGCGGCGGTGACGTTGTAGGCCTCGAGCCGCAGCGGGTCGATCTCGACCTCGAGCATCTCGTCGCGCTGGCCGGTGAGGTTCGCCGACAGCACCGCGTCGAGCCCCTCGAGCCGGTCCTGAAGATCCTTGGCGACGCGGATCAGCGTGCGTTCGGGCAGGGCGCCGGTCAGGTTGACGATGATGATCGGGAATTCGGAGAAGTTGATCTCGTTGACGGTCCAGCTTTCGGCGCCGTCGGGAAACTCTGCCTCGGCGGTGTTCATCGCGTCGCGGACATCGGCCATGATCTTGGTCTTGTCCCAGCCGAACTCGAACTCGAGCGCGACCCCGGCGTAGCCTTCGGCGGCGGTCGAGGTCATGGTGTCGAGCCCGTCGAGATCCGACAGCTCGGTCTCCATCGGCCGCACCAGCAGCTGTTCGCTGTCCTCGGCCGAGATGCCGGGGAACGGCACCGACACGAACAGCGCCGGGATCTCGATGTCCGGCTCGCCCTCCTTGGGCAGGCCGACATAGGCGGCGCCGCCGGCCGCGAGGCTCAGCACGATGAAGGCGATGATCATCCGCGCCCGCGACGCGGCCCAGTCGACGATGCCGGTCATGGCTTGGCGTCCCGCGGCTGCGGTGCGATCGGCACGCCGTCGGTGACGTATTCCTGGCCGACCACGATGACGTCGACGGTGTCGTCGAGACCGGCGACCCAGACCCCGTCGACGGTGTCGCGCAGCAGCGTCACCGGCTGGAACCGGGCGATCGGACCGTCGGCGTCTTGGCCGACCGCGCGCACCCCGAGCCGGCCGTCGTCGTCGAGCGTCAGCGACGAGGCCGGCAGCAGATGCGCCATCTTGCCGTTGGTCGCCACCAGGATCTCGGCGGTCTGGCCGTCGCGGATCGCCAAGTCGGCGTTCTCGACCTGCACCTCGACCCGGAAGGTCCGGGTGGTTTCGTCGGCCGAGCGCGACAGGAAGCTGACCCGACCCTCGAGCTCGCGTCCCGTGGCCAGCTGGCCGCGCGCCGGGGCGCCGAGGCTGATCTTGTCGACATCGACCTCGGGGACGAAGCCGACCAGCTTGACCGGGTCGAGCTGCAATATCGTGGCGCAGGGCGCTCCGGGCTGCATCAGCAGCCCGAGCTCGGCGGTGTCCGTCTCGAGCAGCCCGGCGAAGGGCGCGCGCAGCGTCAGGTTCTCGATCTCGCGCTCGGCGAAGGCGACGGCGGCCTGCGCCGCCTCGATCCCGGCCCTGGCCGACACCCCGGCGGAGGTCGCGCTCTGGACCCCGGCGCTGGCCGCTTCGAGCTGCGCCTCGGCGCTGATCAGCGCGGTTTCGCTGGTGTAGCCGCCCTGACTGAGCCTTCGGGCGTTGTTCACGGTGATCTCGGCCTCGCGCAGCCGGGCCTGCGCCTCGGCCAGCTGCGCCTCGGCGCTGGGCACCCGGCTTTCGGCTTCGGACAGACGGGCCCTGGCCTCGGCCAGCGACGCTTCGCGTGTGCCCGGGTCAAGCTCGCAGAGCGCATCTCCGGCCTCGACGAAGGCGCCCTTGCGCAGCGGATCCGAGATCACCACGCCGGAGGTCTCGGCCCGCACCTCGACCTCGCGCGCCGCCTCGGTGCGGCCGCGCAGCACCACGGCGCTGTCGACCTCGGTGGCCTGGCTGCGCTGGGTCACCACGCCGACCGCGGCGCGCGGCGCCGGCGTCTCGGTCTCGGCCGTGCCGTCCTGGCTGCCCAGCTGGGCGATCGCGTAGAGCGTGTCGCGGTCGATCACCAGGAGATACAGGAACGCCGCCACCAGAACCGCGGTGAGCAGGGGCATCAGTTTCATGGTCATGGCCTCGTTTCGAAGAAATGTCGCGGCTGCGTCGCGACAGGCGCATGCGGAACCGGCAAACTCTACCGCAGGGACAGTCGGTTTGGAAACATGGACAACGGCTGAACCGCTCGGTTCAGATTAGGACTCCGGGTCCGGTGTCGCAAGGATCTTGCAAGATCCTTGGTCCAGGAGCCCGCCGGTGGGCGCGCCGGGGCCTTGGCAACGCGCGGCGCTTCGCGATAAGACGAGCGCGATTTCAACGGCGCCGCGGCGCCGCCCGAGGGGGGACCAAGGCGTGAGCAATCCCGAAAGCTTCATCGACGAGGTCAGCGAAGAGGTTCGGCGCGACCGGCTGTATCGCAACATGCGCCGCTACGGCTGGATCCCGCTGCTTGCGGTGCTGGCGATCGTCGGCGGCGCGGCCTGGGTCGAATGGCAGCGGTCGCAGGACCGCAGCGCCGCCGAGGCGCGCGGCGACGCGCTGCTCGCGGCGCTCGAGATCGATGACGCCACGGCCCGCATCGCGGCGCTCGAGGCGCTGCCCGCCGACGGTGCCGCCAGCGCGGTCGGCCGGATGCTGCTGGCCGCCGAGCAGCAGCGCGCCGGCGAGATCGCCGCGGCCGAGGCCACGCTGCAGGCGCTGGCGGTCGATGCCGCGGCGCCGGAGCTTTACCGCGACGTCGCGGCGCTGAAGGCGGCGATGCTGACCAGCCCGGACACCGATCCGGCGCAGCGGCTGATCGCGCTCGAGGCGCTGGCCGCCCCCGGCGCACCGTTCCGGATGTTGGCGCTCGAGCAGATCGCGCTGGTCAACCTGGCCCAGGGTGACACCGAGGCGGCGCTGGATCAGCTGCGCCAGATCATCGAGGCCGCCGAGGTCACGCCGGGCTTGCGCGACCGCGCCGAAGGGCTGATGGTGGCGCTTGGCGTGGCGCCGGAAACGGCGCCGCAGGAGATCGTCGAGAC
>JBFGEI010000019.1:0-20885 GCA_041580155.1 Limimaricola sp.
GGCGCGCAGGTACTGCATCTGGATGAAGTCGTCGCGGTAGCCGCGCGAATGATGCGGCAGCGACGATTCCGAGGATTTCGGATCGAGGAACTTGTTCGGCTGGTTGGTGCCGCGATCGACGGCGGCGCAGCCGATCTCGGTGAACCAGATCGGCTTGGAGCGCGGCTGCCAGGCGGTAGGCGCGCTGCCGCGCACCCCGTCGATCCGATCGTAATGCAGGTGCCCCCACCAGCCCTTGAGATCCTTGTAGCGCCAGATCCAGGGCTCGGATTCGGCCTCGTCTGTGATCGGGCTGCGGATCTGCCCGGCGCGGTCCTGCTCGGACGCATAGTACCAGTCGTAGCCCTCGCCGCCCGCGACGTTGCCGGTCAGGTAATCGAGATCGTAGATCGACCCCCAGCCAGCATCGAGATGCGCCGCCCCGTCGCGCCAGTCCGACAGCGGCATGTAGTTGTCGATGCCGATGAAATCGATCTCGGGATCGGCCCAGAGCGGGTCGAGATGGAAGTGCTTGGTGCCGCCGCCGGGCTGGTAGCCGTGGTATTCCGACCAGTCGGCGGCGTAGCTGATCCGGGTGTCGGCGCCGAGCACCGCCCGCACGTCGGCGGCCAGCGCCCGCAGCGCCTCGACCGCCGGAAAACTGTCGCCGGCACCGCGGATCGTGGTGACGCCGCGCAGCTCCGAGCCGATGCAGAACGCGTCGACGCCACCGGCCTGGGCACACAGATGCGCGCAGTGCAGGGTGAATCGGCGCAGGCCCCAGTCTTCGGGGCCGTGATACACCGGGCCGTCGTCGCTTGCGCTGAAATCGCCCGGGGCGGCGCTGCCGAACAACGCCGCGACCTCGGCCTCGGCGGCGGCGCTGCGGTCACTGGTTCCGGGCTGGTCCGGCGCCAACCCGGTGGTGATCCGACCACGCCAGGGCAGCGCCGGCTGTTCGGCCCGGCCGTAGGGATCGGGCAGCCCGTTGCCGGCGAGCTGGTCCATCAGGATGAACGGGTAGAACACCACCTTGAGACCGCGGTCGTTCATCTCGCGGATCGCCTCGATCACCGAGGCGTCGGCCGGGGTGCCGCCGTACACCGACCGGCCGTCGACCCGCGGCACCAGCCGCGCCGCGCCGCGCGACAGCCCCGACACCTGCCAGCGCATGCCCTCGGCGTCGAGATCGCCCTGCTCGGCCTTCGGCCGCACGGTGCAATGCCCGGCGCGCAGATCGTCGCCGAACCACGACACCACCAGCGACACGCTGTCGCAATTCGGCAGCTCTTCGGTCAGCGCGTCGAGCGATTCCATCATGTCGCTCTGGCCCGACGGGGTGTGCAGATTGGCCGATTGCCGCACCGCGAAGTCCGGCGACAGATGCAGCGGGCGGGTGGCCAGCGCGTATTCGCCGGTGCCCGGGATCAGCGCGACGCCGCGCAGCAGATGCGCCAAGTCGTCCGGCGCCGCCGGGTCGATCTCGGCCGACGGACGGAACACCTCGAACGACAGCTGCGGCACCCGGTTGCCAAAGCGCCCGAGATCGAGATCCTCGATAACCACATAGGCGATGCCGCGGTAGCCCGGTACCATGCCGACGCCCTCGACCGCCTCGATCTTGGGATCGGGGCGCTGCGCCGGGCCGCCTTCGTAAACCCGCATCGACACGCTGTCGCGGCCGATCTCGACGCCGTCGGCCCAGATCCGGCCAACCCGGGTGATCGGCCCTTCGCACAGTGCCACGGCCAGGCTGACGCTGTAGGAAAAGCTGGTGGTCTTGGGCCGCGACGGCGCGCCCTTGCCGCCGCCGCTGGTGTCGCTGTGCTCTTCGAAGGGCGAGGCCCAGATCACCTGCCCGGCCAGCCGCATCACCCCGTGCAGCTGCGCCACCGCAGCGCCTTCGCCGGCGCCGGTCAGCCGGAACCGGTCGACCCGGCCGGTCTCGACCGGGTCGGACCCCGACCCCAGCAGCCGGGCGTCGATCGACCGGCCCAGCGCCGCCCCCGCGGCCCGGCCGAGCGTCGCCGCCGACAGGCCCAGCACCGAGCCACCCACCGACCCGCCAAGGGCCATTCCTGCTGCCGACAAGACGATCGTGGCCATCAGCTGATCCTTTCCGCAAACGCAAAGCACGCCACCAGCCGGCGCCGCCAGGGCCGGGTCAGCGCACTTTCAACCACCCCGTGCCCCTCATAGGCATGGATGAACCCCGGACCCTGCGGCCCGGTGCTGGCGATACCGAGGTGCTTCGCGACCGAGCCGCGCCGCATCCGAAACAGCAGCACGTCGCCGGTCTCGATCCGCTCGGGCGGCTTTTCGCGCAGGTGCCGGCGCGCCGCGCGCCACAGCGCCTCGTCGCCCTGCGGTTCGCTCCAGTCGCGGCTGTAGGGCGGCACCGCCTCGGGTTCGGCACCGGCCAGATCGCGCCACACCCCGCGCACCAGGCCAAGGCAGTCGCAGCCGACGCCGCGCCGCGCCGCCTGGTGCACGTAGGGCGTGCCGATCCAGCCCCGCGCCACCGCCTCGATCCGCGCGCCCGCCCCGGTCATCCGTCGTCACCGCCGGCGCGCCGCGGCACCGCCATCAGCCAGTCCGACCCCGGGATGCTGGGAAAGCCCTGGAAGTTGGTCATGTTGTCGAACTTGCCGCGGCAGGTTTCGGCGCGCTTGTCGCAGCCCGCCACCAGCCGCAGCCCGTCGCCCACAGCGATCGCCGCACGCATCGGCTGCCACAGGGTGACCTGCCGCGCGCCGTCCTGCACCCGGTCGCTCTTGATCGCAGCGCTCAGCCCGGCGGCGGCGCCGCTGGTCACCTCGAGCCGGCCGCGGTCGAACCAGCCGGCCGCCGGCGCTTCGCCGGGTAGGTCGAGCGCCAGCGACACGCTTTCTGCGCCGACCGGCGCGGCGCTGGCCAGCGTCACCGCGTAGCCCGGCCGGTCCAGATCGAAGCGGCATCCGGCATCGCCCAGCACCGCGGTGCAGCGGCTCTGGTAGATCCGCCCGACCGGCTGGTTCAGCGCATCGGTCAAGCCGCGCAGCTCGGCGTGGAACACCGCGCCGCTGCGCCTGATCTCGCCGATCGTGCCGCGAAACCGCAACACCCGGTCGGTCACGTCGGCCCAGTTCACCAGCCAGAGCCGCAGCTCGGCGCCGTCGAGCCTGCCCTGCGCGATCTCGGCCTCGGTGACCCCGGCGGAGTTCAGCACGCCCAGCGCCTCGGCGTTGTCGACCGCAAGGCCGGTGCCCTGCACCAGCGCGCTGGCGGACAAGCCGGTCTCGGCCTCGAAGTCGATGCCGTCGAACGCCAGCCCGCGATCGTGATCGGTGAAGCCGCGCTCCAGCCCGTCGCGCCGGGTCAGCGCCCAGCAGCCGCACAGCGTGGTGCAGCCGGTGTCCAAATGGGCCTGCAAGGTGCCGCTCACAGCCGGATCTCCACCACCGGGATCTCCGGCACGCTGCCGGCCTCGAAGGTCGCGACCGAGGTCTGGATCATTTCGCTGTCGAACCGTGCCGGCACGTCGAAGGCGAAGCCCGCGGTGATCACCGCGCCATCCGGCGGCGCCACCGCGAAGCTGACCACCCCCGTCGTCTCGTCGACCTCGAAATCGCTGCCCTGGACGCGCGGATCGCCGCTCGCCGCGATTCGCACGCTGCCGGCTAGCGGCTTGGCGATCAGCCTGGCATAGGCGTCCGGTCCCTGGCCGTAATGCTTGACCAGCTGGAAGTCGCGCCGGCTGCCGTCGCCAAGGCCGATCTGCTGGTCGTCGGACGAAATCTCGGCCGACGGCCGGCAAGACCGCCAGTCGGCCCAGTCCTTCCAGCGAAACCCGTGCAGCGGCCCGCGCCGCGCCTCGAAAAACTCGAGCACCTCGGCGACATCGTCGAGCGACCGCAGCCCGATGCCGGCGTCGAACCGCCGGCGCGACTGCGACCACGGCGTGTTGCGCTCCTCGAACCCGTTCGCCAGCGTGACGATCTCGGTGCGGCGCTCCGGTCCGCCCAGCGACCCGAAGCTCACCGCGACCGGAAATCTGACCTCGTGAAAGCCCATTGCAGCCCCCTTACCTGTTGCGCTGACCCTGGCCGAGCGCGCGCATCATCTGCGCCGCCACCTGGCTGCGGCTGCGTCGGAACCCCTCGACGTCCGGGGTCGAGATGTTGATCGTCACATTGGTGCTTCCGCCGCCCTGCGCCGCCACGCCAAGCTTGCCGTCGGCGCCGCGCGACAGCGGCATGATCGCCTCGGGGCCGGCCTCGCCCATCAGCCCGGTGCCGCCGCGCATCGGAAAGGCCACCGGCCCGCCGACCACCCCGCCCTTGGCAAACGGCGTGACCCGGCCGCCCTGGAACGCGCCGCCGTCGCGGAACGGCATCAGCCCGGACACCACCGAGTTCAGCCCGTGCGCCAGCATCCCGCCCATCCGATCGGTGACCGGCTTCATTGCCGCCGCGTAGACCGTGTCGGCCATCGACCGCGCGACGCCGGTCAGCGCATCGGACAGCTTCAGCCCGTCCAGCAGCACCCCGTCGAAGGCCTGGCTCAGCCCGCGCGAAAAACCGCGCTCCAGCGATCCCAGATCGCGGGTGGTCTCGCCCAGCGCGCTGCGCATCCGGCCCAGCTCGGCCGAGAAGGCCGCGACCATCGACCCGGTCTCGGCGATCGCGCCGTCCAGCGCCTCGAAGTCATCCTCGCGTTTGCTCATCTCTCATCCCCTTGATCCGGAAAGGCGCGGCACAGCTCTTCGAGCCGGTCCCTGGCCATCGGTGCGGCGCTACCGGTCAGCCCGAGCATCAGCCGCAGCTCGGCCGGGGTCAGCGCCCAGAACTCGGCTGGTCGCAGACCGAGCCCGGCGATCCCGGCCCGCATAAGCGCCGGCCAGTCGAGCCCGGCGCCGCTCATCCCGGCATCGCGAAGGCGCGGGCCAGCAGCTCGGCGGCCAGCCGCGCCGCGTCGACCGGGCCGCCGGCGATCCGCGCCGACAGCAGGTCCTCGGCGCGGCCGCGCCAGCCGCCGCCGCGCAGCCCGGCGACGATCAGCGCCATCACGTCGCGGCCCGACACCGCGCCGCTTTCGAACCGGGCCAGCAGATCGCCAAGCGACCGCTCGCCCAGCTCGGCCTCGAGTTCGGCCAGCGCCCCGAGCGTCAGCTTGCAGACCCGCGGCGCGTCATCAATGCTGATCTCGACCTCTCCGGCGTGCGGGTTGGCCATCAGATCACCGGCTCGGCGTCGAACGCCAGCGCACCGGCCGAAGCGAGCGCGATCTCGAAGCTGGCTTCGCCGTTATGGGTGCCGGCATATTCGATCGAGCTGATCAGGAACGGCCCCTGGATCGTGCCGAAATCCGGCAGCACGACCTGGAACTCGGGGGTTTCGCCGGCGAAAAAGATCTGCCGGGCCCGCTCGTCGGTGCTGGCGTCGCGAAACACCCCCGAGCCGGAGATCGCCGCGGTGCGCACCCCGGCGCCGCCAAGCAGCTCGCGCCAGCCCCCGGCGCTGTCGATCCCGGTCACGTCGACGCTTTCCGCGTTCAGGCTCAGCCGCGTCGCGCGCAGCCCCGCCACCGTCTCGAACAGCCCGTCGCCGGTCATGTCGATCTTGATCAGAAGATCCTTGCCGTTCTGCGCCACCATGGTCGTTCCTCCTCAGGGTCATCCAGCCGTCGACACCCGATGGGTGCCCGGCGTTGCGGTCGAAATCGTCAGGCGTCGTCCTCGACCCGGGCGCGAAAGCTCAGGTCGATGCGCCGCAGGTCGCCGCTCCCGGTACGGGCCGCCTTGGCCCGGTGAAAGTTGAGCGCGACCAGCGCGCCGCGGCTCAGCGTCAGATCGCCGCTCAGCAGCGCGTCCGATACGGCCGCCGCCGCCGCCTTGGCGTCGGAAAAGCCGGCGCTTTCGGTGATCACCGACACGGTGAACTCGTGCATCGCGCCCCGCGCGCTGCCGTCGGAGCGGTCGCGCACCGTCTCGGGGCCGAGCGAAACGTAAAGCGGCGGCAACGGTCCCGGCGGCGGCGCGTCGTAGATCGCACTGCCCACCAGCGCCACCAGCGGCGCATGGCCCGCAAGTTGCTGATACACGGCCGTCTGCAGCGCCTCGGCCACGCCATAGCTCATCGCGCCATCTCCTCTTCGGCGTCGCAGATCAGGTAGCGACCGTCGGCGTCTCGCTCGCGGACCGCGGTGATCGAAAACACCCTTTCGCCATCGCGCAACCGCTGCTCCGGCGCCGGCCGCATGCTCGATCCCACGGGTGCCGCGCGCAGCGTGATCCGCAGCGCCAGCCGGCTCAACGACACCCCGGCCAGGCCAAGCTCGCGCCCCGAACGCGCCTCGACGTCGCCCCACAGCGTGCCCAGCGGTTGCCAGTCGGCACGCCAGCCGCCGGCGCCGTCCGGCACCTGCACCGGGGTCTCGAGCACCAGCGCCCGGTTCAGCCGCGGCGGAGTCATGCCCGGCTCCCGGCCATCAGCCGCACGGTGCGGAACCGCTCGATCAGCGCGGTGACGCCGAACGGCATGCAGCCCGATCCAAGCCCGGTGTCGTGGCGGAACTCGTAGTAATGCGCTGCCAGCATCAGCACCGCGTGGCTCAGATCCGCCGGCAGGTCGGACCAGTCCGGCCCGTAGCCCGCGAGAAAGCCGATCCGTACCGTGCCACCGGCTCCGATCGCCGGCAGCGCGCCGGACAGCGCCTCGATCGCCGGGCGCTGCATGTCCGGCAGCAGCCGCCAGCAGGCCGGGGCGAAGGTCTCGACGGCGCCCTCATGCGGTTCGAGCGTGATCCCGGTCACCGCGCTGATCGGCGCGACCGGCAGCACCTGGCGGTCGGGCGCGCGCCATTGCGACAGGCTCCAGGTGAACTCCCGCTCCAGCAGGATCTTCCCGGTGCGGCCTTCGATCGCCGCCATCGCCGCCCGCAGGTAGCCGGCCAGGACGCCGTCCTGCAGCCCGTCCTCGGCAAACCCCGACCCGATCCGCAGATGCTCGCGGAACGCGGCCACCGGCAACGCTGCGGTCGGGACCTCCGTTTCTTCGATCAACATCATCGCTCGTCCTCGCCTTGTCGTCGCCCACCAATCCGGAGCCGCGCCCATGCGCGGCTCCGGTCACCCGCCTCAGCTGATCGAGAAGCGAAGCAGCTTGATCGCGGCGAAGTCGCTGACCGCGCCGCCGACCCGCTTGGTTGCGTAGAACAGCACGTGCGGCTTGGCCGAGAACGGGTCGCGCAGCACCCGCAGGTCGGGACGCTCGGCGATGGTGTAGCCGGCGGCGAAGTTGCCGAACGCCACGGCGCTGGCATCGACGGCGATGTCGGGCATGTCCTCGGCGATCAGCACCGGGTAGCCCAGCAGCCGCGCCGGTTCGCCCGCGGCAAGACCGTCGGACCACAGGAACCGGCCGTCGCCGTCCTTCAGCTTGCGCAGCGTTCCCGCGGTCTTCGAGTTCATCACGAAGCTGGCGCCGGCGCGGTACTGCGCGCCCAGCGCGTAGACCAGGTCGATCACCGCATCGCCGGGGTTGGTGCCGTCGAAGCCGCCGGCGGTGCCGGTCGCGACGTAGCCGAGGTTGCCCCAGCTCCAGCTGGCGTCGTCGATCTCCGGGTAGGACAGGAAGCCGCGCGGCTTGTCGATGCCGTCGCCGGAGACGAAGGCCGCCGCCTCCGAGCGCGCGAAGGTGTCGGCGATCCGACCGGCGAGCCAGCCCTCGATGTCGAAGGCGCTGTCGTCGAGCAGCCGCTGCGACGCCTTGGGCAGCGCCGACAGCTCGTGCAGCGGGATGGTGATCCGGTCGATCGCCGGGGTGCCGGTTTCCGACACCGCGGCGGTCTCGCTGGCCCAGCCGGCGCCGGTCTCGGCGTGGTCGATCAGCACGTCGTACGAGCTGGCGTCGACCGCCACCACGTTGGCGATCGCCCGAACCGACGCGGTCGAGCCCAGCACCGCCTGGATCGAGGCCGCGGTCTGCGGATCGACCAGGTAGCCGCCATCGGCCGCCACCGTGGTGCTCATCGCCTTGCCTTCCAGCTCGAGACCACGCAGCGCGTCGTCCTCGCCAGAGCGCAGATAGGCGCCGAACGCCTTCAGATGCGGCGCCTCTTCGGCCCCGGTGGTGGCGAGCGTGTGGCGCGCGCCGGTGAAAGCCGTCTTGCGGTCGAGCTTGGTCATCCGATCGTCCTGCTGTTGGAGTTTGGTCTGGATCTCGGCCGTGAAGCGGCCGAACTCGGTCATGAAGCCGCCGATCGCCTGGCTCAGCTCCGCGGTCGGCGCAGCGTCCTGCGTCATCTTGGTCTCCCCCTTGCTGCTCATCGCTGGTTCTCCCGTGCCAGGACCGCCCCGGCCTCGCGGAACATCCGCGTCAACTCGCCCAGCGCCGCGGTCTCGGCGGTCTCGGACTTGGCCGCCACCCGCGCCTGCGGCAACATCGGGAAGGTCACCAGCGACACCTCCCAGAGCTCCAGCTCGGTCAGGTGCCGGTGCCCGGCCTCGCCCTTGCGCGCGGTGATCGTCCGGTAGCCGATCGACAGCCCGTCGATCGCGCCGGCCTCGATCAGCGCCGCCGCGTCGCGGCCCTGCGCCACATCGGTCAGGATCCGGCCCTTGACCCAAAGCCCGCGCTCGTCCTCGCGGACCTCGTCCCAGACCCCGATCGGCCGCGACGGATCGTGCTGCCACAGCATCCGGACCCGGCCGCCCGCGGCCGCCATCCGCTTCAGCGACGCGCCATAGGCGCGCGGCTCGACCACGTCGCCACCGGTGTCGCGGGCGCCCCAGAGCGACGCGTAACCGGAAATCACCGCCCCCTCGTCGATCCGGACGGCCTCGCCGCCGCTGCAGAACTTGCGTTCCAGCTCCATCTCGTCTCCTCTCACGGTGTCACCTCCAGTATCTGCAGCGCCGCCTGCGACAGGATCACCCCGACCACGCCGAACACCGCCAGCCACAGCCGCCGCTCGAGCCGCTCGAGCGCCGCCTCGACCCGGGCCAGCGCCCCGGTCAGCTGGGTCACCTGCAACTCGACCAGCCGCTCGTGCGCCTCGACCCGCATGCCGGGGGCGCAGGCGAACGGCTCGGCGCCGCGCCAGCCATCATCCGCCATCGCCGACCTCCCGCGCCGGCAGCCCCAGCAGCGATCGCTTTTCGGCATCGGTCAGGAAGTTCGCCTCGGACACCCTGCGCCACTGCCCGTCGCGCTCGGTCGCCAGCGCCGGCACCTGGTCCTGGTCGATCCGCAGATCCAGCCGTTCGCCGGAGAAGTCCGACAACCAGTCGGCCACGGCGGTGGCGACCCGGGCCGCCAGGGGCAGCACGGTCAGCCGGTAGAAGGCACGGTTCGCCTCTTGGTAATTGGCGTAGGTGGCGTCGCCCGGAATCCCGAGGATCATCGGCGGCACCCCGAAGGCCACCGCGATCTCGCGCGCCGCCGCCTCCTTGGTCTTGTGAAATTCCATGTCCGACGGGCTGAAGCCCATCGGCTTCCAGTCCAACCCGCCCTCGAGCAGCATCGGCCGCCCGGCGTTGCGCGCGCCCTGGTGCTGGGTCTCCATCTCGGACACCAGCCGGTCGTACTGGTCGGCGCTCAGCGACCCCTGGCCATCGACGCCGCGATAGACGATCGCGCCGGACGGCCGCGCCGCGTTGTCGAGCAGCGCCTTCGACCAGCGCGAGGCCGAGTTGTGCACGTCGATCGCGCTCGCCGCGGCCTGCAGCGCGCTGAAGCCGTAGTGATCGTCCTGCGGGTGAAAGCTCTTGATGTGGCAGACCGGCGCCGGCCCGGCGCCCATCACGAAGCGATGCGTCTTGCCGCCGACGCTGTAGTCATAGGCGATCGGCCAGCCGTCGGCCCCCGGCACCAGCGAAACCCGGTCCGAGCGCAGCACGTGCAGCTCGAACGGCAACGCGCCGTCGCCGACCGCCTCGAGGTAGCCGTTGCCGGTCAGCAGCAGCTGGCCGACCAGCGCCTCGATCAGCTCGGCCCGGCCCTGGCCCGGATTGGGCCGGCCCAGAAGGTCGAGCACCGGATGGGTGTCGTAGCGCCGCTCGCGATCCTGCAACACCAGCGGCAGCGCCGCCGCCGCTTCCGAGATCAGCCGCACGGCGCGAAAGCCCACCGGGTTGCCGGTAAACCCGGCCCGGGTCAGCGAAACCACGTCGCGCGGGCTCCAGGCCGGACGCCCGGCGCCGGGCCAGGCGATGACGGCACCGGCGGCCGAAGCCTTGGCCTCGGGCGCGGGCCCAGCCGTTCCGCGCTTGAGAAAATCGAACATTCGCGTCTCCCTTGCCGTCCGAAGCACAGCAAGGAGATTGCCCCAAAGCCCTTGAGAACCCTGAACGCCACCGCGCGCCGCCCGGCGCATCGCGCAACACCGGCCGGCGGCGGGCGGCGCGCTACAGCGACCGCATCCGCGGCCTGCGCCAGGCCTGCGCCGGCACGATCAACACCTCGTGCAGCGCCCAGACCAGCGCATCGACCCGGTCCGGCGATCCCTGCCCGAGAAAGCCGCGCGCGGTCATCTGCGCCATCTGGTCCTCGAGCGCGCCGAGGCCGCGCGCATGCGCGACCCGGTCCTGTTCATACAACGCCGCCACCGGTTCGGCCCGCAGCCCCTTGGAGCGGCTGGCGTGCAGCGCCTTGAACGGCACCAGCGGATCGACCTGCCGGATCACCGTCTCGACCATCGCCCCGCCCTGGTTGACCTCGGCGACCAGCCGGTCGGCCCCGTGGCGGGACATCGCGGCGCAGGCGGCACGGGCCCATTCCAGCGGCGACGCGGCGCTGACCGTCGCGTCCTCGATCACGTAGGCGCGCCACTCCTCGGGCGGCCCGCGGGTGATCGCCCCGACGACCACGATGCCGCAATCGTCGGACCTGCGGTGACCGCTGACCGGCGGATCGACGGCCACCACGATCCGGTCGAGCTCGGGCACCAGGTCGGTGCCGCAGCCCTCGAGCATCGCGGCGCTCCACAGCGCGCCCTCGGCGTCCGCCAGCAACACGCCGTCAAGCTCCTGCCGGCCCTGCCTCGTGCCGGCGTAGCGACGCTGGACCTCGTCGAGAAACCCGTCGGCGAGATTGGCGCGGTTGGCGCTGGTCGGCGCATGGGTCATCACCGTGCTGTCGCGCTGCATCAGCGCCTTCAGCACCTCGACGTTGCGCGGCGTCGTGGTGACGCAGGCGCGCGGGTCATCGCCCAGTCGCAGCCCGAACTCCAACATGTCCCAGGCCTCCTGGCCGCGTTTCCACTTGGCCAGCTCGTCGACCCAGATCGCGTCGAACTGCGGCCCGCGCAGCGCTTCGGGGTCATGCGCGGAAAACACCTGCGCGGTGGCGCCGTTCGGCCAGGTCAGCATCCGCCGGGTCGCGTTCCACGCCGGCCGGCGATCGGGCGGCGAACAGGCAAGGATGCCGCTGTCGCCGAACACCATCACCTCGCGTGCCTGGTCCAGCGTCTCTCCGACCAACGCCACCCGCCGGGCCCGACCGGCATCGCGCGGCCGGGCACCCTCGACCTGCGCCCGGACCCATTCCGACCCGGCCCGGGTCTTGCCGGCCCCGCGCCCGCCAAGGATCAACCAGGCCCGCCAGCTGCCCTCTGGCGGTAGTTGATGCGGCAACGCCCAGAAATCGAACAGGAACGGCAACGCCTGCAGGGCCGCATCCGACAACTCGGCCAGAAACGCTTCACTCACGGCAGCAGGCGCGGAGGCGAGCCAGCCGGCACCCGATCTGCTGCCGGATGTCGTCGAGGTCGATGTCGCCTGCGGCGCCGCCGCCGGTGTGCTCTGCGTACCAGTCATTGAATGCCCGCTCCGTGTCGAAGATGCGCTTCAGCGCGGTTTCCAGTTCCTTGTGCTTGGTCACCAGATCCCTGATGCCGTCGGCCTCGCCCGACTGGACTGCCACCAAAAGCGTGGCGAGCGTCGAGCGCACCGAGACCAGCAGGGCGCGCATGTCGTGAAGTTCCTGCAGCTTCGCGGCGGTCTCGCCATCGCGCGGCTGCACCCTCCCGTCCGGGGGGCGGTTGATGTCTGTCATGGGATTTGCCTGTATTGGATGCTCGCGCCGGAGCCGGATCATCGCGCCGCGCCGCGGGACCCAAGCCCCGGGAACGACAAGGGCGGTCTCAGGGGAATGCCCCCGGACCGCCCTGCCCAGCTTTCTCAGCGTGACATAATTACTACAGTAGTGCGTCCCGGGAGTCAAGCTTCCCGGCCCGAAGGACGCCCGCCAAGCGGCCGTCCCATTTATGAAAAATCAATTTCCTTCTGCGCCCTCGGCGGGCGTTTCGCTGGCCTGGCTGGCCTCGATCTCGCGCCAGACGGCGACGTTGCGATTATGCTCGGCCAAGGTCTCGGCGAAGGCGTGACCGCCGGTGCCGTCGGCGACGAAGAACACGAAATCGGTCTGCGCCGGGTTCAGCGCCGCCTCGATCGCGGCGCGACCCGGGTTGGCGATCGGCGTCGGCGGAAGCCCACGGATCACGTAAGTGTTCCAAGGTGTCTCTTTGCGAAGCTCGCTCTGCCGCAAGCCACGGCCCAGCACGCCCTTGCCCTCGGTGACACCGTAGATCACCGTCGGGTCGGTCTGCAGCGGCATGTCCTGGCGCAGCCGATTGACGAACACGCTGGCGACCTGCGGCCGCTCGGCCGCGACCCCGGTTTCCTTCTCGACGATCGACGCCAGCACCAGCGCTTCTTCCGGCGTCTCGAGCGGCAGGTTGTCGGCCCGCTCGGACCAGGCCGCGGCAAGGATCGCCGCCTGCGCGGTCTCCATCCGTTCGAGAACCTGCGCCACCTGGGTGCCCGGAACGATCTCGTAGCTGTCGGGCGCAAGCATGCCCTCGGCCGGGATTTCGCTGACATCACCCTCGAGCACGTCGAGCGCGTTCAGCGCGGTCATCACCTGCCAGCTGGTCACGCCTTCCGCCATCGCGATCCGGAACCTCGTGTCGGCGCGGTCGCGCATCGCCACGTAATCCTCGGGCAGCTCGGCATCGGCGGTCGGGTCGAACTCGACCAGCTCTTCGAAGCGGTTGGTCGCGGGGTCAAGCTCGCGGACCTCGGCCTGGATCCGGTTGACACCGATCTGGTAGACGATCTCGGTGCCGCAGGTGCTGGCGCCGCCGCGGGTCACGATGTCGATGATCTGCTCCATGCTGGCGCGCTCGGGCACCAGATGGCTGCCGGCCTTCAGCTGGCTGGCCTTCTCCGAGTAGTCGGCGCCGATCCGCAGGATCGTGCCCGAGCTGATCGCGCCCTGCTCCTCGAGCGACTGGCTGACGCTGCGCAGGCTGGTGCCCGGCTCCACCCGAAGGCAGATCGCGGTCTCGAGCGGCCCCTCGCCGCGGTACTGCGCCGCGCCCCAGGCCACGATCCCGGCCACCAGGAACATCCCGACGATCAGGAAGGTGAGGGTATTCGACGCAATGTGACGCCACATCAGGAGACGCGTCCGAACAGCACGCTCGCGTTGGTGCCGCCAAAGCCGAAGCTGTTCGACAGCGCCACGTCGATCTTGCGCTCGCGCTTGGCGTTGGGCGCCAGGTCGACGACGGTCTCGACCGCCGCGTTGTCGAGGTTGATCGTCGGCGGCGCCACCTGGTCGCGAATCGCGAGGATCGAGAAGATCGCCTCGATCGCCCCGGCCGCGCCCAGCAGATGCCCGGTCATCGACTTGGTCGAGGACATGGTGACCTTCGATGCCGCATCGCCCATCATCCGCTCGACCGCGCCAAGCTCGATCGTGTCGGCCATGGTCGAGGTGCCATGCGCGTTGATGTAGTCGATCGCCGCCGGCTCCAGCCCGGCATCCTTCAGCGCCGCGCGCATCGCCCGCTCGCCGCCCTCGCCGTTCTCGGAGGGCGCGGTGATGTGGTAGGCGTCGCCCGACATGCCGTAGCCCAGAACCTCGGCGTAGATCTTGGCGCCGCGCGCCTTCGCGTGCTCGTATTCCTCGAGCACGACGATGCCGGCGCCCTCGCCCATGACGAAACCGTCGCGGTCGCTGTCGTAAGGCCGGCTGGCGGATTTCGGATCGTCGCGGCGCTTGGTCGACAGCGCCTTGCAGGCGTTGAAGCCGGCGATGCCGATCTCGCAGATCGCCGCCTCGGCACCGCCGGCGACCATCACGTCGGCCGCACCGTATTTGATCAGCCGCGCCGCGTCGCCGATCGCATGGGCGCCGGTCGAACAGGCGGTGACCACCGAATGGTTCGGGCCGCGAAAGCCGTAGCGGATGCTGACATGGCCCGAGATCAGGTTGATCAGCGCGCCCGGAATGAAGAACGGCGACACCCGACGTGCGCCCTTTTCCTTGATCAGCAGCGCGGTCTCGGCGATCGAGTTCAAGCCGCCGATCCCCGAGCCGATCATGACACCGGTGCGCTCCTGCGCCTCTTCGGTATCGGCGACCCAGCCGCTGTCCTCGACCGCCTGCTGCGCCGCGGCGACGCCGAACAGGATGAAGTCGTCCACCTTGCGCTGCTCTTTCGGCTCCATGTAGGTGTCCGGAACGAACGCGGTGCCCGGCTCGGCGGTTTCGCCGCGCGGCACTTCGCAGGCATAATTGGTCGCCAGATGGCTGGCATCGAAGCGGGTGATCGTCCCGGCCCCCGATTTGCCCGCAAGGATCCGCTCCCAGCTCGGTTCGACCCCGTCGGCCAGCGGTGTCACCAGCCCGAGCCCCGTCACAACGACACGACGCATCTGCCAAATCCCTTCGAAACAATCTCGGGTTCTGATACCGCAGCCCTTCCCGGAGGAGCAAGAGCGGCAACGGCATTATCGCCGCCTGCCGCGACTGCGATCGTGTTTAACCCTACCTTCAACCGAATATGGTCCCTTGCGGTATCCTATCACAGAGGGTCTCCGATGCCTCCTGCCGCCGTGCTCGCCCTGTTGCTGTCGATCTTCTGGGGCGCGCCGGTGCACGCAAACCCCGCCTGCGACGTGATCGCGGCGCTGGGTCGGATCCATTCCGCGGCGCAGTCGCTGCCTGCCGCCGGCGCCGCGGCGCGGCCGCGGCAGCTTGAAACGATCGCGTCGGAACTGCGCCGGCTCGACGCCAGCAACCTCGCCTGGGTGATGCGCGATCATCCGCTGCGCGACCGGATCGCCGTGCTGGCCGGGCTTCTCGATACCGCGGCCGCGTCCACCGCGCAGTGGCGCGCCGGCCGCGCCGACCTTGCCGCGGCGGTGTTCGCGACGCCGGCGGCGCTGCGGGTGATCGACGGCGCCGGGCTGCTGCTGTCGCGGCATGGCTGCAACGACGGCAAGATGGCCAGGGCCTCCGGCGCCGGCGGCGCGACCGAAACCAGCAGCGATCGGCCGAAGAAGACCGACAGCTACAGCAACCTGCGGACGGTCGGGATCGCCGCCGCCAGCAGCCTCGCGGCGATCGGCTTCTGGGGTGGCATCGCCCTGCTGCTGCGACGGCAGAACCGCCGGCGCCGGCTGACGGAACGGCATCTGGTCAACATTGTCATCCGGATTCTTGGCGCCACGCCGGACGTCGCCGACGCGACCCTGCTCGACCTCAGCCGCTCCGGCGCCAAGCTGCGAGTCGCCCCGGGCTTTCCTGGAAAGCCCCCGCGAAAACTGCGTTTCGCTCTCGCCGGCGACGACGTGACGGCGGCGATTCGCTGGCGCAACGCGCATTACATTGGCGTCGAGTTCCAGCCGCCGCTGTCGGCCGAGGCGCTCAGGTCGCTGCTGGCCAGCCATCACCGCGCGGCGCCGGCCGGACAAACGAAAAGCGGCACCCCGAAGGGTGCCGCATCAGACCGTCCCCAAGGGGCCGATCAAGGTATTACTGGGCTTCCTTGATGAAGCGCACGGCATCGCCGAAGGTCTGGATGGTCTCGGCGGCGTCGTCGGGGATCTCGATCCCGAACTCTTCCTCGAAGGCCATGACCAGCTCAACGGTATCGAGGCTGTCGGCGCCAAGATCGTCGATGAACGAAGCGTTCTCGACCACCTTGTCTTCTTCAACCCCAAGATGCTCAACAACGATCTTGCGCACGCGATCGGCGACGTCGCTCATGTCAATTCCTCACGTCTTTCCGGCCACTCCGGGCCTTTTACTGCTTGCCCCGAAGGGCGGCTCTTCTGCCCCGTCGGGCCGATGACCGACCGGCACCGTGAAAGGCGCCCTCCGGCAAATCCTGTCGTCCTTTAGCAGAGTTTCCCGCCTTCGCAAACGCTTTCCGGACCCCGGCGCGGCCGCGGGAAATCCGGTTCAGAGCATCGCCATGCCACCGTTGACATGCAGCGTCGCGCCGGTGACGTAGCCAGCTTCCGGGCTGGCCAGGTACAGCACGGCCGCGGCGATCTCCTCGGCCTCGCCCATCCGGCCGGTGGGGATCTGGCCCAGGATGCCGGCCTTCTGGTCGTCGTTCAGCTTGTCGGTCATCGCGGTGGCGATGAAGCCGGGCGCGACGCAGTTCACCGTGATGCCGCGGCTCGCGACCTCGTAGGCGATCGACTTCGACAGACCGACCATGCCGGCCTTCGACGCGGCGTAGTTCGCCTGGCCCGGGTTGCCGGTCGCGCCGACCACCGACGAGATGTTGACGATCCGGCCCCAGCGCGCCTTCATCATCGGCCGGATCACACCCTTGCACAGCCGCATCGTCGAGGTGAGGTTCACCTCCAGAACCTGCGCCCAGTCGTCGTCCGACATCCGCATGAACAGGTTGTCGCGGGTGATCCCGGCGTTGTTGACCAGGATGTCGACCGACCCCATCGCCTCGATCGCCTGCTTCGGCAGCGCGGTCACCGCCTCGGCGTCGCCGAGGTTGCAGGGCAGCACATGGGCACGGTCGCCCAAAGTCGCTGCCAGCGCCTCGAGCGGCTCGGTCCGCGTGCCGGACAGGCCGACGGTCGCGCCGGCGTTGTGCAGCGCGGTGGCGATGGCGCCGCCGATGCCGCCCGACGCGCCGGTCACCAGCGCGCATTTTCCCGTCAGATCGAACATTGGCGGTCTCCTAGATGCCGTTTTTCTTCGCTTATCACCGCGCCGGGCCCACGGCCACGTCCGTGGCCCCGGTGCACGCGATCTCAGCCGCGGATCGCGGCGACGTCCTCGGGCGTGCCGACGGTGCGGCTGGTGCTGTCCTTTGCGATCCGCCGGATCATTCCCGACAGCGCCTTGCCGGCGCCGATTTCCCAGAACTCGGTGACGCCCTTGCCGGCCATGTAGCCGACGCTCTCGCGCCAGCGGACCAGCCCGGTGACCTGCTCGACCAGCAGCGCGCGGATCACCTCGGCGTCGCTGACCGCCTCGGCCCGCACGTTGGCCACCACCGGCACCTGCGGCGCAGCGATCGTCACATCGGCCAGCGCCGCGCGCATCGCCTCCGCGGCCGGCGCCATCAGCGCCGAATGGAACGGCGCGCTGACCGGCAGCAGGATCGCCCGCTTGGCGCCCTTCGCCTTGGCGATGTCGAGCGCCCGCTCGACCGCCGCGCGGTGCCCCGAAATCACCACCTGCGCCGGGTCGTTGTCATTGGCGGCCTGGCAGACCTGGCCCTGCGCCGCCTCCTGCGCCACCTCGGTCGCCCCGGCGAAATCCAGCCCGAGCAGCGCCGCCATCGCGCCGTCGCCGACCGGCGCCGCGGCCTGCATCGCCTCGCCGCGCAGCCGCAGCAGCCGCGCGGTGTCGCCGAGCTGCAGCGCGCCGGCGGCGCAGAGCGCCGAGTACTCGCCCAGCGAATGACCGGCCACGAAGGCGGTATCGCCGATCTCGACGCCCTCTGACTCAAGCGCGCGCAGCGCCGCCATCGAGGTCGCCATCAGCGCCGGCTGCGCGTTGCGGGTCAGGGTCAGCGTCTCGATGTCGCCCTCGAAGATCAGCGCGCTCAGCTTTTCACCGAGCGCCGCGTCGACCTCGTCGAACACCTCGCGCGCCGCCGGATAGGCCGTGGCCAGCGCCTGCCCCATGCCCACGGTCTGCGAGCCCTGCCCCGGAAATACGAATGCGCGCATGATGTTGTTCCTTCTGCTGTCGGTCATCCCCAATACACCCAAGGCCCGCGCACCACAAGAAAGCGGTGGGCGGGCCCTGGCGGGTCGGGAGACCTTTTGCGGCGGCGCTCAGGCGCCCAGCGGCATCGCCACCTGACCGTGGTCGCGCGGCATCATCGACCGGGCGCGGCCCGGCGTCGGGCGGCGCAGCGTGGCGCGGCGGCTCGGCAGTGCCATGTCGATCTTGATCCGGGCGGCGATCGGCGCCAGCGTCTCGCGCGGGGCGACGGCGACCTGCAGCACCCGGTCGCTGTTGCGGAACCGCAGCACCAGCTCGGCGCTCGGTGCTTGGCTGGCGGCGACCCGGGCACCGCGGATCTCGACCGCCTCGAATTCGTCGAACCGCCACCGGGCCACCGCCTCGGCACGGCTGCCGGGACGCCGCAGCACCTCGCGCAGCTCGTTCAGACCGGTGTCGAAATGCAGCTCGGTGCGGGTGCCGCGGTTGGCGAACCAGACCAGAAGGCCGGACAGCACCAGCGCGGCGCAGACCTTGGCCACCAGCATCGCATCGACCGGAAGCACCTCGGGCATCATCCAGACCGCGAAGGCGGCCAGCACGAAGCCCAAGCCCAGGCCCCAGCCGCCAAGCAGCACCGCGGTCAGCAGCGCTTCGGCGCCCTTGCGGCCGACATCGGCGGCGTCGCGCCGGGACGGTTGCGCCCGCGAGACTGCGCTGGCGGAGAGCTGATCAGAGCGGTGTGCTGCGGTCATGGCGTGTCTCCCGGACGACCTGTCTATTTGTACATGTCTCATCAGATGGGTGGTTAATTGCGTCCCAATCATGTCGGCACGGCGGCGGCATCGCGAATTCGTGCGGTGGCGCAGATTTGCGGTGCGTTTTCGGAGGGCGCGGGCGACTGGCTCCGGCGGATCGCCGGCCAGGGTTGCGCCGCGAGCCACTCTCTGTATAAGGCGCCATCCTTCCGCGATAACGCAGAACCGCGCAGTCTCTCGTGGACGGGGTGCGGAAGGACCTGCCGCCCCGCCCTATGAAATGCGCCTGGAAACCGAACTGGAGTTCACATGCCGCTTTACGAGCATGTCTTCATTGCGCGTCAGGACCTGTCCAACGCGCAGGCCGAAAGCCTGGTCGAGCACTTCTCGACCGTCCTCGCCGACAACGGCGGCAAGGTGCTCGAGAACGAGTACTGGGGCGTCAAGACCATGGCCTACAAGATCAACAAGAACCGCAAGGGCCACTATGCCTTCCTGCGCACCGACGCACCGTCGCCGGCAGTGCAGGAGATGGAGCGCCTGATGCGTCTGCACGACGACGTGATGCGCGTCCTCACCATCAAGGTCGATGGTCACGAGGAAGGCCCGTCGGCCCAGATGCAGAAGCGCGACGAGCGCGATCGTGGTGACCGCGGCGAACGCCGCGAGCGTCGCTGACCGGATCGGGAAAGGATAGACTCATGGCCACCAAACCGTTTTTCCGTCGCCGCAAGACCGACCCTTTCGAGGGCGAGAACGCGCCGAAGATCGACTACAAAGACACCCGTCTTCTGCAGCGCTACATTTCCGAGCGCGGCAAGATCGTGCCCTCGCGCATCACCGCCGTCGGCTCCAAGAACCAGCGCAAGCTCGCCCAGGCGATCAAGCGCGCACGGTTCCTGGCGCTGCTGCCCTACGCCGTGAAATAAGGAGACCGACACATGGACGTTATCCTTCTGGAACGTGTGGCCAAGCTTGGCCAGATGGGCGAAGTCGTGAAGGTCAAGGACGGCTACGCCCGTAACTTCCTTCTGCCCCAGGGCAAGGCGCTGCGCGCCAACGAGGCCAACAAGGCCCGCTTCGAAGAGTCGAAGGCCCAGCTCGAGACCCGCAACCTCGAGTCCAAGAAAGAGGCCGAATCGCTGGCCGCAAAGCTCGACGGGCAGATCTTCGTGATCATCCGTTCGGCTTCCGACGGCGGTTCGCTCTACGGCTCCGTCACCACCCGTGACGCCGCCGAATCCGCAACCGAGGAAGGTTTCTCGGTCGACCGCAAGCAGGTCGTCCTGCGCGGCGCGATCAAGGACCTGGGCCTGCATGACGTCACCGTCGTGCTGCACCCGGAAGTCGAAGCGACGATCACCCTGAACGTCGCGCGTTCGAACGAAGAGGCCGAACTGCAGGCCTCGGGCAAGTCGATCCAGGACCTGGCCGCGGAAGAAGAAGCCGCTGCCGAGTTCGAGATCCAGGGCCTGTTCGACGACATCGGCGGCGCTGCCGGCGACGACGACGACAACTGATCGGTTTCGATCCGAACGACCCGAGGGGCCGCATCGCAAGATGCGGCCCTTTCTCGTGGTCGGGCATCGCCGCCCCGAAGCCGCGCGTATCGAAAGCGCCGGCCACCGGTCAGTTCAGCCGGGCCACCCCAACCACGTAGTTCCGGCCGTAGGCCTTCACGCATTTCGGGCAGGTGGTGTAGAAGAAGTAGACCTCGTCGGACGACCCGCCCTTCGACTGCGCCAACTCCTGCATCTCGCGGTGCCAGTTGCCGGCCTCTCTGTAGGGTCCCTCGAACACCTTGGTGATGAAGTCCCCGGTCAGGGTCACCGGTTCCTCGTCCGGCACCTGGCCCGAGACCGAGAACAGGTGCTCGGCTTTCCAGTTGGAAAGATCACGGCTCAGCACGATAAGGTTGTCCACGTCGCGCGCGTCGGCGTTGTCGATGTGGCGCTGCACCCGCTGGAAGACGCGGCCCATGTCGATCGGCACGTGCAGCGCGCTTCTGGTGGTCGCGCGGATGAAGGGCTTGTTCTCGAAGTGCAGCTCCTGCCCGTCCCATCCCTCCGGATTGAACCGCGGGCAGCAGCCGGTGGTGTTGACGCTGTCATCGTAATGCGGAACTGCATTGGTCTGCATGTCGGCCTCCCACTTCGGTGAGGCGACA
>JBFGEI010000020.1:0-20867 GCA_041580155.1 Limimaricola sp.
GAGCGCCAGCAGGCGGGCCGCTTCCTGACGCAGGCGGTCGAATACGCCCGCAAGATCGGCTTTGACGGCACCATCCTGATCGAGCCCAAACCGCAGGAGCCGACCAAGCACCAGTACGACTACGACGTCGCCACGGTCTACGGCTTCCTCAAGGACTTCGGCCTCGAGAAAGAGGTGAAGGTCAACATCGAGCAGGGCCACGCGATCCTCGCCGGCCACAGCTTCGAGCACGAGCTGGCGCTGGCGCGCGAACTGGGCATCCTCGGGTCGATCGACATGAACCGCAACGACTACCAGTCTGGTTGGGACACCGACCAGTTTCCCAACAACGTGCCGGAAATGGCGCTGGCCTATTACGAGGTGCTGCGCGCCGGCGGCTTCACCACCGGCGGCACCAACTTCGACGCAAGGCTGCGGCGCCAGTCGCTCGATGCCGAGGACCTGATCCTGGCGCATGTCGGTGGCATGGACGCCTGCGCCGCAGGGCTGAAGGCGGCGGCGCGGATGCTCGAGGACGGCCAGCTCGAGGCGGCGCGCAACGCGCGCTACGCCGGGTGGGACAGCCCGGAAGGTAAGGCGCTGCTGGCCGGCGATCTCGGCAGCATCGCGGCGCGGGTCGAGGCCGAGGCGATCAACCCGGCGCCGCGTTCGGGGCGCCAGGAGCGGCTCGAGAACCTGGTGAACCGCTACCTCTGAGCCGCCGCGCGGCGCCGTCGTGCTTGCCGTGAGGCTGCGCGATGCTAGTGTGCCGCGCAGCACGGGCGCAGGGCCCGGAGGTGGTATCGATGCTGGCCGAGGAGTTTGCCGAGATCGTGGCTCTGGCGCGGCTTGCGCCGTCGCCGCAGAACAGTCAGCCGGTGCGCTGGCGTCTGCGGGGCAGCGCGATCCTGATCGGCTGCGATGCGGCGGCGCTGCCGGTGTCGGACCCCGACGGGGCGCAGGCCGGGCTGGCCTGCGGCGCCGCCGCCGAGGCGACGATGCTGGCGCTGTCGGGCCGCGGGCTGGGTGGCGGCCTGGCCGATCTATGGGCCGAGAACGACCGCCAGACCCTGCCGGGGCTGCGGTTGGCGGCGCGGATCACCTTCGACGGCACCGCCACCGCCGACCCGCTGCTGCCGCTGCTCGACCGGCGCTACACCCATCGCGGCGGCTTCGCGCCGGGGCCGGTCGACCTGTTCGGCTGGGGCCGGCGCGACGCGATCCTGCTGGCCGACGCGCCAAGCAAGATCTGGATCGCCGATCTGAACGACGGCGCGACGCTGGCGCGGCTGCGCCATCCCGGGGTGCGGCACGAGATGCTGTCGTGGATGCGGCTGTCGCACGGCCATCCGCGCAGCGCCCATGACGGGCTCAGCCGGGCGGCGTTGCGGATGAGCCCCGGCGCGGCGCTGCGGACCCGGGCGATGCTGGGGCCGCTGTGGCGCCCGGCCGACCTGATCGGCCTGGCCGCGTCGCTGGTCAGCGAGGCCGAGGCGACCCGCGGCGCGGCGCTGATCGCGCTGTTCCACCGGCCGGCGGGCGAAAGCCCGGTGACCTCGGGGCGGGCCAGCCTGCGGCTGCTGCTCGAGGCGGCGCAGCTTGGCATGGCCGGCTGGCCGATGACGGCGCTGACCGAGGATCTGTCGGCGCGGGCCGAGATCTGTGATCGGCACGGGCTGGGGCCGGACCGGCGGCTGCTGCAGGCGATCCGGCTTGGCGTGCCGCCGGTGCCGCCGCCGCCGCGGGCGCGGCGGCCGGTGTCCGAGCTGATCGTCTAGCCGGTTTCCGAGAACGCGCCGAACCGGCCGGCGTGGAACACCAGCGGCGCGCCGTCGCGCCGCGCCGCCGCCAGCACCAGCCCGACCACGATGACGTGGTCGCCGGCGTCGTGCACCGCCTCGGTTTCGCAGACGAAGCGCGCCAGGCAGCCGTCGATCAGCGGCACCCCGCGCGGGTCGCGGTGCCAGTCGAGCCCGTCGAACGCCGATTGCGACCGGGTGAAGCCGTCGGCGATGCCGCGCTGGTCGTGGCCCAGCACATGGATCGCGAAATGCCCGGCGTCGCGGAACGCGGCGAAGCGGCGCGACGCCTTGGCCGGCGACCACAGGATCAGTGGCGGGTCGAGCGACACGCTGGCAAAGCTGTTGGCGGTGATCCCGATCGGCGCCTCGGCGCCGTCGCAGGTCACCACGGTGACGCCGGTGGCAAAGCTGCCAAGCGCGTCCCTGAAGGCGCGCGCGTCCTCGTGCGGCGGGAAGTGGTCCATCAGGCGGCCCTTTCGGTCATGGCACGTCGCGGCGCATCGCCGCGGCATAGAGTGCGAACCAGGTCTGCCGGTCGATCCGCACCTTGGTGGCGTCGGACAGCTTGCGGATCCGGCCCGGGTTGTTGGTGCCGAGCACCGGCAGGATCCGCGCCGGATGCGCCAGCAGCCAGGCCACCGCGACCGCGGCGATGTCGGTGCCCTGGGCCTCGGCCTCGGCGCGCAGCGCCGCGGTCAGACGTTCGTTGCCGCCGCCGCCGAACAGGCTGCCGCCGCCCAGGGGCGACCAGGCCAGCACCGGCATCCGGCGCTCCTGCAGCCAGGCCAGGTCGCCGTTGGTGAAGCCCTCAAGCGCGCCGAGGCTCAGCTCGATCTGGTTGGTCACCAGCGGCCGCGACATCCGCGACTGCAGCAGCGTCAGATCGTGCGGCCGGAAGTTCGACACGCCGACCGCGCCGACCTTGCCCGAGGCGACCAGCGCATCGAGCGCCGGACCGGTGTCGTCGGGGTCGAGAAACGGATCGGGGCGGTGCAGCAGCAGCAGGTCGATCCGTTCGACCCGCATCAGCCGCAGCGACGCCTCGACCGAGGCCTCGATATGGGCGCGGCTGGTGTCGTAATGCTTGACCCGGGCCGTGGCGTGGCGCCCGGTCGGCATCACGATGCCGCATTTGGTGATGATCTCGATCCGCGATTTCAGCTCCGGCGCGTGGGCCAGCGCGTCGCCGAGCATCTCTTCGCCCATGTAGCCGCCGTAGATGTCGGCCTGGTCCATCGTGGTGATGCCCTGGTCGAGGCAGGCCTCGATCCGGGCGGCGATCTGCGCCGGCCCGGTGTCGGCGGCCTCGCCGATCCGCATCATGCCGTAGACCAGGCGCGACAGGCTCAGGCCCGGGGCAAGCGCGACCCGCTGCATCAGGCTGCAGTCCGGCAGGGTGACGGGGATATGCTCTGCGACATGGTGCTGTGGTCCTCGTGGCTCGGGCATCGGTCGGCGGCGCTGGACCCGCCAGTCTAGTCAAAGACATCGCAGCCCGCGGCTGCAAGGTCCAGCAGCGGCGGTCACTGCGGTCGGAGATCGGCCCAGATCGGCAGGTGGTCGGACGCGGCCGGCGCCGGCTGCGCGTGCCAGACCCCGGATTTGGCGACCGAGACGCCGGCGCCGGTGGCGATCCGGTCCAGCGCTGCCACCGGACGCCGGGAATGAAAGCTGCGCCCCGGCGCCAGGATCTCGAAATGCCGGGCCAGCCGGCCCAGGCCGACGCGCTGCGACCATTCGTTGAGATCGCCGGCCAGCACCGTCGGCATCGCCGGCATCGCCTCGAGCGCCGCGGTCACCGCGCTGAGCTGCAGCCGCCGCGACTGGCGCAGCAGCCCCAGGTGCAGCCCGACCACCCGAAGCGGCCCGATCGGCGTGTCGAGGTCGGCGGCGATGGCGCCGCGCGGCTCAAGACCCGGCAGGGTCAGCCGGTGCAGGTCGCGCGGGATCACGCCGTGGCGCACCAGCATCGCGTTGCCGTGCCAGCCAAGGCTGCGGGCCGACTGGCCGAACTCGACGACCGTCAGCCCGTGCAGCTGCGCCATCTCGGTCGGCGGGATCGCCGCCGGCCGGGCACCAAGCCGCAGGTCGGCCTCCTGCAGCAGCACGACGTCGGCCTCGAGCGCGTCGATCACATTGCAGATCCGTGCCGGGTTGCGGCGCCGGTCGGTGCCAAGCGCCTTGCGGATGTTGTAGCTGGCCAGCCGCAGCAGGCCGGGGCGGAGATGCGGGTGGGAGGTCATAGCGGTCTCACAGGATCGGGGCGCCAAGGCGGAAAACGCCTTCGGCCAGGCGGCGGCCAAGGCCGGGGCGGGTGACGCCGACGCGGCAGGGCACCGCCTCGCGGCGGAACCAGTCGGCCAGCGTCTCGACCGACGCGGGATCGTGCACGAAGATCGCCGCCTCGAAGTTCAGCAGCATCGAGCGCACGTCGAAATTGGCCGAGCCGGCCCAGGCCACGTCGTCGATCACCCCGGCCTTGGCATGGGTCATCTGGCCATCGAGCTGCAGCACCCGGCCACCGGCGCTGTCGAGCGCCCGCAGATAGGCGCCGCGGGCGAAGTCGGCGACCCGCTGGTTCGATTTCGCCGGCACCAGCAGCTGCACGTCGACACCGCGCCGCGCCGCGGTGCACAGCGCGGCGTTCAGCGGTTCGGTCGGCAGGTAGTAGGGGGTGGCGATCCAGACCCTGCGGGTCGCGGCGTGGATCATCTGCACCAGCACGTCGTGCAGCGGGTCGAGATGGGTGTCAGGCCCCGACGGCACCGGCTGCACCACGGCGCTGCCCAGCGGCGCGGCGGGCCCGGCCGGCAGCGGCGCCGGCGTCGACTCGTCGCCCCAATCCGAACGGAACATGTCCCACAGCACTTCGACCGCCGGTCCCTCGAGGGTGAAGGACAGGTCGCGCCAGATCCCCGGATCGACGCCGGGCACCGGTTCGCGCGGCGGAATCCCCATGTATTCCTTGCCGACGTTGCGACCGCCGGTCCAGGCCAGCCGCCGGTCGGCGATGATCATCTTGCGGTGGTTGCGCAGGTTCATGTGGCCCTTCATCGGCCAGTTCAGGAACGGCTGGTGCCAGTTCACCGTGCCGCCGGCGTCCTGGAACCGCCGCAGCGCCTTGCGCGGGCAGTTGAAACCGCCGAGCCGATCGATGATCAGCCTTACCCGGACCCCGTCGCGCACCCGCTCGGTCAGCCGCTCGACGAAATCGCGACCGATCTCGTCGTCGTGGATCAGGTAGAAGGTCACGTCGAGTTCGTGGCGCGCCACATCGACCACCTCGCGCATCGCGGTGCGGGCGTGGTCGGCGTCCTGGTGCAGACTGATGCGGTTGCCGGCGCTGGCGGCCGGAATGCCGTAGGCGCGAAACGCTTCGGACACGCCCAGGGCCGGGTTCGGCGGGGTGTCGTCGGGCGGGGTGGTGAAGTTGATCGTCGGCCGGGTCTGGTTGTTCTTGCGAAACCCCAGCGCGAAGAACAGCGGGATCGCGGCCCAAGGCAGCAGCAGGATCGCCAGGATCCAGGCGGCGGCGGACTGCGGCGTGCGGCGCTGCTGCAGCAGCAT
The DNA here is from genome assembly GCA_041580155.1 of Limimaricola sp. Taxonomy (GTDB): domain Bacteria; phylum Pseudomonadota; class Alphaproteobacteria; order Rhodobacterales; family Rhodobacteraceae; genus Limimaricola. The sequence continues at coordinate 5,349 of JBFGEI010000020.1, forward strand.
CACCGTCGCCGCCAGCGCCAGGCCGATGCCGATGAGCGTCACGAACAAGGTGTCGTATCTGATCACGCGCGTTGGTCTTTCGCTGATGTGTCCCCCGAAGTGATCGAAACGCGCGCCGGGCGCAACGGGTCCGCGCAGGCGCGCGGCACGGCAATTGACCTTGCGGCCGGCGCACACCGGCTGCGCGGCGGCGCGGCGTTGGATCGGCCTCGAGGATGGGCTAGCTCGGGGGCAGTGGTGCAACAGGAGCGCGGCGCATGGAACTGGGACTCTACACCTTCGCGGATGTCGGCAAGGACCCGGTGACCGGCCGGCGCACCGACCCGGCCGAAAGGCTGCGCGACCTGGTCGAGGAAATCGCGCTGGCCGACGAGGTCGGGCTCGACGTGTTCGGACTGGGCGAACATCACCGGCCCGACTACGCGGTATCGGCGCCGGCGGTGGCGCTGGCCGCGGCGGCGCTGCGCACCCGCCGGATCAAGCTGTCGAGCGCCGTTACCGTGCTGAGCTCGGACGACCCGGTGCGGGTGTTCCAGCAGTTCGCGACGCTGGACAACCTGACCGGCGGCCGGGCCGAGATCATCGCCGGTCGCGGGTCGTTCATCGAAAGCTTCCCGCTGTTCGGGCATGATCTCGACGATTACGAGGAGCTGTTCGAGGAAAAGCTGCAGCTGCTGATGGCGCTGAACGAGGGTGAGCGGATCAGCTGGCCCGGCAGCACCCACACCCAGAGGATCGACGGGCGCGGCGTCTACCCGCGCCCGGTGCAGCCGCGGCTGCCGATCTGGCGCGCGGTCGGCGGGTCGCCGCAATCGGTGGTGCGGGCGGCAGCGCTCGGCCTGCCGCTGGCGCTGGCGATCATCGGCGGCGAACCGGCGCGGTTCGCGCCGCTGTTCGATCTCTATCGCAAGTCGGCGGCGCGCGCGGGCAACGATCCGAAGGCGCTGAAGACCTCGATCAACGTGCATGGCTTCGTCGCCGAGACCAGCCAGCAGGCGGCCGACATCTTCTACCCGCCGCAAGCGGCGGTGATGGACCGGATCGGCCGCGAACGCGGCTGGGGCCCGACCAGCCGGGCGCAGTTCGACGCGGCGCGCGGCCCCAAGGGGGCGCAGTTCGTCGGCAGCCCGGCCGAGATGGTCGACAAGATCCTCGCGCATCACGCGCTGTTCGGCTTCGACCGGTTCCTGATCCAGATGGCGATCGGGGTTTTCGACCATGCCCAGCTGATGAAGGCGATCGAGCTGTTCGGCACCAGGGTCGCGCCGGAGCTGCGCAAGGCGACCGCCGGCTGATGCGGGTCGGGGTGATCTCGGACACCCACGGGTTGCTGCGTCCCGAGGCGCTTGCGGCGCTGCACGGGGTCGATCGGATCCTGCACGGCGGCGATATCGGCAAGCCGGGCATCGTCGAGGCGCTGCAGCGCATCGCCCCGGTCAGTGCGATTCGCGGCAACGTCGATACCGGGCCCTGGGCCGCGGCGTTTCCCGAAACCCTCGAGATATTGCTGTCCGGCCATCGGATCTGGATGCTGCACGATCTGGAGACGCTCGATCTCGACCCGGTGGCACGCGGGCTTTCGGTCGTGATTTCAGGCCACTCGCACAAGCCGGGCGTTGAGTGGCGCGACCCTGTGCTGTTTCTGAACCCCGGCAGCGCCGGTCCGCGGCGGTTCCGGCTGCCGGTGACGCTGGCCTTGCTCGATCTCGGCGCCGAAGCGCCGACCGCCAAGATCGTCGCGCTGCCGATCTGACCAGAATCTTCGACACAAGTTTCTGACTTCGCTCGATAATGCAACCGGCGCCGCGGCACCGGCGCCGGTCGCGACCTTGCGTAGCGTCACCCGGGCCCGAGGAAACGCTTGCCAACTTGGTTCGGCCTCCCTAGGTTTCAAGATGCAGAACACAATTCTACTATGCAGAACTTCAGGGAGGAGACTGCAATGACGAGATTTCTGAAAGCCGCGATCGCCGCGACGATCATCGCCGGTGCCGGCGTGGCCCAGGCCGAGACCAGCCTGTTCTTCGGCGAGGCCGGCCCGAACCGCGGCGCCCGCGCCGAGGCGCTGAACTGGTTTGCCGAGGACGTGAAGGCCCGGACCGAGGGCGAGGTGGTGTTCGACATCCAGTGGGGCGGCGCGCTGTTCAAGGCCGATGCCGCGGCCCAAGCGATCGCCGACGGCGTCGCCGATGCCGGCACCATCATCGCGGTCTACTTCCCGCAGGAGATGGTCGCCTACGGCATCGCCGACCTGCCGGTGCAGAACCCCGACAGCTGGGTCGGCATGCGCGCCACCGACGCGCTGATGCGCGGCTCCGAGGCGATTCAGGAGAACTTCGCCGAGCAGAACCTGGTCTACATCGGCACCTTCACCACCTCGGCCGTGCACATCGGCTGCAAGGGCTCGGCGATCCGCACCGTCGATGACATTGCCGGTCTCAAGGTTCGTGGCGTCGGCGCCTACGGCCAGACCTTCGCCGATTTCGGCGCCAACCTGGTCAGCATGTCGATCTACGACGCCTACCAGGGGCTCGACAGCGGCCTGATCGACTGCAGCCAGGGCTATTCCTACGCGGTCGGTGCGCTGAACCAGCAGGAAGTGATGACCAGCTACACCATGCTGAACTGGGGCCAGGTCGGCGCGCTGGGCGTGTTCATGAACAAGGACGCCTACGACGCGCTCGAGCCGGCGCATCAGGACGCGCTGATGGAGGCCGGCTCCGGCATGGCCGACGAGCTTGGCAAGCTGATCGAACTCGATAACCAGGCTGGCATCGACAAGATGACCGAAGCCGATGTCGAGATCATCGAACTGCCCGAGGCCGAGCGCGCCAAGCTGGTCGAGAAGGGCCAGGTCTACATCGACGAATGGGTCGAGCAGGCCAACTCGGTCGGTCTCGACGGCGCGGCGCTGCTCGAGGAGTACCGCGGGCTGATCGAGAAGTTCCAGGCCGAGCGCGACGACCAGGGCTACCCCTGGGAGCGTGGCTGAGGCCATCTGACGGCGGCGCCCCGACGGGCGCCGCCACCGCTTCGCCAAACATGACGACTGCCGGAGGCGGCGGGGTGCGCATCCGTTGCCCCGACCGGGGAGGATCGGGATGCTGAGCCGTATCGAAAAACTGTTGCTGGACCTGGCCGTGATCGCGGTGATCGGCCTTGGCGTGCTGATCACCACCAGCGTGCTGCTGCGGGTGTTTCTCAACTCGGGCGTGCCCGACACCGTGGTGATGGTGCGCGAGTTGATGATCGCCGCCATCGTGCTGCCGCTGGCCGCCACCGCCGCGGCGCGCGGCAACATCGTGGTCGAGGTGCTGTCCGAGCGGCTGCCGGCGCGCACCCAGGACTGGCTGGTGGTGTTCGGCTCGGTGGTCGGTCTGCTGGCGCTGGCGCCGCTGATCTGGACCGGCTGGCGCGAGGCCTACGATACCATCGAATCCGGCAGCTTCTACTTCGGCCAGCTCAGCCTGCCGAAATGGCCCGGCCGGGTGATCTTCCTGTTCGGCGTGGTGTTTTGCTGGATTCGCCTGCTGGTCCAGGTGTTCGGCGACATCGCGACGATCCGTTCCGGCGGCCGGGTGCTGGTCACCGACGCGCTCCACTCCCCGCACGAAGAGGTCTGAGACATGGACGGCACTCTCATCGGTCTCGTCGCCTTCGGCGCGGTCCTGGTCCTGCTGGCGTTGCGCGTGCCGATCGCTTTCGCGCTGGCCGCCATCGCGACGCTTGGCACCTTCGTGGTCTTCGCGTTCCGCACCGGCACCTTCGCGCCGGAACGGGCGATCCGGCCGACCGCGTCGCTGGTGTTCTCCAACAGCTACGATCTCATTCACAGCTACGACCTGTCGATGATCCCGCTGTTCGTGGCGCTGGGCCATATCGCCTACCGGGCCGAGATCACCACCAAGATCTACCACGCGGCGCGGGTCTGGCTGGCCAAGGTGCCGGGCGGCGTGGCGATGGCCTCGGTCGTCGGCTGCGGCGGGTTTTCCGCGATCACCGGGTCGTCGATCGCCTGCGCCTCGACGATGGGCCGGATCTGCACCCCTGAAATGCTTTCGGCCGGCTATGACAAGCGTCTCGCCACCGCGTCGGTCGCCGCCGGCGGCACCCTGGGATCGCTGATCCCGCCGTCGGTGCTGTTCATCATCTACGGCATCTTCACCGAAACCTCGATCAGCCAGCTGTTCCTCGCGGGCATCCTGCCGGGCATCGTGTCGCTGCTGGGCTTTTTGCTGACGATCTGGATCTGGGTCAGCCGCGATCCGGCCTCGGCCCCGGCCTTCACCGGCACCATCACCATGCGCGACCGCGGTCGCGCGGCGATGGAAAGCTGGCCGGCGATGCTGCTGTTCGTGATCATCGTCGGCGGCATCTACGGCGGCTTCTTCACCGCCACCGAAGCCGCGGCGATCAGCGTCTCGGCCGCGGTGCTGATCGGCTTCGTGCAGCGCAAGCTGACGCTGCGGGCGATCTGGGACTCCTTGCGCGAAACCTGCATCCAGACCACCTCGATCTTCCTGATCGCCGCCGGCGCCAAGATCTTCGTGGCCTTCGTGGCGCTGACCGGCGTCGCGCCCGACATCGTCGAGGCGGTCACCGCGGCCGAGCTGTCGCCGGTGCTGCTGATGGCGGCGATCGCGCTGATCTACCTGGCGCTGGGCATGTTCCTCGACCCGATCGGCATCATGGTGCTGACGCTGCCGCTGATGATCCCGCTGATCGAGACCTACGGCTTCGACCTGATCTGGTTCGGCGTCGTGGTCATCAAGCTGCTGGAAATCGGCCTGATCACGCCGCCGGTGGGGCTCAACGTCTTCGTCATCGCCGGCGTGGTCGGCCGGGAAGTGCCGATCGACCGGATCTTCTCGGGGATCATGCGGTTCCTGGCGATCGACGTGCTGGTGCTGATCCTGATCATGGCGGTGCCGACGCTGTCGCTGATCATCCCGTATTCGATGTGAGGATGCAGATGACCCCCGAGCCCGAGCTGACCCCCGAGGAAATCGTCCAGGACCGGCGTTTCGCCACCACCCTGGCGCGGGGTCTGAGCGTGCTGCGCGCGTTCCGCCCGTCGGACGACGGACTCGGCAACGCCGAGATCTCGGAGCGCACCGGTTTGCCGAAATCGACGGTGTCGCGGCTGACCTTCACGCTGCAGACGCTGGGCTACCTCACCCATGCCCGGCGTCACGACCGCTACCGCCCGGGTCCGGCGCTTCTGGCGCTGGGCAACGTCGCCGGGGCGTCGATCTCCTTCGTCGACCTGTCGGGGCCGATCATGCAGCGGCTGGCCGACGATACCGGTACGCTGGCGCTGCTGTCGGTGCGCGACAACGGCCGGATGCTGCTGGTCAAGACCTGGCGCCCGCACGGCGTGTCGTCGATCTGGCTCGAGGTCGGACACCGGCTGCCGTTCAAGGGCTCGAGCTCGGGCCATACCATGCTGGCGGCACTGTCGGACGACGCCTTCGCCGACGCGGTCAAGGCAGCGAAGGGCCACCGCGGGCTGACGCTCGAGGAGGCCAGCGAGATCCGGCGCGAGACCTGGACCCAGCTGGTCAGCACCGGCTTCGCGATCGCCGATCCGGAGCAGTATTTCGCGGCCAACATCCACGCCGTCGGCGTGCCGTTCCAGTCGCGCGATCTGGGCGAGCCGGTGATCTTCACCTGCGGCGCGATGCCCGGCGATCTGTCGGTCGAGCGGATGACCAAGGAGGTCGGTCCCAAGCTGCGCGACGCGGTGCGCGAGCTGGAACGGATGATGGGGCAGGGCCCGACGCTGTCGCGGCGCGACCCGTGACGCTCACGTAATGCTAATTCCACATAGTGGAATTGAGTTTTTCATGTTGAAATTTACGTCGCCAATCTGCTAGGGTGACGCCATGCAAGAGACAGGGAACGCCATGGCCGGAACAGTCAGCTACGAAATCTCGGACAACATCGCCGTCATCACCGTCGACCACGCGCCGGTGAACGCGCTGGGCCAGGCGGTGCGCGCCGGGCTGGTCGCCGCGATCGACCGCTTCGAGGCCGACGCCGACGCCGGCATCGCGGTGATCCACGGCGCCGGCCGGCTGTTCATCGGCGGGGCCGATATCTCCGAGTTCGGCAAGCCGCCGCAGGCGCCGTCGCTGCCCGATGTGGTCGACCGGATCGAGGCCAGCAGCAAGCCGGTGGTCGCCGCGATCCACGGGGCGGCTCTGGGCGGCGGTCTCGAGGTGGCGCTGGGCGCGCATTACCGCGTCGCACTTCCCGGCGCGTCGCTGGGCCTGCCCGAGGTCAAGCTCGGCGTCATCCCGGGCGCCGGCGGCACCCAGCGGACGCCGCGCCTCGTGGGGGCGCAGGCGGCGCTCGACATGATCACCTCCGGCACCCCGGTCGACGCCGACAAGGCGCTGGCGCTGGGGCTGGTCGACCGGATCGGCGAGGGCGACGCCCGCGCCGCCGGCATCGCCTACGCCAAGGATCTTCTGGCCGAAGGCGCGGCACCGCGCCCGGTGCGCGCCATGCCGGCGCCCGAGGTGCCGCAGGGCTTCTTCGCCGAGCGCCGCGCCGCGCTGAGCAAGGTGCTGCGCGGCGAGGTCGCCCCGATGGCGGCGCTCGAGGCGGTCGAGGCCAGCACCCAGACCGGCTTTGCCGAGGGCCAGGCCGAGGAACGTCGCCAGTTCATGAAGATGATGAACACCGCGCAGCGCGCCGGGCTGATCCACGCCTTCTTCATCGAACGCAAGGTCGCCAAGCTGCCCGAGATCGACGGCATCGCGCCGCGCGATATCGCGGCGATCGGGGTGATCGGCGGCGGCACCATGGGGGCGGGCATCGCCACCGCTGCGCTGCTGCGCGGCCTGACCGTGACCTTGGTCGAACGCGACGACGAGGCCGCCGCCCGGGCCCGCGCCACTATCGACAAGAACCTCGCCGCCGCGGTGAAGCGCGGCAAGCTGAGCGACGCCAAGCGCGACGCGATCCTGTCGGGCGCGCTTTCCTGCGTCACCGGCTACGACGCGCTGAGCGGTGCCGACGTGATCATCGAGGCGGTGTTCGAGAGCATGGACGTAAAGAAGCAGGTCTTCGCCGAACTCGACCGTGTCGCCAAGCCCGGCGCGGTGCTGGCGACCAACACCTCCTATCTCGACATCGATGAGATCGCCCAGGCGACCAAGCGGCCTTCGGACGTGATCGGGCTGCACTTCTTCTCGCCGGCGCATGTGATGAAGCTGCTCGAGGTGGTGGTCGCCGACAAGACCGCACCCGAGGTCACCGCCACCGCCTTCGCGCTTGGCAAGAAGTTGGGCAAGGTGTCGGTGAGGGCCGGGGTCTGCGACGGTTTCATCGGCAACCGGATCCTGTCGCATTACCGCGCCGCGGCCGACCACATGATCCTCGACGGCGCCAGCCCGTACCAGATTGACCGCGCCCTGCGCGACTTCGGCTTCCCGATGGGTCCGTACCAGGTCGGCGATCTGGCCGGGCTCGACATCGGCTTCATGACCCGGCAGCGCAAGGCGCCCGACCGGCATCCGCAGGACCGCTACCCGGGCTGGGCCGACACGCTCTATCACATGGGCCGGCTTGGCCAGAAGACCGGCCGCGGCTACTACATCTACGACGAGCAAAGCCCGCGCGGCCGCCCCGACCCGGAGGTCGACGAGATCGTCGCCGCCGAGCGCGCGAAGCAGGGCGTCACCCCGCGCGACTTCACCGATCAGGAGATCGTCGACCGCTACATGGCGGCGATGGTCAACGAAGCCGCCCGCGTCGTCGACGAGGGCATCGCGCAGCGCCCGCTCGATGTCGATGTGACGCTGCTTTACGGCTACGGCTTCCCGCGGTTCCGCGGCGGCCCGATGCATTACGCCGATTGCGAGGGGCTGGCGGTGATCCGCGACCGGATCCGCGGCTACGCGCAGGCCGATGCCCATTTCTGGCAGGTCGCGCCGCTGCTCGACCGTCTTGCCGCCGACCACGCCACATTCGACAGCCTGAACGGCTGAGCCAGGAGCCAGACCCATGACCGACGCCGTCATCGTATCCATCGCCCGTACCCCGATCGGCAAGGCCGCCCGCGGTGCGTTCAACATCACCCACGGGGCCGACATGGCCGGCCATGCCGCCGCCGAAGCGGTCAAGCGTGCCGGCATCGACCCGGCGCTGATCGAAGACGCGATCTTCGGCTGCGGCTATCCTGAATACGTCACCGGCGGCAACATCGCCCGCCAGGCGGTGATCCGCGCCGGGCTGCCGGTGTCGATCGCCGCGACCACGGTGAACCGGTTCTGCGCCTCGGGGCTGCAGGCCATCGCCATGGGCGGCCACATGATCAGCCAGGAAGGCGCCAAGGCGGTGCTGGTCGGCGGCGTCGAGAGCATCTCGATGGTGCAGCCGCCGGCGCGCCATTCGCGCAACGCCTGGATCGAAGAGCACAAGCCCGCGCTCTACCTGTCGATGATCGAAACCGCCGACATCGTGGCGCAGCGCTACGGCATCAGCCGCGAGGCGCAGGACGAGCTGGCGCTGCAAAGCCAGCAGCGCACCGCCGCCGCCCAGCAAGCCGGGCATTTCGACGCCGAGATCGCGCCGATGCAGGTCACCAAGGCGGTCACCGACAAGGAAACCGGCGCGGTGTCGCATGTCACCGAGACCATCGCGATGGACGAATGCAACCGCCCGTCGACCGATCTCGCGGGGCTGCAGAAGCTCAAGCCGGTGCGCGGCGAGGGCAACTTCATCACCGCCGGCAACGCCAGCCAGCTCTCCGACGGCGCCGCGGCGCTGGTGATGATGGACCGCAAGGAGGCCGAGAAGCTCGGCCTCGACATCCTCGGCGCGTTCCGCGGCTTCGCCGTCGCCGGCTGCGAGCCCGACGAGATGGGTATTGGCCCGGTCTTCGCCGTGCCGCGGCTGCTGGAACGCCAGGGGCTGACCGTCGACGACATCGACATGTGGGAGCTGAACGAGGCCTTCGCGAGCCAGGCGCTTTACTGCCGCGACACGCTCGGCATCGACAACGACAAGCTCAACGTGTCGGGCGGGTCGATCTCGGTCGGCCACCCGTTCGGCATGACCGGCGCCCGGATGACCGGTCACCTGATGACCGAAGGCCGTCGTCGCGGCGCCAAGCTGGGCGTCGTCACCATGTGCATCGGCGGTGGCCAGGGTGCCGCCGGCCTGTTCGAAATCTACTGAGGGAGGCCCGGATGGACCTGAACTTCACCGACGAGCAGAAGGCATTCCGCGCCGACGTGCGGGCCTTTCTGGACGAGAAACTGCCCAAACGGCTGTCCGACAAGGTGCGGCTTGGCCAGCGCCTCGAAAAGGCGGATTACGAGGAATGGCACGCCATCCTCAACGCCCGCGGCTGGCTGGCCGGCAACTGGCCGAAGAAGTTCGGCGGCGCCGAATGGAACGCGGTGCAGCGGCACATCTTCGAGGAGGAGACCACCGCCGCCCACGCGCCGCGGATCGTGCCCTTCGGCCTGGCGATGCTGGGGCCGGTGCTGCAGAAGTTCGGCTCCGACGAACAGAACGCCTACTGGCTGCCGCGGCTGCTGGATGGTACCGACTGGTGGTGCCAGGGCTATTCCGAGCCGGGCGCCGGCTCCGACCTCGCCTCGGTCAAGACCACGGCCGAGCGTGACGGCGACCACTACGTGGTCAATGGCCAGAAGACCTGGACCACGCTGGGCCAATACGCCAACATGATCTTCTGCCTGGTGCGCACCTCGAAGGAGGGCAAGCGCCAGGAGGGCATCAGCTTCCTGCTGATCAACATGGAAACCCCGGGCATCACCGTGCGGCCGATCGTGCTGATCGACGGCGAACCCGAGGTGAACGAAGTTTTCTTCGACGACGTGCGGGTGCCGGTCGGCAACCTCGTCGGCAAGGAGAACGACGGCTGGACCTACGCCAAGTACCTGCTGACCCACGAGCGCACCAACATCGCCGGGGTCGGCTTCGCCAACGCCGGTCTGGCGAACCTCAAGCGGATCGCGAAGCTCGAGGAAAGCCAGGGCCGTCCGCTGATCGAGGACCCGCTGTTCGCGGCGAAGATCGCCGAGGTCGAGATCGCGCTGATGGCGATGGCCACGACCAACCTGCGGGTGGTCTCGGCCGCCGCGGCCGGTCAGGCGCCGGGGGCCGAAAGCTCGATGCTGAAGGTCAAGGGCACGGTGATCCGGCAAGAGATCAACGCGCTGACCAAGCAGGCGGTCGGACCCTACGCGATGCCCTTCGTGTCCGAGGCGCTCGAGGCCGGCAGCAACGTCGGCCCGGTCGGGCCGGACTACGCGATGTCGGCGACGTCGCAGTATCTCAACAACCGCAAGCTGTCGATCTACGGCGGGTCCAACGAGGTCCAGCGCACGATCATCGCCAAGGCCATTCTGGAACTCTGAAGGAGCGCGTCATGAATTTTGATCTGACCGACGAGCGGCAGATGCTGCAGGACGGGCTGCGCCGCTACCTGCGCGACACCGTCACCCCCGACGCCCTGCGTGCCGCCGAAGCCGGCGACACCGGGTTTTCGCCCGAGATCTGGTCCGGCCTGTCCGAGATGGGTGTCGCGGGCGCGCTGTTCACCGAAGACCAGGGCGGCTTCGGCGGCGCCGGCTTCGACCTGATGGTGGTGTTCGAGGAGCTCGGCCGCGCCGGCGCCGTCGAACCCTTCACCGAGCTGCTGCTGGCCGGCGGGTTGATCGCCGAGCTGGGCGACGACGCCCAGAAGGCGCTGATCGAGCAGGCGATCGAGGGATCGGTGCAGCTGGCCTTCGCGCATGGCGAACCGACCAGCCGCTACGACCTCGAGCGGGTCGAGACCCGGGCCGAGGCCGGTGCCGATGGCTGGAGCCTTTCGGGCCGCAAGGCGGTCGTGGTCAACGGCGCGCAGGCCGATCACATCGTGATCAGCGCCCGCACCTCGGGCGACGCCCGCGACACCGCGGGCATCAGCCTGTTCGTGCTGCCCAAGGGCAGCGCCGGGGTCGAGGTCCGCGACTACCCGCTGGCCGGCGGCGGTCGCGCCGCCGAACTGGTGCTCGACAATGTGGCGCTGCCGAAATCGGCGCTGCTCGGCGCCGAGGGCGAGGCCTTCGCCGCGATCGAGACCGCCCACGCCCGGGCCAGCGCGGCGCTCTGTGCCGATGCGCTTGGCGCGATGGAGACGGTGCGGGCGCTGACCGGCGACTATCTCAAGACCCGCAAGCAGTTCGGCCAGCCGATCGGCAAGTTCCAGGCGCTGCAGCACCGGATGGCCGACCTGCTGATCGAGCTCGAGCAGGCCCGCTCGGCGGTGATCAACCTGTGCGGCCGGCTCGACGGGCCGCGCGACACCCGCGAGATCCACGTCTCGGCGACCAAGCACCTGGTCGGCAAGGTGGCGCGGCTGGTCGCCGAGGAATCGATCCAGATGCACGGCGGCATCGGCATGACCGAGGAATACAGCCTCGGCCATTTCGCCCGCCGGCTGTCGATGCTGGACCACCGGTTCGGCGACAGCACCTTCCATCTCGGCCGGTTCATCCGGCTGCAGGCGGCCTGAAGCTGATGACCGGGGAGGGGATCATCAGGGGAGAGACCGGGGCGCAGCGGCTGCTGGGCTACGTGCTCGACGTCGGCGGCGGTGACGGCTGCGCGCGGTGCAGCCTGACCGTGACCGAGGATCACACCAACCGTCACGGCATGCTGCACGGCGGCATCGCGGCGACGATCCTCGACAACGCGATGGGGGCGACGGGCAGCCTCAGCCGCGATCCCGAGGGCCGCGCGCCGTTCCTGACGATCTCGCTCAACACCCAGTATCTCTCGCCGGCCAAGTCCGGCGAGACGATCACCGCGGTGGGGCGGATCACCGGCGGTGGCAGATCGCTGGTCTTCATCGAGGGCGCACTCACCGCCCCCGACGGCCGGCTGATCGCCACCGCGACCGGTGTGTTCAAGGCGGTCGCGACGCCGCGCCCGGAGGCGACGTCATGACCCGGCTGGCAAGCATCGAGGATCTCGGCGACCGGCTGGTGGTGCTGAACGCCAACGCCGAACGCCGCGGCGCGCTGAACCCGGACTATTACGAGGCGCTGCACCGGGCGCTGGCGATCGCCGGCTCCGAGCCGCGCATCGTCGCGGTGATCCTCGCCTCCGAAGGCGGGTTCTTCTGTGCCGGCGGCGATCTCAATCTCCTGGCGACCCGGGCGGCGCTGCCCGAAGCCGAACGCCGCGAGCGGATCGACGGGTTGCACGAGCTGATCCGCGCCGTCGTCGCCTGCCCGAAGCCGGTGATCGCCGCGATCGAGGGCGGTGCCGCCGGCGCCGGCTTGTCGCTGGCGCTGGCCTGCGACTTCACCGTCTCGGCCGACACCGCGCGGTTCACCGCCGCCTATGTCAAGGCGGGTCTGGTGCCCGACGCCGGCCTGACCCACAGCCTGTCGACGCATCTGCCGAAGGCGCTGGCGTCGCGGATGCTGCTGCTTGGCGAACCGGTCGCGGCGGCGCAGCTGCACGCGCTTGGCGCGCTGACCGAAATCGTGGCCGACGGCGACACCTTCGACGCCGCGATGGCGCTGGCCGACAAGCTGGCGCGCGGGCCGTCGGCGACGCATGGCGCGATCAAGGCGCTGCTCGCCACCGCGCCGGACCGGGCGTTCTCGGCCCAGCTCGACGCCGAGCGCGATGCGATGGCGCGGGCGCAGGGCAGCGCCGAGGCGGCCGAGGGCATCGCGGCCTTCCTCGAGAAGCGGCGCCCCGACTTCGCCAAGCTCAGGAGGCAGATGTGACCGATCCCGCCGCAGACCCGGTGTTCGACACCGCCGTGACCCGCGCCTATGGCACCCGGCTGCCGGTGGTGGCCGGCGGGCTGATGTGGCTGTCGGACGCGGCCTATGTGTCGGCCTGCGCCCGCGCCGGGATTATCGGCTTTCTTACCGCCGCCAGCTTTCCCGAGCCCGATGCGCTGCGCGCCGAGATCCGCCGCACCCGCGCGCTGTCCGAGGGCGGTGCCTTCGGGGTCAACGTCTCGATGCTGCCCAAGCTGGTGCCGGGCGAAAAGACCGAAGAGGTGTTCCGGCTGATCGCCGACGAAGGCGTGCGTTTCGTCGAAACCTCGGGCCGCAACCCCGAACCCTGGTTGCCGCTGCTGAAGGACGCCGGCATCACCGTTCTGCACAAGGTGCCGTCGGTGCGGTTTGCCGAAAAGGCGCAGTCGGTCGGCGTCGACATGGTGTCGATCGTCGGCGCCGAATGCGGCGGCCACCCGGGCATGGATCTGGTCGGCAGCTTCGTCAACCTGGCGCTGGCCGAACGCCGGCTGAAGATCCCGTTCCTGCTGGGCGGCGGCGTCGGATCGGGCAGCCAGATCACCGCCGCCCTGGCCTGTGGCGCCGCCGGGGTGGTGATCGGGACCCGGTTTCTCGTGGCGCAGGAGATCACCGCGCATGACGGCTACAAGCAGGCGCTTGCCGCGGCGCGCGAGACCGACACGATGCTGACCATGTCCAGCGTGCGCAACACGATCCGCACGCTGCGCAACCAGACCTCCGAGACCGTGGCGCGGCTCGAGGCCGAGAACCCGCAGATCGGCATCGAGGCGCTGATGCCGCATGTCGCGGGATGGATCGGCCGCAAGGCCTACGAGACCGGCGACACCGCGCAGGGCATGCTGTCGGCGGGGCAGGCGCTCGGGCTGACCGACGCGGTGGCGCCGCTGGCCGAGATCGTGGCGCAGCTTGAACACGAAGCGCTGCGCGCGCTGGCACGGCTGCGGCCGGCGCCGGCGGGGCAGCAGACACAGCAAAGGGCAACGGCATGAGCACGGCGACATCGACACAGGCGCCCGCGACCGACGCGGCGGGGCTGACCCGGATCCACCAGCTGGTGGACCGCCACGCCGCGACCCGTCCCGATCAGCCCGGGTTGATCGACTGCGACGGCACGCTGCGCGACTTCGCGGGCTACGCCGCGGCGATCGACGAGGCCACCGACCTGCTGCGCGACCACGGGCTGCGCGGCGGCGACCGGCTGCTGATCGTCGCCGAGAACTGCGCCGCCACTGCGGCGCTGATCTTCGCGGCCAGCCGGCTCGATGCCTGGGCGGTGCCGGTCAACGCCCGGATGACCGGCGCCGAGATCGCCCGGATCACCGGCCATGCCACGCCGCGCGTGGTGATCTACACCTGCAACGTCTCGCCCGAGGCCGCGGCGCATGCCACCGCCGCCGGCGCCCAGGAGATCGACAGCGGGCTGGGCCGGCTGGCGATCGCGGGCTTCGCCGAAACCGAGCAGGAGCCGGTGCTCGACGACACGGACCAGGTCGCCGTGGTGCTCTACACCACCGGCACCACCGGCGATCCCAAGGGCGTGATGCTGAGCCACGGCAACCTGCTGTTCGCGGCCCGGACCAGCGCCGAGATGCGCGGCATGACCGGCACCGACCGGCTCTATGGCGCGCTGCCGCTGACCCATGTCTTCGGCCTGGCCTCGATGCTGATGGCCGGCGCCCACAGCGGCGCCGCGGTGCAGCTGGAAACCCGGTTCCGGCCGGACCGGCTGCTGGCGGCGCTGCAGGACGGGGTGACGGTGCTGCCGGCGGTGCCGCAGATGCACGCGCTGCTGATGAAGCACACCGCCGAGCTTGGCATGACAAGGCTCGAAGGCGCCAATCTGCGCTACGTGTCGTCCGGCGCGGCGCCGCTCGACCCGGCGTGGAAGCGCAAGGCCGAGGCATTCTACGGCCTGCCGCTGCAGAACGGCTACGGCATGACCGAAAGCACCGCCGGGGTCTGCGGCACCCGCAACCCGATCGGCAGCCCCGACACCTCGGTCGGCCCGGCGCTGCCCGGCATCGAGATCATGATCGACCCCGAGGCGCGCGACGCCGAGGGCGTCGGCGAGATCCTGACCCGCGGCCCGCACGTCATGCTGGGCTATTTCCACAACCCCGCCGAAACCGCCAAGGTGCTGAGCATCGACGGCTGGCTGCGCACCGGCGACCTCGGCCGGATCGACGACCAGCAGCGGCTGCACGTGGTCGGCCGCAGCAAGGAGCTGATCATCCGCTCGGGCTTCAACGTCTACCCGCCCGAGGTCGAGGCGGCGCTGAACGACCACCCGGCGGTGATCCAGTCCGCCGTCATCGGCCGCAGCCGCAACGGCAACGAAGAGGTGCTGGCCTTCGTGCAATGCACCGGCGCCGAGGTCGACCCCGAGGCGCTGAAGGCACATGTCGCCGAGCGGCTGTCGAGCTACAAGCGGCCCTCGAAGATCCTCATCGTCGATCAGCTGCCCGCCGCGGCGACCGGCAAGATCCTGAAACACCGGCTGCTCGACGCCTTCGCGGCGCGGCTTGCCTCCCTCGATGAAACCGGAGACTGACATGGCGAAAGACACCAACGGCCACGGCCCCGAGCTTGGCGCGTTCGACTGGTCCGACCCGTTCCTGCTGGAAACCCAGCTCGACGAGGACGAGCGGATGCTGCGCGACGCCGCCCGCGCCTTCGCCGCCGACAAGCTGGCGCCGCGGGTCAAGGACGC
>JBFGEI010000021.1:0-20470 GCA_041580155.1 Limimaricola sp.
GCGCCGGCGGCTTGGCACCGGCGCAGCCCGACCGCGGGACGCTGGTGGCGTTCGCCGCGCGCGACGGCCAGGTGGCTCTCGACGGCGAGGGCGACAACAGCCCCTTCGCCCGGGCGCTGATCGAGAAGCTGCCGCAGCCGGGGCTCGAGATCAGCCTGGCGTTCCGCCAGGTCCGCGACCGGGTGCTGCGCGACACCGGCAACCTGCAGGAGCCCTACACCTACGGATCGCTGTCGGGGGTGCCGTTCTACCTTGCCGGGGCCGGCGCCGCGGCGCCGGACGGCTCCGATCGCATCGCCGCCTGGTCCAGGCTGCGCCCCGACGAGGAGCAGCAGCTGCAGGTGCTTGCCGATGGTGGCGACACCCGGTCGATGCTGGGGCTGGCCTACATGCGGCTGAACCCGGCCGAGGATCACTACGACCCCGGCTCGGCGGTGTCGTATCTGCAGCGCGCCGCCGAGGCTGGCGCGCCCGAGGCGCAGTTCGAACTGGCCAAGCTCTACGAGCGCGGCGTCGGCGTCGCCGAGGACCCGGTGAAGGCGCTGGCGCTGTATCGCCAGTCGGCCGAGGCCGGCTTTGCCGACGCGATCAACGATCTCGGTTTCCTGCACTACCAGGGCGGTCTCGGGCTGCTGCCGGATCCGCAGCGCGCCCTGGGGTTCTTCGAGCGCGCGGCGGATCTGCGGCATCCGCAGGCGCAGTTCAATTTCGCGGCGCTGATCGACGACGGTCTCGTGCCGTCGAAGGGGCCGGCCGATTCCGCGCATTACCTGTACCAGGCGCTGCGAACGGGCAGCGCCGACGTGCTGCGGCTGCTTGGCGACCGGCCGACGATGTTCAGCGACGCCACCCGCAAAGCGCTGCAGCAGCAGCTGCGCGACCACGAATTCTATGCCGGCACGATCGACGGCGATTTCGGTCCCGGAACCCAACGCGGCATTCGCCGCGCCTACGGGCTTTCGGAATGACCGGGCACCGAGAGCGCCGAGGCGCGCCGGCCAAGGGGGATTTGCAGTGAGAGGTGGAGTGAGATGTTGAAGAGGATTTCCGAAGACGCCGTGGCCCGGGGCCTGGTCGGCGCCGTGGCGCTGGCGCTTGCCGGCGTGGCTGCGGCGGCGCAGGACAGCGCCGACCCGGCCCCCGGCCTCGAAGCGGTGCGGACGGGCACGGGCGGCGCCAAGAACCTGACCTTGCTGGGCATTCCATCGGCGACGGTGGCGCCGAGCGGGCTGGCCTTCGCCGCGCTGGCCGGCACCACCCGGCGCAGCGCGGCGAATGACGACATCGACGGCTCGGCCGCGTTCGGCTTCGGCCTGGGCGACGCCAACGACGGGGTCGGTTTCCAGTTCACCACGCAGGTCATCTCGTTGACCGACGATCTCGGGGATTCGGGCTACTTCACCCTCAAGGCGGCGCGGCGGATCGGCGCCGGGGCGGCGCCGATCTATGCCGGGATCACGGTGGACCGGATCGGCACCTGGGGCGACGCCGACGGCCGCGACCCGCGCGCGGCGCTGGCGCTGACGCGGTTTTTCGAAATCGATCGCGGCGGCGACCGCTACCCGGTGATGATGACGCTTGGCGCCGGCACCGACATCCGCGACGACGGCACCGAACCAGGGCTGTTCGCCGGGGCCGGGATCGGCCTGACCGAAAGCATCGGCAGCAGCCTGGCCTGGGATGGTCGCGAGGTCGACCTCGGGGCGTCGTTCCGGTCGCCCAGCTTTGCGAACCTAGGCCTGACGATGACCGTCGAGGACCTGTTCGACGAGCGGGCCAGCCAGCGGCTGACGCTGTCGCTGACCTTCATCCTGCCATCTGCATTCGGGGGCTAGGCCAATGACCACATCGACATTCGGACGGATGATTGCAGCCGGTGCGGCGCTGGTCGCGGCGCCGGCGTTCGCGGGCCACGAGCCGGTCGATCCGAGCGGGCCGATCTTCGTGCCGCCGCAGTATCAGCAGGGTGGCGCGATGGATCTCGACCCGGCGCCCGGCACCGGCGCCGGGCCGGTCTTCGTCGCTCCGACCGGCGCGGTGCTGTCGGGGGCGGCAAGCATCCTCACCACCGACCGGATCGTCTCCGAGTTCTCGGCGGCGGCGCAGTTCTGCGGCAGCCTCGCCGAGACCAGCTACCTGGTCGACTGCTTGGGCGAACGGCTCGAGGTGATCGGCGAAGCGCTGCCCGACGGCGATTACGCCGAAGCCCGCAAGGCGATCGCGGCGGCCGGGAAAAAGCTCGAGGCGTTGGCCCGGGCGAACCGCGATCCGGAGCAGCCGCGCGGGCGCGCCGTCAGCACCGGACCGGACCGGCAGGCGACCAGCCGGCCGCTGACCCCGGTGCGCCCGGCGGCGCAGGCGGCCGTCAACCGGCAGGCGCTGGCGATCCTCGAGGAGGCCGAGACGGTGCTGCTACGCTCGGCTGAGAATTCGACCCGGCGGATGGCGCATTACCAGCGGATCTCCGAGGCGATCGGATCGAACAAGGTGCTGCTGCGCTCGGCCTGAGCCGCGATGCAGAGCATGAATACCGCGCCCGACCCAGACCGGGTCGGGCGCCGCGTCGACGGATCGCAGCCGGGTCCGACCGCACCCGCGACCTGCCGTCGCGCCCGGTTTCGGCGCGCCTGGGCAAGAAATATTGTTTCACTGACGCAGATTTCTCGCGCGCTGTCCGTGGCTTCGCGAAACCGGCTTCGGCCGTGCTGGCTGGGGTTCCGCGGCTGCAACCCCCGGTGGCAGAAGTCACATCCGGCGATTTTTTGCCCGACTGTGTCAATTCGCATGCCCGAAACGGTCCGGTTCACGCTATGATCATGAAAGCATGATCTGAGTTGTCATGCTTGAAGGAGTGGTTTTGGCGCAGCGACACACCACATGATATAATGGAAGAATACTAAGAAGAAGCGCCTATCCAAGGGATGGTGGCCACGCACCTTCAACAGTGAGCCAACCGACGAAAGATAGAGGCAGATGGACGTATTCACGCAATTCGCGGACTCCTACGCCCGCTTGAAAATAGACGAAATGACGCTGCAGGATTACCTGCTCGGGTGCCGTGAGGATGCGTCGATGCGCGCAACCACGGCGGAGCGGATGATCTCGGCGATCGGCGAGCCCGAGCTGGTCGATACCAGCCATGATCAGGCGCTGGGGCGGATCTTCCTGAACCGGACGGTCAAGATCTACCGGGCCTTTTCGGATCTCTACGGCAACGAGGAGACGATCGAGCGGATCGTCGGCTTCTTCCGCCACGCCAGCCAGGGTCTCGAGGAGCGCAAGCAGATCCTCTACCTGCTCGGCCCGGTCGGCGGCGGCAAGTCGACCATGGCCGAGATCCTCAAGCAACTGATGGAGAAGGAGCCGGTCTACGTCCTCAAGTCGGGCGACGAGATCAGTCCGATTTTCGAGTCGCCGCTGGGTCTGTTCGACCGCGATCGGATGGGCGACCTGCTGGAGGACAAGTACAACATCCCGCGCCGGCTGCTGACCGGGCTGATGTCGCCCTGGGCGGTGAAGCGGCTCGAGGAATTCGGCGGCGACATCTCGAAGTTCTCGGTCGCCCGGATGCACCCGTCGCGGCTGCGCCAGATCTGCGTCGCCAAGACCGAACCCGGCGACGAGAACAACCAGGACGTCTCGACGCTGATCGGCAAGCTCGACATCCGCAAGCTCGAGCATCTGGGCCAGAGCGACCCGGACGCCTACAGCTTTTCCGGCGGGCTGAACCGCACCACCCAGGGCGTGCTCGAGTTCGTCGAGATGTTCAAGGCGCCGATCAAGGTGCTGCACCCGCTGCTGACCGCGACCCAGGAAGGATCCTACGTCGGCACCGAGAACATCGGCGCAATCCCCTACCAGGGGCTGATCATCGCCCATTCGAACGAGGCCGAGTGGCGTCAGTTCAAGGGCAACAAGAACAACGAGGCGTTTCTCGACCGGATCAGCGTGGTGAAGATCCCCTATTGCCTGCGCGCCACCGAAGAGGCGCGGATCTACCGCAAGCTGCTCAACGAAAGCTCGCTCGGCCACGCGCCCTGCGCCCCCGAGACGCTGCCAATCCTGGCCCGGTTCTCGGTGCTGACCCGGCTGCAGGAGCACGAGAATTCGACGATCTATTCGAAGCTGCGGGTCTATGACGGCGAAACCCTGAAGCACACCGATCCCAAGGCGCGCTCGATGCAGGAGTATCGCGATGCCGCCGGCGTCGACGAGGGCATGACGGGGGTGTCGACCCGGTTCGCCTTCAAGGTGCTGGCCGAGACCATCAACCACGACGTGGAAGAGGTGGCGGCCGACCCGGTGCACCTGATGTACGTGCTGGAACAGGCGATCAAGCGCGAGCAGTTCGCCGAGGAGGTCGAGAGCCGTTACCTCGATTTCATCAAGACCGAGCTGGCGCCACGCTACGCCAACTTCATCGGCGAGGAGATCCAGAAGGCCTATCTCGAGAGCTACACCGACTACGGCCAGAACCTGTTCGACCGCTACATCGCCTATGCCGATGCCTGGATCGAGGATCAGGACTACAAGGATCCCGACACCGGGCAGATGTTCGACCGCGAGATCCTCGAACAGGAGCTCGCCAAGATCGAGAAGCCCGCCGGGGTCGCCAACCCCAAGGACTTCCGCAACGAGGTGGTCAAGTTCGTGCTGCGCGCCCGCGCGGAGAACGAGGGCCGCAACCCGGATTGGCATCGCTACGAGAAGCTGCGCCGGGTGATCGAGAAGCGCATGTTCAGCAAGATCGAGGACCTGTTGCCGGTGGTGAGCTTCGGCGCCAAGCGCGACAAGGACACCGATGCCAAGCACCTCGAGTTCGTCGAGAGGATGGCCGAGCGCGGCTACACGCAGCGCCAGGTCCGGCGGCTGGTCGAGTGGTACATGCGCGTGAACAAGGCAGGATGAGCGGTGACACAGCATGGCGAACTTCATCGACCGACGTTTGAACCCCAAGGGCAAGAGCCTTAGCAACCGGCGGCGCTTCATCGGCCGGGTGCGGTCGCATGTGAAGAACGCGGTCGACGCCTCGGTCCGCAAGCGCGGCATCGCCGAGGTGGACGAGGGCGACAAGGTCACGGTGCCGCGCGACAGCGTGCTCGAGCCGTCGTTCCGTCACGCGCCCAAGGGCGGCCAGCGCGAGGGCGTGCTTGCCGGCAACAAGGAGTATCGGGCCGGCGACGAGATCGCCCGCCCGCCCGCCGGATCGGGCGGCCAGGGCAAGCGCGGCGCGGCGTCGGGCGAGGGCGAGGACGACTTCGCCTTCGTGATCTCGCGCGACGAGTTCCTCGACATCTTCTTCGAGGACCTGGAACTGCCCGACCTGGTCAAGCGCAGCCTGAAGAAGATCACCGCGACCAAGCCGCACCGGGCCGGGATCTCGGTCACCGGCTCGCCGGGCAATCTCAACGTCCGGCGCAGCATGCGCAACGCGCTGGGCCGGCGGATCGCGCTGAAACGGCCGAAGGACGCGCAGGTCGGCGAGTTGCGCAGGCGGATCTTCGACATCGAAGCGATCCACCAGCCAAGCCGCAAGCAGGTCGACGACCTGGCGGCGCTGCGCGGCGAATTGGAAGAGGCGCTGGGTCGGCAGCGCAAGGTGCCGTATCTCGACCCGCTCGACCTGCGCTACAACTACTTCGAACAGCGCCCCGAACCGAAAGCCGGCGCGGTGATGTTCTGCCTGATGGACGTCTCGGCCTCGATGGGCGAACGCGAAAAGGACCTGGCGAAGCGGTTCTTCGTACTGCTGCACTTGTTCCTGACCCGGCGCTACGACACCGTCGACCTGGTGTTCATCCGCCATACCCACCAGGCCTCCGAGGTCGACGAGGACACCTTCTTCCATTCCCGCGAGACCGGCGGGACCGTGGTCAGCACCGCGCTGGCCGAGATGCGCAAGGTGATCGAGGAGCGGTATTCCCCGGACGAGTGGAACATCTACGCGTCGCAGGCCTCGGACGGCGACAACCACCAGGGCGACTCGCTGGCCTGCACAGAGTTGCTCGACGCCGAGCTGATGAAGCTGTGCCAGTATTTCGCCTATGTCGAGATCATCGAGGAGGAAGAGACCCGGTTCCTGCGCAACGACGACAACGGCACCCAACTGTGGATGGCCTATCGCAGCGTCGCCGAGCACTGGCCGAATTTCGCGATGAAGCGGATCGCGTCGCCATCCGACATCTACCCAGTGTTCCACGACCTGTTCGCCAAGCACCCGACCGAGGTGCGGAATGGATAAGGTCAACGACAGCGGCCGGCTGATCTTCACCGGCACCGACTGGAACTTCGACACGCTGCGCCGGGCGCATGACGCGATCGAGACGGTGGCGCGCGACGACCTTCAGCTCGAGTATTACCGCAACCAGATCGAGATCATCTCGTCCGAGCAGATGCTCGACGCCTATTCGTCGATCGGCATGCCGCTGATGTATCGGCACTGGTCGTTCGGCAAGCACTACATCCACCACGACCGGCTGTACCGGATGGGGGCGCGCGGGCTGGCCTACGAGATCGTCATCAACTCGAACCCCTGCATCAGCTACTGCCTCGAGGAGAACTCGATGCCGGTGCAGGCGTTGGTGATCGCCCATGCCGCTTTCGGTCACAACCATTTCTTCCGGTCGAACCACCTGTTCCGGCAGTGGACCGACCCGGACGGCATTCTCGACTACCTCGAATACGCCCGCGGCTATCTGCAGACCTGCGAGGAACGGCACGGCCGGCGCAACGTCGAGCGGGTGCTCGACGCGGCGCATGCGGTGATGTCGGCCGGGGTGTTCCGGCACCGGCGTCCGCCGCAGCCGTCGCTGCGCGAGGAGCGGGCCCGCGAGCATCGCCGGATCGAGGAGCAGGAGCAGGCGGTGCACTACCTCTGGACCACGCTGGGCACCACCCGCAGCGCCGCCGAGGCCGAAAGCAACGAGCACGAGCGCAAGCGGCTGCTTGGGCTGCCGGAAGAGAACCTGCTGTATTTCCTGGAACGGCATAGCCCCGGCCTCGATGGCTGGCAGCGCCAGGTGCTGCGGATCGTGCGCAACATCGGCCAGTATTTCTATCCGCAGAAGCAGACCCAGGTGATGAACGAAGGCTGCGCCTGCTTCGTGCATTTCCACATCATCAACAAGCTGCACGCCGAGGGCCGGATCGACGACGGCGCCATGCTCGAGATCATCCAGAACCATACCAACGTGCTGACCCAGCCGGATTTCGACTCGCCGCATTTCAGCGGCTTCAACCCCTACGCGCTGGGCTTCGCGATGATGCAGGACATACGGCGGATCTGCGAGGCGCCGACCGAAGAGGATCGCGAGTGGTTCCCCGCCATCGCCGGGGCGCGCGACTGGCGCGGCGTGCTGAAGGAGGCCTGGGCCAACTACCGCGACGAAAGCTTCATCCAGCAGTTCCTCAGCCCCAAGGTGATGCGCGATTTCCGGATGTTCGCCCTGTCGGATGTCGGCGAGGATGAGCCGCTGACCGTCACCGCGATCCACGACGAGCGCGGGTTCCACAAGGTTCGCGAAACGCTGGCCCGGTCCTACGACGTGTCGACCCGCGATCCGGATATCCAGGTGGTCGACGCCAACCTGGCCGGCGACCGGACGCTGCGATTGCGGCATCGGTCGCTGAACGACATTCCGCTCGACCCGGTCGAGCGCGACGCGACGCTGGCGCATGTGCGATATCTGTGGGGCTATGACGTGACCATGGAAGAGGTGTCGGGCGCAGCGTAGCGGCAGGTCGCCAAGGCCAGCATCAAGGCGGTGGCAGCCGATCGCCGGCCGCGGTCTTCGCGAGGATGCCCCGATGATGGTCGAGATCTTCACGCTTCCCGATTGCAGCGACAGCGCCGCGGCCAAGCGGCTGATGGCGATACACGGCGTCGGCTATGCCGAGCGCGACGCGTCGAACCCGGCGGTCATGGCCGAGCTGCAGCGCAGGCTGCCGCGCGAGGCGTCGTTGCCGCAGGTGTTTCTCGATGGGGTTCACCTCGGCGGCTACGACGACCTGCGGCTGCGACTGGCGAACTGAGACCTCCGACCCGGAAGCTTGCGGTCCGGGCGTCAGGCGCTGCGGCGGTATCGGCTTGGCGGCAGACCGAAGGCGCCGCGAAACGCTCGGGTCATGGCGCCGGGATCGCCGTATCCGCAGCGTCGCGCGATGTCGGCGATCGGCAGGTCGGACAGGCGCAGCAGCCGCCGCGCCTCCGACAGGCGAAGCTGGCGGTAGACCTGCTGCGCGGTCTGGCCGAGATTGGCGCGAAACAGCGTCTCGAGCGCGCGCTGCGACACTCCGACGTTGCGGGCGACCTCGGCGATCGGCAGCGGATCCTCGATCCGGCGCCGCATCAACGCCACCGCGGCGTCGGTGCGGCCATGTCCGGTCGGGCGCAGCCCGGAGCGGTCGCCGCCGGGCCATTCGCCATGCATGAACATCGCCGCCACGTCGAGCCGCAGCGTCGTGCCGTGATGCGCCTGGATCAGCTGCAGCACCAGTTCGAAGGCGGTGGTCGCACCGCCGCAGGTGATCCGGTCGCCGTCGGTCACCACCCGGTCGGGGCGCAGATCGACCTCGGGAAACCGTTCGGCGAAGGCGGCGTATTCGTCCCAGTGGATCGTCGCCGCGCGATCGTCGAGCAGCCCGGCGGCGGCCAGCAGCCAGGCCCCGGTGTCCATCCCCACCAGGACCCGGAACCGCCGCGCCGCGGCGCGCAGCGCGCGCAGCGTGGCCGGGGTCGCGTGCTCGAGATGGCCGTAGCTCGGCATCACCAGCAGGTAGTCGCCGCCCGGATGCGCCCGCAGCGCGCACTCCGGCGTCACCGGCAGCCCGCTCGACGAGGTCGCCGGCGCGCCGTCCAGCGTCAGGACCTGCCAGCGATACAGCGCCCCCGCGGCAAGCGTGTTGGCGGCGCGCAGCGGCTCGATCGCGTTGGCGAGGCAGTGGTTCGAGAACTTGTCGAACAGCAGCACGCCGACGCTCCGACACCGGTCTGATTTTTGCGAAGCCTGCATGGTTCAAGCCTAAGTCTGCACGATCGCCCCGGTCAAGCGGTGCAAACTGATCCGGCAACGGCAGCGGCGGGGGACGTCATGGAGTTCGGTCTGAACCAGGAGCAGGAGATGATCGTCGCCACGGTCAGACGCTTCGTCGAGCAGGAAATCTACCCGCACGAGGACAGTGTCGAGCGCGCCGGCGAGGTACCGCCGGAGCTTGGCGCCGAGATCCGCCGCAAGGTGGTCGAGCTGGGGTTCTACGCCTGCAATTTTCCCGAAAGCGTCGGTGGCGCCGGGCTGTCGCATCTCGATTTCACTCTGGTCGAACGCGAGCTTGGCCGCGGCTCGATGGCGCTGACGCATTTCTTCGGCCGGCCGCAGAACATCCTGATGGCCTGCGTCGGCGACCAGCGCGACCGCTACTTGCTGCCAGCGGTGCGCGGCGAAAGGATGGACGCGCTGGCGATGACCGAACCCGGCGCCGGATCCGACATCCGCGGCATGACCTGCAGCGCGGTGCGCGACGGCGGCGACTGGCGGCTGAACGGCTCCAAGCACTTCATCTCGGGCGCCGAACACGCCGATTTCTTCATCGTCTTCGTCGCCACCGGCCAGGACGACACGCCGAGCGGTCCCAAGAAGCGGATCACCTGCTTCCTGGTGGATCGCGGCACGCCGGGCTTCGTCGTGCGCGACGGCTACCGGTCGGTGTCGCACCGCGGCTACAAGAACTGCATCCTCGATTTCGACGACTGCCGATTGTCCGATGAGCAGGTACTGGGCGCCATCGACGGCGGGTTTCAGGTGATGAACGACTGGCTCTACGCGACCCGGCTGACGGTGGCGGCGATGGCGGTCGGCCGGGCCCGGCGCTGTTTCGACCTGGCGCTCGACTACGCCGCCAACCGCAAGCAGTTCGGCCAGCCGATCGCCAGGTTCCAGGGCGTCGGCTTCCAGGTCGCCGACATGATCACCGAGATCGACGCCGCCGACTGGCTGACGCTGTCGGGCGCCTGGCGGCTGGACCGCGGCCTGCCGTCCAACCGCGAGATCGCCTCGGCCAAGCTTTATGCCACCGAGATGCTGGCGCGGGTCACCGATACCACACTGCAGATCTACGGCGGCATGGGGCTGATGGATGATTTCCCGATCGAAAGGTTCTGGCGCGACGCCCGGGTCGAACGGATCTGGGACGGCACCAGCGAGATCCAGCGTCACATCATCAGCCGGGCCCTGTTCCGGCCGCTGGGGGCGTGATGCAGCCGCTCGACCGGTTGATCCGGCCGCGGTCGATCGCGGTGATCGGCGGCGGCGGCTGGTGCGCCAACGTGATCCGCGAGTCGCGCCGCATCGGGTTCGCCGGGCCGATCCATCCGGTGCACCCGACGCGGCCCGAGATCGGCGGGCTGGCGACGGTCCCGGATATCGCCGCGCTGCCCGCGCCGCCGGACGCGGTGTTCGTCGGGGTCAACCGCGCGGCCACGATCGAGGTGGTGCGCGGGCTGGCGGCGATCGGCGCCGGCGGCGCGGTGTGCTTTGCCTCGGGGTTCCGCGAGGCGGCGGCCGAGCTTGGCGACGCCGCCGATCTGCAGCAGGCGCTGATCGCGGCGGCCGGGACCATGCGGATTCTCGGGCCGAACTGCTACGGCTTTCTCAACTACCTCGACGGCGCCGCGCTGTGGCCCGACCAGCATGGCGGCGAAGCGGTGTCGCGCGGCGTCGCGATCGTCACCCAGTCGTCGAACATCGCGATCAACCTGACGATGCAGCGGCGCGGCCTGCCGCTGGCCTACATGTTCACCGCCGGCAACCAGGCGCAGACCGGCCTGTCGGAGATCGGCGCGGCGCTGCTTGCCGATCCGCGGGTCACCGCGCTCGGGCTGCATGTCGAGGGCATCGACGATCTGCGCGGGCTCGAGGCGCTGGCGCGCACGGCGCGCGATCTCGGCAAGCCGGTGGTGGCGCTCAAGGTCGGGCGGTCGGACCAGGCCCGGCTGGCGACGGTGTCGCACACCGCGTCGCTGGCCGGCAGCGATGCCGGGGCGCGGGCGCTGTTCGACCGGCTCGGCATCGGAACGGTGGCGTCGCTTTCGGGGCTGCTGGAAACCCTCAAGCTGCTGCATGTCGCGGGTCCGCTGCGGTCGAACCGGATCGCGTCGATGTCGTGTTCGGGCGGCGAGGCCAGCCTTGTCGCAGATGCGGCGCAGGGCAGCGGCATCGAATTTCCCGCGCTGACCGATCCCCAGCGCGGCGCGCTGCGTGCCGCGCTCGGGCCCAAGGTCGCGCTGGCCAACCCGCTGGATTACAACACCTATGTCTGGGGCGACGGCGCGGCGATGACCGCGGTGTTCAGCGCGATGATGGTGCCGTCGCTGGCGATGGGCTGCGTCGTGCTGGACTTCCCGCGCCCGGATCGCTGCGGCTCGGACGACTGGGGGCTGGTGCTCGAGGCAGCGCAGCAGACCGGGGCGGCCTGCGGTGTCCCGATGGCGATCCTCGGGACGCTGGCCGAGAATATCCCCGAACCGGTGGCGCAGGACATCATCGGTCGCGGCATGGTGCCGCTTTGCGGGCTCGACGAGGCGGTGCAGGCGATGGCGGTGGCGGCCTGGCTGGGAGAGACCGGCGCCGCCACGGCCCCATTGCTGCTGCCGCGACCGCCACTGCGGCTGCGCAGCCTGACCGAGGCCGCGTCGAAGGCGGCGCTGGCGGCGCACGGGCTGCGGGTGCCGCGCTCGGGGCGCGCCGGCAGCCCGCAAACCGCCGCGGCGCGCGCCGTCGAGATCGGCTTCCCGGTGGCGCTGAAGGGCGAGGGCATCGCGCACAAGTCCGAGGCCGGGGCCGTGGTGTTGCGGCTGCACGACGCGGAACAAGTGGCGCAGGCGGCGCAGGCGATGACCTGCGAAAGCTTCCTGGTCGAGCAGATGGTCAGCGAGCCGGGGATCGAGCTGTTGGTCGGGGTCGTGCTCGATCCGGCGCATGGCTACGTGCTGACGCTTGCCGCCGGCGGCGTCTGGACCGAGATCCTGCGCGACCGGACGTCGCTGCTGCTGCCGGTCGACGGATCCGCGATCCGCGCCGCGCTGTCGCGGCTGCGGATCGCGCCGCTGCTGGCCGGCTATCGCGGCGCGCCGCCGGTCGATCTGGGCGCGGTGGTCGGCGCGGTGCTGGCGGTGCAGGATTACGTGACGGCCGAGGCCGGGCGCATCGCCGAGGTCGAGATCAACCCGCTGATCTGCAGCCCCGGCGGCGCGGTGGCGGTGGATGCGCTGATAAGAACAGGAGAGATCGATGACCGATAACCCGATCCGGACCGAGCGCCGGGGCCATGTTCTCGAGGTGACGCTCGACCGGCCCAAGGCCAATGCGATCGATCTTGCGACCAGCCGGATCATGGGCGAGGTGTTCACCGGTTTTCGCGACGATCCCGATCTGCGGGTGGCGATCGTCACCGGCGCCGGGTCGAAGTTCTTCTGCCCCGGCTGGGATCTCAAGGCGGCGGCCGAGGGCGACGCGGTGGATGGCGATTACGGCAAGGGCGGCTTTGGCGGGCTGCAGGAGTTGCGCGGGCTGAACAAGCCGGTGATCGCGGCGGTCAACGGCATCTGCTGCGGCGGCGGGCTCGAGCTGGCGCTGTCGGCCGACCTGATCCTGGCCGCCGATCACGCGCGCTTCGCGTTGCCGGAAATCCGGTCGGGCACGGTGGCCGACGCCGCCTCGATCAAGCTGCCGAAGCGGATACCGTATCACATCGCGATGGAGATGCTGCTGACCGGTCGCTGGCTCGAGGCCGAGGAGGCGGCGCGCTGGGGGCTGGTCAATCGGGTGCTGCCGGCCGACCGGCTAATGGCCGAGGCGCGGGCGCTGGCCGACGAGCTGGCCGCCGGGCCGCCGCTGGTCTTCGCCGCGATCAAGGAAGTCGTGCGCGAGGCCGAGGGGCTGCGGTTCCAGGACGCGATGAACCGGATCACCAAGAGCCAGTTCGAGACGGTCGAGCGGCTGTATCGCTCGGAGGATCAGCGCGAGGGCGCGCGCGCCTTCGCCGAAAAGCGCGACCCGGTCTGGAAGGGCCGCTAGGCGTCCAGACCCGCCGCCTCCAGCGCCCGGACCGCAAAGCGCTCGGCCAGCGGCCCAAGCTCGGCCGCCGCCCCCGAGGCGGCGGTGCCGGCGCGGGCGCGGTCGGAGATGCCGACGAAGATCACCGCGAAGCGAAACAGCGCGAAGGCCCGGTGGAACGGCGTCAGCGGCGCGGTCGGCAGCGCATGCGCGTGGTACCGCGCCACGAAGTCGTCGCGGCTGGGGATCCCGAGCGCCGCGTGGTCGAGCCCGAGGATGCCGCCGTATTCGCCCGGCGCGGTCTGCCAGGGCATCACGCAGAACCCCAGGTCGGCCAGCGGGTGGCCCAGTGTCGACAGCTCCCAGTCGAGCACCGCGACGACCCGCGGTTCGGTCTTGTGGATCATCATGTTGCCCAGCCGGAAGTCGCCATGCGCGATCGCCACCGCGCCGTCGTCGTCAGGCAGGTTGTCGGGCAGCCAGACCGCCAGCCGGTCGAGCGCCGCGATCCGCGGGCCGTCCGAGTCGCGGTATTGCCGGGTCCAGCGCGCGATCTGCCGTTCGAAGTAGCCGCCGGGCCGACCGTAATCGGCAAGCCCGATCGCCTCGGGGCGCACCGCGTGCAGCCGCGCCAGGGTCTCGGCCATCGACAGGTAGATCTCGTGGCGCTCCTCGGGCGCGAGGCCGGGCAGGGCGCAGTCGGAAAACACCCGGCCCTCGATCCGCTCCATCAGGTAGAATGGCGCCCCGAGCACCTCAGGGTCCTCTTCCAGCCGCAGAACCTGCGGCACCGGCACCGCGCTGCCCGCCAGCGCCTTCAGCACCCGGTATTCGCGCTCGATCGCGTGGGCGCCGGGCAGGATCGGCCCGGTCGGCTTGCGGCGCAGCACCATGCGGCGGTCGCCCCAGTCGACGAAATAGGTCGGGTTCGACTGGCCGCCGCTGATCGGGCTGCAGCGCAGCCTCCGGTCGGGGGACGGAAGCTGGCGCTCCAGCCAGGCGGCAAGCCGGGCGGTGTCGAGGCCGGGGGGCGGGGTGTCGGACATCGGGCTGCTCCTGAGTTGCGCGGGCGCGGCGGCGTCAGCCGGCCGCCACCTCCCATGACCAGAAATCGCGGTTTTCCGCCGCGAGATGCTGCTCCAGCACCATTCGATGCACCTCGTCGGCGCCGTCGACCAGCCGCGCCTGGCGGGCGTAGCGGTAGATCCACTCCAGCGGCGTATCGGTGGAATAGCCGCGCGCGCCGTTGATCTGGATGCCGGTGTCGGCGGCCTTGTGCAGCAGGTTGGCGACATGGACCTTGGCCATCGACACCTCCTTGCGGGCAAAGCTGCCCTGATCCAGCGCCCAGGCCGCCTTCATCACCAAGAGCCGGCCGATCTCGATCTGCATCGCCAGGTCGCCGAGCATCTGCCGGATCGTCTCGCGGTCGGCCAGCCGCTGGCCGAACCCGTAGCGGGTTGCGGCGTAGGCCTGGGCGATCTCGACCGACCGCTTCGACAGGCCAAGCCAGCGCATGCAATGGGTCAGACGCGCCGGCCCGAGCCGCATCTGGGTCAGCTTCAGCCCGAGCCCTTCGCCCAGCAGCACGTTCGAGGCGTCGATCTCGAGCCCGTCGAAGCTGATCTCGCAATGGCCGCCGTGCTCTTCGGGGCCCATAATCGGGATCCGCCGCTCGATCTTCCAGCCGGGCTGGTCGCGGTCGAACAGGAAGGCGGTCAGGCCGCGGCGCGGGTCGTCCGAGGTGCGTGCCATCAGGATGAAATGCTGCGCCGATTCGGCGCCGGTGATGAACCACTTGCGGCCGTGGATCCGGTAGCTGTCGCCGTGCCGTGTCGCGGTGGTCTGCATCATCGACGGGTCCGACCCCGAGCCGGGCTGCGGTTCGGTCATCGCGAAGGCAGAATGCACCGCGCCCGAGACGATCGGCGCCAGCCAGCGCGCCTTCTGGTCCGGCGTCGCGGCCTTTTCCAGCACCATCATGTTGCCGTCGTCGGGCGCCGCCGAGTTGAACACCACCGGGCCGAAGATCGACCGGTTCATCTCTTCGTAGCACACCGCCATGCCGACCTTGTCGAGCCCGGCGCCGCCGGTTTCCGGCGCCAGTTGCAGGCACCACAGCCCTTCGGACCTTGCCTTGTCGCGCAGGCCGGCCAGCAGGTCTTCGCGGATGTTGCCATGCGCGTCGTAATTGGCCCGGTCCGCCTCCTGCGGCATGATCTCGGTCTCGACGAAGCGGGCGACGCGGGCGCGGTAGTCTTCGACCTTGGCCGAAATCGTGAAATCCATTGCCGTGTTCCTTACAGTGAGGTGACCATGTGGCCGCCGTCGACCACCAGCGCCGTGCCGGTCATGAAGCGTCCGTGATCCGAGGCCAGCAGCAGCAGCGGCGCATCGAGCTCCTCGGGCTGGCCCAGCCGCCGCATCGGCACCCGGCGGATCAGGTCGCGGCCGGCCTCGGTGGCGAAGAAGGCGCGGTTCAGCTCGGTCTCGATATAGCCCGGGCAGATCGCGTTGACCCGGATGCCGTGCCGCGCCCATTCCAGCGCCTGCGACCTGGTCAGCTGCACCACGCCGGCCTTGGCGGCGGCGTAGGCCGACAGCCCGCCGGCAACCCGCAGCCCGAGGATCGAGGCGATGTTGACGATGCTGCCGCCGCGCCCGGCGTCGATCAACGCCCGCGCCGCCGCTTGGGCGACCCGGAACACGCCCGACAGGTCGGTGTCGATGACCTTGCCCCAATCGGCTTCCGAGGTCTCGGCCGCCGGTCCCGAGACGGCGATGCCGGCGTTGTTGATCACGATGTCATGGGCGGTGACGAAAGCGGCGCGCACCGAGGCCGGGTCGGTCACGTCGAGCGCCAGCGCCTCGGCGAGCCCGCCGTCGGCGCGGATCCGGTCGCGCGCCGCGACGACCTTGTCGTGGCGCCGCGCCGCCAGCGTCACCTTGGCGCCATGCGCCGCCAGCACCGCGGCAAAGCGCAGCCCCAGCCCGGATGACGCACCGGTGACCAGCGCGGTCCGGCCGGTCAGGTCGAAGCCGATGCGTTGCGGGGTTGGGGTCGTGGCGACGTCGGACACCGGTTCTACCTCCATTTTCGAGCGAGCGCTCGATATATTCGTGGCATGGTATCGGGCGGCTTGGCAAGAATCTTGTTCGAGGCCGGTGCGCCTTCGAACCCGGCACGGCCGCAAGGTAGTTTAGGTTGGTAAATTTTATACTTGAAATAAAATGGACCCGCTCCTAGCCTTCGAGCGTCGGTGACGAAAGGGCAGGGAATGAAGATCGCATGTCTCGGAGGGGGTCCGGCAGGTCTCTATTTCGGCATCTCGATGAAGTTGCGGAACCCCGACCACCAGATCACCGTCTACGAGCGCAACAAGCCCGACGACACCTTCGGATGGGGCGTGGTGCTGTCCGACGAAACGCTGGACAACCTGGCCGCCAACGACCCGGTTTCGGCCGCCTCGATCCGCAGCCACTTCGCCTATTGGGACGAGGTCGCGGTGCTGAAGGACGGGGTCCGCATGGTGTCGGGCGGGCATGGTTTCTGCGGCATCGGCCGGCGCCAGCTGCTGCTGCTGCTGCAGCAGCGCGCCCGCGAGCTGGGCGTCGAGCTTCGCTTCGAGACCGAGGTCGCCAGCGCCGCCGACTACGCCGCGACGCATGACCTGGTGGTGGCCGCCGATGGCCTGAATTCGCGCACCCGGACCGAGTTCGAGGAGGTGTTCAAGCCGCAGGTCGACACGAGGCTGTGCAAGTTCGTCTGGCTGGGCACCAGGCAGAAGTTCGACGACGCCTTCACCTTCATCTTCGAGAAGACCGACAAGGGCTGGGTCTGGGCGCATGCCTACCAGTTCGACGCCGACACCGCGACCTTCATCGTCGAATGCGACCAGGCCACCTGGGACGCCTACGGTTTCGGCGAGATGGACCAGGATTCGTCGATCGCGATCTGCGAGGAGATCTTCAAGGACCATCTCGACGGCCACCCGTTGATCAGCAACGCGCGGCATATCCGCGGTTCGGCCTGGCTGAGTTTTCCGCGGGTGCTGTGCGACCGCTGGTACCACGACAACATCGTGCTGATGGGCGACGCCGCCGCGACCGCGCATTTCTCGATCGGGTCGGGCACCAAGCTGGCGCTTGAATCGGCGATCGCACTTGCCGAGGATCTGAGCGCCGAGCCCGACCTGTCCGCCGCCTTCGCCCGCTACGAGGCGGCGCGACGGGTCGAGGTGCTGCGGCTGCAATCGGCGGCGCGCAACTCGATGGAGTGGTTCGAGGAAGTCGGTCGCTACCTGCATCTCGACCCGGTGCAGTTCAATTATTCGCTGCTGACCCGCAGCCAGCGGATCAGCCACGAGAACCTGCGGCTGCGCGACCCGGCTTGGCTGCAAAGCGCCGAGCGCTGGTTCCAGGAAAGGGCCGGCGTCACCGAGGGCCCGGTGCGGCCGCCGATGTTCGCGCCCTACAGCCTGCGCGACATGGCGCTGAAGAACCGTGTCGTGGTGTCGCCGATGGCGCAGTACAAGGCGGTCGACGGTGCCCCGACCGACTGGCACCTGGTGCACCTGGGCGAACGCGCCAAGGGCGGCGCCGGGCTGGTCTATACCGAGATGACCTGCGTGTCGGCCGAAGGCCGGATCACCCCGGGCTGCCCGGGGCTCTACGCGGCCGATCACGAGGCGGCATGGGCCCGGATCATCGGCTTCGTGCATCGCGAGACAGACGCGAAGATCTGCTGCCAGATCGGCCATTCCGGGCGCAAGGGATCGACCCAGCTTGGCTGGGAGGAGATGGACGCGCCGCTGCCGGAGGGCAACTGGGAAACCATGTCTGCCAGCCCGATCCCATGGTCCGACCGCAACCCGGCGCCGCGGCAGATGGACCGCGCCGACATGGACGAGGTGCGCGACCAGTTCGTCGCCGCGACCCGGATGGCCGAGCGCGCGGGCTTCGACATGATCGAACTGCACGCCGCGCATGGCTACCTCGTGTCGTCGTTCATCTCGCCGCTGTCGAACCGGCGCGACGACGCCTACGGCGGCAGTCTCGAGAACCGGATGCGGTTCCCTCTCGAGGTGTTCGCGGCGATGCGCGCCGCCTGGCCCGCGGCCAAGCCGATGTCGGTGCGGATCTCGGCCAACGACTGGGTCGGCGCGGCCGGGGTGACGCCCGACGAGGCGGTCGAGATCGCCAGGATGTTCCAGCAAGCCGGCGCCGATCTGATCGACGTCTCGGCCGGGCAGACCTCGGTCGAGGCCAGGCCGGTCTACGGCCGGATGTTCCAGACCCCGTTTTCCGACCGGATTCGCAACGAGGCCGGGATCGCGACGATGGCGGTCGGCAACATCTACGAGGCCGACCACGTCAACTCGATCCTGATGGCGGGGCGCGCCGACCTGGTGGCGCTGGCCCGGCCGCATCTCGCCGATCCCTATTGGACGCTGCACGCGGCCACCGGGCTGGGTGACCGCCACGAGACCTGGCCCGACCCCTATCTCGCCGGGCGCGACCAGGCTTGGCGGCTGGCTGACAAGGCCGAACCAACGCAGGGGCCGGTCTGATGCGGCTGGACGGGCATCACGCGCTGGTCACCGGCGGCGGCACCGGGGTCGGCCGCGCCATCGCTCTGGCGCTGGCGGCGCAGGGGGCACGGGTCACGATCACCGGGCGGCGCAAGGCGCCGCTGCGCGAGACCGCCGAGGGGCAGGCGGCGATGGGCTGGGTCACGGGCGACGTCACCGAGGCGGCCGACATGGCGCGCGTCGTGGCGCAAGCGGCGCAAGACCGCGGTCCCGTGACCCTTGCCATCGCCAATGCCGGCGCCGCCGAGAGCAAGCCGTTCGGCAAGACCACGGCCGAGGATCTGGACGCGATGCTGCGGGTCAATCTGCACGGCGTGTTCAACCTGTGGCAGGCGGTGCTGCCGGGGATGCGCGAGGCCGGGCGCGGGCGGCTGATCGCCATCGCCTCGACCGCCGGGCTGAAGGGCTATGGCTATGTCTCGGGCTATGTCGCGGCCAAGCACGCGGTGGTCGGGCTGACCCGGTCGCTGGCGCTGGAACTGGCGCGCACTCCGATCACGGTGAACGCGATCTGCCCCGGCTTTGCCGAAACCCCGATGCTCGAGCAAAGCATCGACACCATCGTCGCCAAGACCGGACGATCGCGCGAGGAGGCCGCCAAGGCGCTGGCCTCGGGCAACCCGCAGGGCCGCTTCGTGCAGCCCGACGAGGTCGCCGACGCGGTGCTGTGGCTTTGCGGCGACGGCGCCAGCGCGGTGACCGGCCAGGCGATCTCGGTCTCGGGGGGCGAAACATGAGCCCCGGGATCGAAAGCAAGACCCGGCTGCGGCTCTGGCTGCGGCTGTTGAAGACCGCGAACGCGATCGAAGCCGAGCTGCGCGACCGGTTCCGCACCGAATTCGCCACCACCTTGCCGCGGTTCGACGTGATGGCGGCGCTGTCGCGCCATCCAGACGGGCTGCGGATGAGCGAGCTGTCCGGCGTGCTGAAGGTGTCGAACGGCAACGTCACCGGCATCGTCGACCGGCTTGAAGCCGAGGGCCACGCCGAACGCCGCGCCGTCGCCGGCGACCGCCGGGCGATGGAGGCGCGGCTGACCGAGTCCGGGCGGCACCACTTCGCGCGGTTGGCCGAGGCGCACGAGGCCTGGGTCGACGAGCTGATGCGCGCGATCCCGCCCGACGAGGCCGGTCGCGTCATGGCCGACCTTTCGGCGATCACCGACAGCTTCGAAGAGGATCACGCAAGATGACCGATCTGCGCACCAGCCCGACCCGGCATTTCCGCTGCGACTGGCACGGCGCCGTCGCGGTGATCCGGCTTGACCGGCCCGACCGCAAGAACCCGCTGACCTTCGACAGCTACGCCGAGCTTCGGGATTGGTTCCGGGCGCTGGCCGCGGCCGAGGACGTCCACGCGGTGGTGATCGCGCCGAATGGCGGCAACTTCAGCTCGGGCGGCGATGTCGCCGACATCATCGGGCCGCTGACCCGGATGACGATGAAGGAGCTGTTGGGCTTCACCCGGATGACCGGCGATCTGGTCAAGGCGATGCTGACCTGCGGCAAGCCGATCGTCGCCGCGGTCGACGGCGTCGCGGTCGGCGCCGGGGCGATCATGGCGATGGCGTCGGACCTGCGGCTGGCGACGCCCGAGGCGAAGACCGCCTTTCTTTTCAACCGCGTCGGCCTCGCTGGCTGCGACATGGGCGCCTGCGCCATGCTGCCACGGATCATCGGCCAGGGCCGCGCCGCCGACCTGCTGTACACCGGCCGCGCGATGAGCGCCGAGGAGGGCGAGCGCTGGGGCTTCTACAACCGACTGGTCGACGCCGCCGATCTTGAAGCCGAGGCGCTGAAGCTGGCCGACCGGATCGCCGCCGGGCCGACC